>JBNKDD010000059.1:0-22972 GCA_050288085.1 Anaerolineae bacterium
CGGGGTTATCGGTCATCATGTTGTGGCCTGCGTCGGGGATGGTGACCAGTTCAACATCGGTGAACAGCGGGATGTGATAACGTTGTTGGTGTTCGGTTCCAAGCCAGGTGTCGCACTCTCCGGTCAGGATCAGGACTTTGCCGGTGTAGCGATCCAGGTGTTCATTGAGGAGCGCCATATCGTACGAGCCATCTTCACGGGTGGCTGATCCCAGGATAGCCTGACTGGCATCAACGCTGAAGCGCCAGTAATCCGGGGCTTCCTCAACGCCGGGGCACAGATACGGATTGCCGGGGGCGGTCTCCCACAGGTTGGTCATCAGGGCGGCTAAATAGTCGGCGCGGGCACGGTCGTCGATGGGTTCTACGTAGAACTGCTCGAAGTAACGCGGGGCCAGCCGCAGCATAAAGCCCGTGTTGATCACCGATTGCTGGTTGGTCATGAATGCAGCGATTGACTCGTCGGTCAGGCCGCCCGGTTCACCCATCACGACTGCGCTGACCTTCTCCGGGTGCTGGCTGATATAACCGGCGGCAAGCATCGCGCCCCATGAATGCCCGATCAGGTAAACCGGGTCGCCGCCGCCATAGTGATCAACCAGCAAATCCAGGTCGTCAATCGATGATTGGGCGGTCAGTTCGGCGGGATCAACGCGGGGGGATAGGCCGGTTCCGCGCTGATCGTAGAAGACGACATGATAGTCATCGGCCAGTTCTTGAAGAGGCAGCAGATAACGGAAATCGGCTCCGGGGCCGCCGTGCATGACGAGCACGGTCTGGGTTTCCGGGTCGCCGAATTCTTCGACATGAAACGTCACACCATCAAGGGTAATCTGCGGGATGCTCGGATCATCGGCTGCGGTCAGCGGGACGGAATAATCACCAGCCGCTGCCAGGTAAAGGCCGCCCGTTGCCAGGATCAGCAAGACGACTATTGAACCAAGCACGATGCCAGCTATCTTGAGGATTTTCTTCAACTCATACTCCTTTGGGCTGCAATGTCATTTTTGGTTTCACGGTGGATGTTATCTTGCTGCAAGGGGCATGTCAATCAGCGATGCCCATTTTTGAACAGCCCCCGCATCTGATTGAATACCCAGGTAGGCGAGAGGGGGATCAAAAATTGCAGGATGAACCAGGGATGAAGCATCTGCTGGGGGTGCTCAAATCCCTGCACCGCATTGACGATCCGATCCCGCACGAAGCGATGCTGCCGGGTTTGCCAGAGCGCGTAATCCATCAGGGCGCGATTCATCAGGATACGCTGACACCATCGCAGCCCGTTGAATAATGAGGCGTAACGTGTTTCCAACTGCTGCTGGTAATGTCGCTGCTTTTCGTGGATGGTCTCTGCTGCCAGCAGGCCGGACTCCATCGCCAGGTCGATCCCCTCGCCGGTGACCGGATTAACCAGCCCGGTTGATTCGCCCACGATCAGCCAGTTTTCCCCCTCAACACGCTCCGAGGGAAAATCGACTCGGATCGGATAACCTTTGATCGGGCCGTTGGGTTGGATCGTTTTGATCAGGCCGCGCTTCTGGAGCTGTGTAACAAATGTATCGAGCAGCGTTTTGGTGGACAGTTCAGGCCGGTGTCCATTTGAGAATACCCCCACACCGATGTTGGCCGTGTCCGGCCCGGTTGGGAAGACCCACCCGTAACCGGGCACCAGGTTCCGCTCGAAGTAGAAACTGTAATCGGTCTGGCCGGGATGAACTCTGGCGTAATAGGTGCGGGCGGCGCGGATTACGATTGGTGGGCGGGTGAGAAAGCCCTGCCGCTTGAGGAAGCCAATGTTCGCTCCCACCGCAATGATCACCTGCCGGGGTTCAAAAGTGACCGGTCCATCAGGACTCTCAGCCTGAACCGAGGTGATCCGGCTACCGGTGCGTTCAACCTGGATGACATGGGTGTTCCCCATAAATCCGACACCCCGGTCAATGGCGTGCTGATAGAGAACCTGATCCAGGATAAGACGCGGTAGGACAAGCGCGTAATGGCCCGGTCCCATTGAATCCTCGAATGCTACCCGGGTCGATATGCCGTATGGCCCCCGCATGCTGACATGATCGATCTTGAAGGCCCCCGCCGCCTCGACTTTATCCAGTACGCCCATCTTGTCTAGAGTCTTGATCGCCATTGGTGTGAGGCCATCGCCGCAGGTTTTATCGCGGGGGAAATCTGCTGCATCAACCATCAACACATCATGGCCTGCCTGAGCTAATCCCCAGGCAGCAGCCGCCCCGCTCGGCCCGGCCCCGATGATGAGGATTTCCGGCTGCAAAATAGTCATACTACCTTGATGTGATAAAGAGTAGGGTCATGCCTTAACTTTACAAAAACTTCACATTTGCTTCAACAAATTGACATGAGAAAAGTTTATGTTTAGAGCATACCAATTACATGGAGTGAAAAATGCGAAAACTGATTACGATTACAGGAATTACGCTGGCGGCGATTGCCGTACTGGTTGGTGGATTTTTCGGTGCTAATGTTGTTTTTGCACAGGATGCAGACCCAACACCCGGTTATCCCGGCGGGCCAATGGGTGGCGGCGGATACGGTTGGATGGCCGCTTATCATGATGTGATGCACGAAGCAATGGCTGAAGCGCTGGGCCTGACCGTCGAAGAGCTGGACGCGCAGCTTGCCGAGGGTAAAACCATGTGGCAGATTGCCGAAGAACTGGGAATCGACCCTGCTGAGGTCTGGGCCGCTATGGATGCCGCTCGTGAAGAAGCTGTTGCCCAGGCGGTAGAAGATGGCATCATCACCCCCGAACAGGCCGAATGGATGTCCGGGCATATGGGTGGCCCCGGTGGTGGATGTGGCGGCGATTGCTGGGCAGATGGTGATTGCCCGTATGACGATTGTCCGTATGGTGGTGATTGCCCCTATGGTGGGACTTCACAGGGTAGCGGTCCGCATCACGGGCGCGGCCACATGGGGCGTGGGAACTGGTAGAATCTCCTGTTTGACAGCGGATATGATCCTGCTCCTATGGGGCAGGGTCTTTTTTGTGGTTGATCGAACGGTTGGTTATCAACATAATAAAATTACACGGAATTATTGATGACGGGAACCGGTATATGACAGGCATCCTGGTTGTGGATGACGAAGCCAATTTACGGAATCTCCTTAAAGCCTATCTTGAGGCGGAGGGCTACACCGTTTACCTGGCTGAAGATGGCGCTGAGGGGTTGGCTGCTTATCACCAATATGCACCCGACCTCGTTATCCTTGATATTATGCTGCCGGGTATGGATGGGATTGAAGTGCTCCAACAGCTCCGGCGGGAGTCTGATGTATATGTTCTGATGCTCACCTCCCGGTCAGAGGAGATGGATCGAATTGTCGGCCTGACGGTCGGGGCGGACGACTACGTGACCAAACCGTTCAGCCCGCGTGAACTGGTAGCCCGTGTGAAGGCGATCCTTCGACGCCCACGGCAGTTGCCTCAGCCTGACGAAGACGTGTTGACCTTTGCCCATATCCGGATCGACACACAGCGTTATCAGGTCTGGTACGAGGACGAGCTTATAGAATTGACGGCGCTGGAATTTAAGCTGTTGAACACCCTGGCCCAGCATGCCGGGTTAGTCCTGAGCCGGGAACAGCTTCTTGAGCGGGTATGGGGCTACGATTTCTTTGGCGAGGAACGTGTTGTAGATGTTCATGTCGGGCATATTCGACAGAAGATCGAACCTGATCCGTCGAACCCCCGGTTTATCCAGACTGTTCGCGGGGTTGGTTATAAATTTGAGGATGACGATTCACGATGAACCTGGGACGTAAGCTTTTCCTATCTTACCTGATCGTTATAGCGGTCAGCCTGGTGGTGCTGGCGATCTCGACCGCTTTTGTTGCCCCGGTGAGCTTTTCCCATCATATAGAAATGATGATGGGCCGCCCAATGTCAGGCCGGATGATGGGCGGCATGGTATCGCTGCTCGATGACATTCAGGAGAGTTTCCGGCAGGCGCTCACAAATGCCCTGATCCTGGCGGGCGGTGCGGCGATCATTGCTGCCATTTTAACCAGTTGGTTCATCAGTCGGCGGATTACCCGCCCGGTTCATGAGATGGTGAAGGCCAGCCAGCGGATCGCATCGGGGCGCTATGATGAACGACTCATCTTTTACGGGGGGAAAGACGAGCTTGGCGATCTCACCCGGCATTTTAACCAGATGGCGGCATCGCTGGCCGAATCTGAGAAGATGCGGCAGCAGCTTATCGCTGATGTGAGCCATGAATTGAAGACACCCCTGGCAAGCATCAAGGGTTATATGGAAGGGCTGCAAGACGGCGTGATCGAACCGTCCTTCGAAACCTTCGAGCTGGTGCATCACGAAGCCAACCGTCTCCAACGATTGGCACATGATTTGCAGGAACTATCGCAGGCCGAAGCCTCACAGCTTCAGATCGATGCTGTACCCTGTGACGCCGGTTCGATTGTCAAGTCGGCGGTTGATTGGCTCCGCCCGCAGTTCGCGACCAAAGAGGTGCGGCTGACACTGAATCTGCCCGATCACCCGATTCAAGCCCTGGCTGACTTCGACCGTGTCCGGCAGGTTATGCTAAATATTCTCGGCAACGCTTTGCAGTATACACCACCCGGTGGCGAGGTGACGGTCGGGTTATCCAACCAGGATCGGGTGGCCCAATTCATCGTCAGGGATACCGGTATCGGGCTAGCGCCTGATGACCTGGCCCATATATTTGACCGCTTTTACCGGGTGGATAAATCCCGGTCACGAGCGGGTGGTGGCAGCGGGATCGGCCTGACGATCAGCCGCCATATTGTCGTGCTGCATGGTGGTACTATCGCAGCAGCAAGTGATGGATTGGGGCAGGGGAGTACTTTTAGCTTTACCCTTCCCCTGGTGTGATGCTGTGCCGGAGCAGTTCATAAGACTTGATTGCTGCCTGCTTGTCCAATCCGCAGCTTGCCAGGGTGGTTCCGGTCTGCTCGACGTTGATGTCAAGCGCATGTATTTGCCCATCGGCATTTGAGATGAACTCCACGCGGCCCGATTCTCCGGTGCCGGCCTGATTCAACCGGTAAGCATCCAGGCCCAGATCGCCGGTTTCTGCCCGGAGCAGGTATTCCCCCGCCTGCTGGATCGGTGAATAGCTGGATCGGCCCCGGTATTTTTCCAGGTAGAGTTGACCGGCACGCGTTTTCTCCACGATTATGGCGGCTTCTTCTTGCTCAATCCGCCCGTAGTAAATCCCATGCGGCAGCGTGATCATGATTGGTGCGAAGCGATGCATCCCGACGTGTGAGGCTTGCCAGACAGCCTGCTCCCCAATTGAACAGAGATATTGGTAAATCGGGGTGCCGTACTTCGCGCAGCATTGATCGCGTTTGCCGTTGGTACAGACCAGGAAAAGCGGGTCGTTGTCCAGATATTGGTTATAGGCCGGGTCGCCGGATGCGATGGATTGAATATCCATCTTCAACAAATCGTCGTATGAATCGAGTTGAAAGGCGTGCAGGCGCGGCGGCTGTGCGGATGAATCGGCCAGGTAAAAATGGATGGCATCGCCGGTCTGCTGCCGATCTTTCCTGATGAGTTGAAGCCGCGTGTTGGGGATCGAGTCCTGTGCCGCCGACAGGTGATCTTTCACCGCCTGATCCAGGCTGCTCTCCTCGAAGGCTTTATGTCCCCAGGCTCCACTGTATTCCAGGAGCAGCCACACATCCGCCCGGAGCGCTGTCCCGATCATCGGCTCATCCAGCGCACGCGAGAGATCAGAGCAAAAGGAAGTCTGTGTTTCCATCACCACTATCCTCCATAGAAGCGTGCTGCAAGTTTTTGATTGATCACCCCGCGAGGAATTTAGCCTGAAGATCCTCCAAATCCGCATTGCTGATCGGAACCATGCCACCCAGCGGCAGGGTATCGATCAGCGATTTGGCGCTGAACTCGGCCACTTCCAGCCGGTCAAATGCCTGGAGAAGAGACTGTCCGGTTGTCAGGACACAATCATTCTGAACCAGCAAAACTGGCGACCGGGGCGATAAGGCTGCGGCGACTTTTTCCGGCTCTTGATACAGTGCCGCAAAAGGAATCTCCGGCATTTCTACCAGCATAATGTAACATTCCGGGATGGACTTGGTATCAAAAATGCCGGATGAAACCGCATAGGCCACCACATGTGGTGATTGAGCTGTGATCACCGTATGGATGTCGGCATGCTGCTCGTAGATGGCTTGATGCAGTTTCACCGAGCGGCTGGGTAGTTTGCCCGCTTCGCGCTGCCCATCGCGGATCAATACAATGTCATCGATCTCTATGTCTCGCCGGTCGAGGCCGGTGGGTGTGATCAGGAAGCTGTGCTCATCCACGCGGGCAGAAGCGACACCTTCGGTGCTGATCATAAGGTAGCGGTCACAGGCCCGGTGCACAATCTCGACGATCTGTTGGCGGAGTTCTCGCTCCCGGCTGGATGGCTGCTTTGGGGCAAATTCCGGCAGCAGGTGTCCACGGCTGTCAAACAAGTCAAGCTGTTCGTCGGTCAGGGCGTTGATCGTTCCCAGCCCCCTGGCCTGGATCAGCGTACGGGCGCAGAAATCCAGCGTTTCGAGCCGCTGGAAAGCTGTCAGTATATCCGGGCCGCCGGTCGCCACACCGTGATTCTCAAGGATGATGGCATCGTACCCCTGGGCGAAAGTCTCGGCGATGTTCTCGCCAAGCTGATCGGTACCCGGTGTGGCGTAAGGCGCATACCCGATCGGGCCGCATATCCGGTTGGCCTGCGGAATGATCCGGGTATCGGGGATTTCCCGCGCTGTGCTGAAGGAAATCAGCGCTGGGGGATGTGCATGGACGACCGCCCCTAAGTCGGGACGGCGGTTGTAAATGCCCTGGTGAAAGGGAAGTTCGATCGATGGTTTATGGGGGCCTTCGATTGTGCCATCCGGGTGAACACGCATGATATCACCGGGGGTTAGATTGCCCTTATCAATACCGGAGGGTGTGATCCAGATACAGCCATCCTCATCTTTGATCGACAGATTTCCGCCGGATAGGGTGGTCATCCCATTGTGGTAAATTCGGTTCATGGTTGCGACCAGTTGGTCACGTGGATGTAACAGGTGAAACTTCATAACGTTTGTATACCTTGGTGTCCTGTAGCCTACTCACGTGCCAGAGCGATAGCCGATAAGGTTTCGGCTAAGCGGTTCAGGGTTTCTACGTAGGCGTCGAGATAATCCTGTGCAAGCCGGACGGCAAATTCGCTCCGGCCAGACTCGGTTAACGGATCGATGTGTGGGCGGAAATCTCGCAGACTGATCTGCATTTGCCCGGTGTCGTCGGTCAGAAAACCCCATACTAATTTCTTGGATTGCCCGTCATCTTTGGCGCTCATAAAGCGCACCAGCGAGGATCCCTTCGCCACTCTCCCGACGTTGGAGAAGACCTCTTCACCTTTGACCACTTCGTTCAGGATTCCGACTCGCTGCGGGATCTGGTCAAGTAGATGCTGCATGGAAGAGGGAAGGTGGGCCAGCATTCGGATGGTCGCCACGTTGAAGCTCTCCCCGCGCATGGTGATCGCCTTGATCGCGTTCAGCATTTCGCCGAATGTCCGCAGGTAGGATAACAAATCCCGGCGGTGGATATCAAATGCCTGCCAGGTTTCTTCATCCTGTTCAGCCTGCCAATCTTCATAGCTGGTGACTGCATCGTCGTATACGTCGAGCAGATCGGGCAGAACGTTGCGGAAAGTTGTGGGGAAAATACGCTCGTTGGGCTTGACGAAGGAGGCATCCATCGGGATGAGCAGGGAGGGATTGATACCGGTCGAAGCGTTGAGCGAGTCCCAGACTGCTGTCCTCAGTTCGGGGATAAATTTGTCAATGGCGGCGGCGAGCTTTTTATCAGGCCGGTAGTCAGCCGCGTGGAAGATACGCGCCAGCAGCAGCATATCGTTGATTGTAAAGCCGGTGCCGCGCAGTTTGAGCCAATGGCGGGCCTCGTGTATGGCGGTCATGTTGACGGCATTGCTTTCTACGTCAACTTCGGGAGTCCAGTTGGCATGATATTGGGCAATCGCGGTGGCTTCAAACGGGGTTGACCCGTTGATGGGCAGCGGTTCCGGCGCACCGATATATAGCGCGTCGGTGTTGACCACCTCGCTGCACCACGAGATCGCCTGATTGGTCATCACCTCGGCAATTGCCATCCCCCACAGGCCATCAAAGAAGATGTGCGATTGGTCAAATACGATGCTGTCAGCCGTTCGGATGATGGTCAGTGGATGGTCGCCGATGCCGCGCCGGGCACTTCTCCGCAGCATCCCCAGGGGGAGTTTTCGGTCGTGCTTATCCCAGTTGAGCAGGATGGGCGTTTTGCCCAGCAGCTGTAGACTGTATTGGGTTTCTGCTGGTAGCATGGTGCGGAGCCGCTCTTGTTCGGTGCGGGGAGCCAGCACCAACCGGGTATCGACTGTTGACCGGGATGGCACCCGGCCCGATTTGAGAATGGCGCTGACCTGCCCCTTGATCAATGCGGGGTCGGCAGGGGCCAGGTAAGCGACCGGGTCAAGGTAGCCGTCGGAATATTTCTGGTAAAACCAGCCGCCCTTTGTGACCAGGGGATCGCCGTTGGGGTCAAGCGGCCTGCCATGCTTGTCAGTTTGCAGCGGCCAGTAATCGCCATGTTGGGTATAAACCAGCGGCTGTCCATCGGTATCGCGGGCACAGGCGTCGAACAGGTAAACGTGACCGTTCCAGATCAGCCCTACCTTCGCCTCCCAGAGCGGAACCGAGACGCGTTCATCCCGGTATTTGCCGGGTTGGAGACAGGCCAACAGGCTCATTTGCTGCTGGTAGGCGGTGCGTTCCTGCTCGGTCAGGGCATGGAGCTGCTTTTTGATCTCGCGCACGGCAGCGTCGTCCAGCAGGTCAAAATAACGCTTGCTGAACTCATCAAACGCTTCTCGCCGCTGATCGGCATAAGAGGTTCCGGCCAGGGCATCATAGGGCCGCCGGAGCTGCCAATCACGGAGCATGGTGACAAACGGCATCTTATCGGCCTGACCGGCTTCTTTGGCTGCCTTGCGGATCAGCCGCAGGGTACGCCATTCTGTCCACAGGGCGGCACTCAGGACTTCGGAGTCGAATAAGGTGTTGATAGATGTCATCAGCCAGGCGGTGACGTCATCGACCAGATCGGCCTGCTGCGGGCGATCCCGGTGATAGGCAATCGTTTCGTTGGTGTGACGGCCCTGATCTTCTCGCAGGCCGAATTGAAGGTAGAACTGCCAGGTTCCTTCCGGGAAGGCACTGTTCACGTCTTTTCCGGCCAGCGTGAGAAGACCCTGATACGCCGCCAGCACCACGGCTGGCCCGGCGATAAACAGGCTGTACAATCCCTGTGGGAGCAGCCCGATCCCCTTGAACATCGCGGTGATATCATCATCGACTCGCTTACGGCTTAACCGGCGGCCTTTGATGCTGGTCAGGCCGGATAGGATCAGGCCGGGCAAGTTGCCAGCCGGGAAAATCCCGGCAATTTCCCGTTTGAGTTCTTCGATTTCGGGGAGTGTGAGTTTTGAGACTCGGACGATAGTTTTATTGTCAATGGCCTGTAAGCTGTGCAGCGTCACGTCCCTGCCGGGGTGGTGGGCCGGTGATGGGTAATGATCGGCCTGTTCATCTGCCATGAAAATATCCTTGATAAGTTGCGTTACCGGGGTAACGGATAATGATCCTTGTTATTAGCTTAGTTCATCCGCCATCCAGAGCATTGCTTGTTTAAGCTGGAATGTGAGTTTTTCAGATAGCAAACCTGAATTGCCCTGCGATTCGATCCGGCTCAGGCGTTCTTCAACCAGGGCCAGACTGTTGGCTTTATCGCCGGTTTGCAGCGATGAGCGCAGCGCTTCGACCCGTTCCACCCAATCGTCAATGGCGGCCTGACTGTTAGCCGGGTCGGTGCGAGCTTCTTCGAGCATATCCAGCAGGGTTTGAGTCAGATCGACCGGGGCCAGCAGGATACCGCTGGCCGGTGCGGGCCGCTCGACCGTCATCGCGCAGCGGAAGCCCATATCGTTGGCGTAGGCGGTCGGGCTGACCGGGTTACGCAGAGAACTGAGCGCCATCTCGCCTTCCCGCGTCCACGAGCCGCCGCGCACCAATCGAAGCGTACCGCTCAATGGCCCGGAGGGATCGAGTGAGACGCCAGTACGGTTGTAATATTCGGCATCAAACCAGTCTGACACCCACTCCCAGACGTTGCCAGCCATATCCAATGCGCCGTAAGCACTGGCTCCACCCGGGTATGACCCGACCGGTGCTGCCGGTTTGTTGGTGACACTCTCATTGAAGCGCATCAGGTCAGGGGTAGGGGAGTCATCTCCCCAGGGATACTTCCGCGCCTTGCCGATAGTGGGATCCCAACCGGCGGCTTTTTCCCACTGTGCCTCGGTTGGCAGCCCGGTGACCAGATCAGTCTCGCTGGCGATCCATAAGCAGTAGGCTACCGAGTCCTCATAACGCACAAAGGTCACCGGGTAGTCTGCAAATTCGGGGTCGTCAAAGTAGGTCAGGTTGACGGGCGGGCTGCATTTTCCGGCGTCGATGCATAACCGGTACTGGTCGTTGGTGACCTCGGTACGGTCGATCCAGTAGTTGGAGAGCTGCACAGCATGGGCAGGCCGGTCGATGCGATTACGGGACAGGCTGTCGGTGCCCATGATAAACTGCCCCTCCGGGATAAACTGCAACACCTGACCATCATGTACCCGGAAGGCGCTGGTCCCCACGTCAAGCGAGGTGAACTCGGTCGGCGGTACGGTATTCTCCGGGGCTGGCACCAATGCCGTAGCGGTCGGCATTGAGGTGTTGGTCGGCACCGGTGTTAAAGTTGGGATCAGGGTGGGCGTTGCGTCGTCCGTTTCGGCTGATTTGGTTGGACGCACTGCCGGAAGCGATGGCAGCTTGAACTGAATCGCGATCACCCCCGCCGTCTGGAGTAGATAGACCAATGCTGCCAGAATGACCGCCAGCACCCCTATAACGATCAATGTCCGTGCCCAGGTCGCGAAGAATCGCTGGCGCTTTTCCTGCCGGGCGATGCGCTTTCTCTCGCGCAGGCGTTTGTTTTCCCGGCGTTTTTCGGCTTTTAATGCCTGGATTGTCTGGCGTTCGAGCTTGGTTTCCTCACGCTGCATTTGCTGGTGGGCGGCCCGCAGGCGGCGTTTCTCGCGCCGCTCCTCAACCTTTGACGGCCCCCGGTGGGCGACGACCGTTTCGTTATCCTGGCGCTGGGTGGGTTCTTCTACGCTGGTTTCCAACCGAGGACCGGGCAGCGGGGGGAGTTCGGCTTCAGGATGATCGTAGGCCCATTCTAAGGCAATCGCGAACTGCATGGCGTTTGCGTAGCGGTCGCGGGGTTCTTTTGACATTGCCTTCTGGATGGCCTGGGCAACCGAAAGCGGCAGCTCCGGGTTCAGATAGCGCGGGTCGGGAGCGCTTTCGTGTAGATGTCGCAAGGCCATATCGACCGGTGAATCGGCTTCGAAGGGGAGTTCGCCGGTACACAATTCGTATACGATCACCCCCAGTGAATAGATATCGCTGAAGCGGCTTGCCATCCGCGAATCGGCGATTTGCTCCGGTGACATGTATTCTGGTGTGCCAAAAGCCGTGCCGCTGGTTTTATCCTCGGCGTTCCGGCTGCGCAGCAGGGCCAATCCGAAGTCGGTTAGAATGGCCTGCCCACTGCGGGCAATCATGATATTTTCGGGTTTCACATCGCGGTGAATGACATCTTTGCTGTGGGCATGATCCAGCGCTGCCGCGATCTGCCGGACGATAAAGGTGACATCCTCCGCGTAGAGCGTGCGCTCTCCCCGGTTCACCTGCACGATCAAATCGGCCAGCGTGATCCCTTCGATGTATTCCATCACCATATAATGCCCGCCCTCAGCCGCGCCGAAGTCGGACAGTTTGACGATGTTGGGATGGTTAAGCCGGGCGATGGCTTTCGCTTCCCGCCGGAACCGGGCATTAAAGACCGGATCGCTTTGCAGGCTGCGACCGATTATCTTGATGGCTACCTTACGTTTCAGGTCATGATGGTAACCCAGGTAAATCTCGGCCATAGCACCCTGGCCGATGAACTCGATCACTTCGTATGGGCCGAGCTTGCGGCCTATCAAATCGCTATCCACGTTTTCCCTCATTCTCGGACAATGTTACTGCACAAGTATATTGAGGGTGGGGAGCCTTCGCCAATCTTACCCTGGTAATAAAAATAGGGCACAGTTGGCTGTGCCCCATAAACTGGGTCAAATTTGATCAATCTCCTGCCTGAGCTTCGGTCGATTGGAGAACGCCCGCCTGGGTCAGCTTATTGACGATCATCTCTTCGGTTTCTTCCATGCTGTCGTCAATGTAGGGATAAGCCAACCAGGCGTTGCCAAGCCCAAACATGGCCCCGGTCAATGTTCGGAGGAAAGGTGTGCTTTCCCGGATCGGATAAAGGGCGATGCCAAAACCGTTGAAGGGCGGGTTGGCAAAAAGCTGGCTGAAGCCGTCCAACCCCATCGGAGCCAGGGCGATCAGGATATAAGCCCAGAAGGGCAGATAGGGTATTTTAACCCCCAATCGCTTGAGGATCAGCATCACCGGTCCGAACAGCGTCAGCGTCAGGTAGGTGGCAATGTCGCGCTGGCATAGGGCGACTTTATAGCCCATCCTCTCGCTGCCCCGGAATCGCTTGGCTGCCAGGGACAGGTAACCATCCAGATCGTGGATGTCCGGCACCTGAGCGAAGGCTGGTTCATCAGCCGCTGCATCTTCAAAGGTATATTCGTAATTGGTTCCGGCCCGCTCACGAGGATAGACGGCCTGCTCCCCAAACAGGAACCACGACCGGAAAACATATTGGTGGCACATCGGGCTGTATATTCTGTAAATTGTCTCGCCGACACCGGTTGCCCCGGCATGCATCGCGATGGGGGCCACAAACGGCATCGCCGTATAGATACCGATAATCGCTGAGATGACCAGCAGCCAGTTGCGGGTCATGCCTAAAAATATCTTATCCAGCGTGAGGATGATACCGCGCCGGTCAGGTTGATCGGGCTGTGGTTGATCGACCATAAATTAACGACCTTCCTGGGCAACTGTTGTGGATTTCCCGGCGGCCTCAACATTGGTTTGAGTGGCGGCCTCGCTCAGGGTGTTAGCTGCCTGCCCGGTCAGATAGCCAATGTAGGCCGGAACTAAGGGCAGCACACACGGCGAGAGGAAGGAGAACAATCCGGCCAGGAAAGCCAGCGGGATGGTCAAAGTGTTACCACCGGCCCGGCTGACCAGCCACTCGTCAAGCACCAGGGCGAGGTCGGTGCCACCGCCAAATGCCAACGCAAGCCGCTGGAGCGAGAACTGCTCCAACCCTCTAATCGTACCGGCGATGATCACTAAACCGATCAGGATCAGCAGGATACCTCCGGCGAACTCGATTGTCTTCATGTGCTTTTGTAGTTTTCGGATGCTGGTGGTTGCCCGGTCAAGGGCCAGCGCTGCCGCCAGGAAGGGCAGCGCCAATCCCAGTGCATAGACTGTCAGCAATAGAACCGCCTGCCCGACCGATCCGGTGCTGTATCCCAGCGTCAAGATACCGCCGAGGATAGGGCCAACACAGGGCGACCAACCGGCAGCAAAGGTCACGCCCATCAGGAAGGAGCCGCCATAACCCCATTCTTTTTTCGGCGCTTGCTGTTTCCGGGTGTCGTAATACAAAAAGGGAATCCGGATTACCCCCATCGTGTGCAGTCCAAGCACAATTACCAGCAGCCCACCGGCCCGCAGAACCCAATCCTGAGCGTCTCGGAACCCGTTGCTAAACTGGCCGATCAAACCGGCACTGATGCCGATCACAAATACAAAAACAAAGGAAAACCCCAGAACAAACAATACACCATGTGAAAATACAGCCCAGCGTTTTACCATGTGAACTTCCTCCGATCAGGTGGCTAAATCTCGCCCTTTAGACGGCCTGCCCCCTGATATTCTTACATACGGTCGCCACCGTACCGAGTTTACAAAGTTGGAAGTTAGAACGCAACCTCCGCCGATCTGGAAGTGCAGAATGTAAAGGGGCAAGTTGTCTACACCTGCCCCTTATGAGAATCATCAGAATCATCCGGTCAGAGATGAATCAGCGGCGGCGTCGGCGGCCTCGTTTGCTGCCTCCGCTCTCATTACGCACACCCAACTGCTTGCCGGGGATAAGCAGCTCTATTGCGATCAGGACGATGATCGACCCGACAATGGCGTGGATAACCGTATCGAGCGGGGCCCAGCCGGTAATACCAGCCGGAAACAAGAAGCGATGCATCACGAACCCACCAACAAATGCCCCGATGATTCCCAGGACAATGTTGACAATACATCCCTGGCGTTCAGCCCGTAAGAGCAGACTGGCAACGTACCCGGCTATCGAACCGGTAATGATCCATCCTAATATTTGAAAAAAAGTCTCCATTACAATCCCCTATTCGTCAAACATTGCGCCTACCGAGGCTCCCTCGTGAGCACGGCGGATCACCTCGCCCAACATATCGGCAATACTGATCACCTTCATCTTGGGCAGCAGTTTCTTACCTCGAATCGGAATTGTATCGGTAAAGATGATCTCGCGCACCCTATCCTGGATTTGCTCCAGCCGTTCCCAGGCTGGCCCGGATAAAACGGCGTGGGTAAATACCAATGTGATTTCCTGTGCGCCCTTTTTATCCAGCAGTTCGATGGCATTACAAATTGAGCCGCCGGTGTCTACCTCATCGTCTACCAGCAGGACGTCACAGCCCTCAACCGACCCGATCATTGTCAGGGGTTCGGTGATGGTTTCGATGCCGTCAACGCTGGCCTGTGCCCGGAGTTTCTCGATAAATGCCAGTGGACGATGCAGTGCCCGTGCCCAGTCACGGCCACCTTTGGCAAAACCCAGATCGGTGGTTGCGACCACCAGATTGTCGAGTGGTACATTTTCCTTGACATATGTCTTCTGTAAGTAGAAAGATCTTAGGACATCGCCGGGGATGTTGAAGAATCCCTGAATCTGACCGGCATGTAGATCGACGGTGATGTACCGGTCGGCTCCGGCTACCTGGATCAGGTCAGCGATCAACCGGGCGGTGATCGGGGTGCGGGGCTGGTCTTTTTTATCGGTGCGGCCATAGGGGAAATAAGGCAGCACGACCGTAATCCGCCCCGCCGAATCGCGGCGCACTGCGTCGAGGATGATCAGCAGCTCCATAATGTTATCATTGACCGGGCTGCCCATCCCCTGAACCACGTACACATCCTGCCCGCGTACGCTTTCGCCCAGCTTGACGTAAATATTCTCGTTTGAGAACTTATCGATCGTGCATTCCAACACCGGTACCGGCTGCATACACATCCGCGAAAGGTAATCGGAAATGCCCTGCACAACTTCCGGGTTGCCTGTTCCTGCAATTAATTTGATGTCTCCATACATTCCGGGGACGCTCATTTGAATCCTATCTCCTGAAGATTATTAGCATATTTCATGATGGTGCGTTGTAATCTTTCCAAGCCCTACACTTCTTTGAGCAGTAAATCTACCGCCGCCTGGGGAATGAGTTCACGGGCCACCACGCGCTCGATCAGTTTATCGATCTCCCCCTGGTCGATTTGAGCGAGCAGGCGGGCCATTAAGGTATCCCCCAGTAGGTTGTTAATGTCTGCTACCAATCTGGCCCGTTCGCGGCGGGACAATTCGCCGCTCGTCTGTAAATATGCCCGGTGTGTGGCGATCAGCTTGAGCAGGTCTTCGATGCCTTCACCGGTCAGGGCGACCGTCTTCTGGATCGGTACGGCCCAGTTACTTTCGTCCGGTTGGTCATCAACCGGCATGGCGATCTCAAACAAGCGCCTGTGATGCATCATGCGCTGCTTTTCCGATGAGGTGCCCAGGTCGAGCATGGCCTGTAATGATCGAGCGGTGTTTTCTGCGCGGGGATCATCGGCCTTGTTGACGGCCAGTATATCGGCGATCTCCAGAATACCGGCCTTGATCGCCTGTACATCGTCGCCCAGACCGGGCGCTTCGACCACGATCACGGTCTGGGCATGGCGTGCAATGTCTACTTCGGATTGGCCCGCGCCCACCGTCTCGACCAGCACCACGTCAAAGCCTGCGCCATCCATTGCCTTGATCGTGTCAGAGGCCGCTCTTGCCAATCCGCCGAGAGTTCCTCGTGTCGCCATGCTGCGGATAAACACCCCCGGATCACCTGATAGATCACGCATCCGAATCCGGTCACCGAGGATTGCCCCACCGGAAAAAGGACTGGTCGGATCAACCGCCAGGATCGCGACCGTCTGATCCTGTTTGCGGTAGGCCAATGCGATCTGGTTGACCAGCGTGCTTTTACCTGTGCCGGGTGCGCCCGTAATCCCGATGATATGTGCCTGCCCGGTATGGGGAAACAAAAGTGCGAGTGCAGGTAATGCACTCGCCGGGTCGTTTTCGATATGCGTAATCAGGCGTGCCAGTGCACGCCGTTTATTTGGGGTGGTAGTCTGATCCAGTATGGCGTCGGTCAGACTCATCGCTTACACACCTACCATCTCTCGAATGGCATCCACGATATCATGAGTGTTTGCCCCTGGCCCAAAGATAGCGTGGATGCCCATCTCCTTGAGCTTAGGGACATCCTCATCCGGGATGATGCCTCCTAGCACAATTGCCACGTCATTCATCCCGTTCTGATCCAGCAGTTCACGGATACGTGGAGTCAGTGCCATATGTGCCCCGGATAAGACGCTCAAGCCGACCACGTCCACATCTTCCTGGAGTGCGGCCTCGGCGATCATCTCCGGGGTCTGGCGCAGCCCGGTATAGATCACTTCCATTCCGGCATCCCGCAGCGCCCTTGCTACAACTTTTGCGCCCCGGTCATGCCCATCCAGGCCGGGTTTGGCAACCAGTACACGTATTTTGCGGTCACTCATCCGAACTCCTTAGTGGTTTTCGCCGCTCTTGATTCGATTATATATAAGGTCAGGTGTCAGCGCCATGCTTTTTAGCCACTCATCCCTATTCTTTAAACACCCAACGTGTGGCCGTATTTGGGAAGTCACTTTCCCGCCAGGCGAATACAACCTGGGGGATCAACCGGAGGAAAACCGAATCGGGGTCCTCCTCCGGATCAGGTCTGAAGGGAGGATATTTCGCTTCGTAAACATCGGCGATTTTTTCCAGAAGCTTTTTATCATTGACCGGTTCCATCTTCCCTTCGAAGATCACGACGTCGTCACCGCTTTCCAGATGAACGACAACGGCGGGATTGGCGATTAAGTTACGTGTTTTTCGCGCATCGCGACCGGTGCCGAAGTACAGCACCCCGTCCAACCACACCCCCCAGACAGGTGCAGAGTGGGGTCTGCCGTCCGGTCGGGTTGACCCGATCCAGTAATTGCGCGATTGGGCCATCTGCTCATCGACCCAATTCCAATCCAGCATTCCCTCTTTTTTTGTTGAAATGCCATAGCCGGGCATATGCGGTCGACTTTGTTTAGAGTCGCCTCGTTGATCGCTGTGAACCATATTTCCTCCAACAACAACAAACCGGCTGACGTTATTATGTGCTTTCCAGAGTTGGGTAACGTTTGGCGTAGATTTTATCCATCCGCCGACCGAGCAGCCCTGAGATCATCGTCACCAGCCCGGCCAGAATCAGGAGCGTTCCGCATACCGGTGTATAGGGATCGGTCTGGCCTTCCATGATCGATTTTTTGGGATTGCTTGGATTATAGCGAATCTCGACGACTGTACCGTCTCGCAATTCTTCCCAGGCCATGTAGTTTACCCGCTGTTTGCTAGAATAGGTTGCCATCGTATCGTCAAGGTTGGCAACGCTAAATTCGTATACGATCACACAGCGTTCCCAAAAGCAAGTCGGATCATGAGATGGATCACCGCCGTGACGCCGGTCTACGACTGTTCCCTCGGTGAATTCGGCTGGCTCGATCAGGCGGCGGCGAATTTCATCTTTTACCATGAGGCCCAGTAGCACCCATCCAAAGTAAATTAAAACCGCCCCTATTGCTAACAATAGAGGCGCGAACTTTTTCATCTGCTCAATTTGATCTGCACTCGGCGCTTGTTGTGTGTTATTCATATCCCTATCCTTACCGTTAAAGAAGCGTCAGCCAAAACGTCAACAGTTTACTACATCGTCCCATCGGGCGCGATAAAAACCACAACAAAAACCGGTGAGGAATATCCCTCACCGGTGCAATAGACAGACTGCGGTCGCCATGCTACTCGAAGGTGGTGACGATAAAGAAACACTCGGAATATTGTACCCCGTCGGCCAGCTCCCAGGTTCCGGTGAACGGAGTTGTGCCCGTATCACTGCTGGATTCAACCAGTACCTCGTAGGTTCCAGGCGTCAGTTCGTAGGTTCCGACCGGGCCTTCTTCGGGGCAGGTGTTCGGGCCGACCACTGCAAAAATCTGACAGGTCACACAGCGATCCAGTTCTTCAATTCGTATCTCCGGCCCATTGAAGACAATCCGCACACTCTCCGGTGAGTCATTCTGTATAATAACCACCGATGTGCCGGTGGTGGTAAATCCAGACGAACTCGGTGGGGCGATCTCCCCCGCTCCGGCTTTCTCTGCCTGAACTAACAGGAGTTCGGCTAATATCACTTCAACCTCGGCAGCTCGTGAGTCCTCCGGGTAGTCATCAAGGAACTGTTCATAGAAGCCAATCGCTGCCGATAACTCCCCATCTGATTCGCTGCTTTCTCCACAGTTGTAGAGCAGGTCTGGGATAAAATCACGCCGGTTGGCAATGGTCCGGTTCTTCACCAGGACATTAAACTGATCGCAGGCCGCCGGGTTATCCAACAGAGCTTCCGCCGATTGATTGGCTTGAGGGGTTTTGGGATAGTCGGTTAGCAGCGCAAGGTACATGTCAAAAGCCTGCTCCGGCTCGCCCTTATCATCGTGTCGTTGGGCGCAGTTGAAGTACAGTGTGGGCATAAACCCATCTCGGTTGGCAATCGCCCCCTCGTATCCGAGAGACTTGGCCTGATCACAAACCACGGGGTTATCCAGTAGATCGTCCTCAACCGTATCTGCCAATTCATGATCGGGATAATCCGCCAGGAAATCGCGCTGCCATTCCAGGGCGGTGTCGAAGTCTTTTTCACCGACATAGATTTGTCCGCAGGCATGGTAGATCAGGGGCAGGTTTGTGTCCGGAACGGGGATCATTGACTCTTCTAGATTGGCACATGCCGTCGGGTTGGCGAGTTCGTCCGGCCCGGCCCCTTCAAACAGGGCGTTGATCTCATCCTGAGCCAGTTCATTGATCGGCGACGCGCTGTACAATTCGCTGTCTGTCATATAGGTGGCAAAAGCGGTGCTGTAGTTTCCCTCTTCCCGGTTTGATATCGCTGCCAGGTATCTGGAACACAATCTGTGCGAGGTGCTGACTTCGTATGCATCCAGTTTATCGTCAGGTATTCGCCCATAACGCTTCAAGGCCAGTTCGCAATCGGCGGCTTCGTAGGCTTTGTCGCCCTGGTTTCTAAAGTACCGCCGGTAGGCATCTGTAAGCTGCGTGGCGGCGAATATCACAAATATGAGCGCAAGTATAGACAGGCAGCCCCAGAGTAAAGGCCGCTTACGCTTTTTCTCTGGCGCTGCCTCTGATGGAGTATTCATTTCTTCCCCTGAACAAGTTCAAATGACCCTTTGAAAGATCATTTTACATCAGGTCGGTTCAGGGTGGAACTTATCCTTCTTTGTAGACTAACTCCCCGTTTTCAAACGCGAACCGCACGGTTGTTGCCAGTGACGGGCAGCAGAGGGGATCATCATCATCCTGGACGATCAGGTCCATGATAATCTCGTTATTCTGAGTGCGGATCGCCTTGACGATGATCCGGTCGCCCAGGAAGGTTGAAGCCTTACTGACCGGCTGGCCGTTCTCATCCAATACCACGAACAACTCGTAGAAGCCGCCGGTTCCCCCGGTATTCGTGACGATCACCACCGCCGCATCCTGATCGCCGTCCGCATCCAGATCGCCAAAACCCATCAGGTCGATCATCCGTGAGTGGATGGGCGATATCGGGTCTTCTTTCTCAAATCCCCCGTCAACCAGGGTATACGGCCCGCCGTTCATCAGCAGGTAACTGCCGTTGCGCAGCTTGTCAACTGTCAGGGCTGTGCCAACCGGTGGGATAGTGATGATTATCGCATATTGGGCTTCCTCCCCGGTTGCAACGGCCTTGATTGAATAGTCCTGCGAAGCGGGGAGCTTTCCTGTCCAGGTGGTTTGCTCTTCTGTCGACCTGACCAGCGGATTGCCGTCGGACAGCCCGGTCACGGCGACGTATACACTTTCACTCGATGACAGGATTGTTACCGTCATGTTCTGCCCTTCGAGTGCAAACAGTTTGTACTCGTCGATCTCGTTAGCGGCAAGGCTTCCTTCTACCTTTGTGGAAGCGGCACCCGTCTCAAAATAGATTCGCCCTTTTTCCGGTGTTGGCGTTGGGGCTGTAGTTGAGGTAGGCGTGGGGGGCGCTTCGGTGGCGGTTGGATCCACTTCACCTTCAGGTGTTGGTGTGGGTTCGTTGGTTGTTTCTTCTGCCGGGGTAGCGGTCAGGGTTGGTTGATCGGTTGGTGCTGCTGCCGTTTCCTGCGGGCTGCTTCCGGGAGTGTTACAGGCTAAGGCCGCCAGACATAGAAATATCAAACTAGCAATCAACATTCTGTGCTTATTGTACATACAAACCTCATCCCATTGACTATAAGAGGGCGAGAGCCCCTTTGGTACACGTACGACTGCCTATCATAACCCCAGAACAAAATCCGCGAAAATGTCCCCATCAATTTGATCAGGATTGTCCCTGTTGCCGGGGTAGGGCGTGATATACACTGAAGCTCGACTCAGGATAGGTATCAGGAGGTAGGACAGATGATGGATCCGTGTTATGCAGTGGCGAAGGAACGGCAGCAGGCAATCCTAGATTGGGCGGATCGGCGGCGTTTGCTCAAACAGGCATCACTTGATTGCAAACCATGTCGGCGCGTGGTTCTGTGGGTTGCCGGTCGGATGAGCGCTTTTCACATCCAGATTCCTGGTGAAAAGCGGCTTGCTCGTCTGCGACCGGGGCGATGATGCCATGTCTGCTTTCTCGACTCATGATGTACACTGGTGAGCGTATCGAAATAGGAAATAGCGAAAAACTATTATGCCATTATTCATACAGATCGACTCGGATGGGGAGAAACCCATCTACCAGCAAATATCCGACCAGATCAAGGATCAGATACGCGCGGGCCAGCTTCCCTTAAACACGCAGCTCCCGCCGATCCGTCACCTGGCGGAGACGTTAGGCGTTACGCGCAACACCATCCAGACAGCTTATGATGAACTTCAGGCCGACGGCTGGATAGAAGCCTATGTCGGGCGTGGTACTTATATCTCTCGTTCTGCACAGCTCCACGATCAGATCGCTGCCGTCGGGCATAACCTGACGCCGACCGGTGTGCTGCACGATATGCAAAAGATTTACGAGATACCGGTGGTTCGCTCGTTAGCTTACACAACCCCGGATAAATCCCTGTTTGATTACCAGGCTTTTGGTAAATATTTCGCCTCAGTGATGGCCGATGTCTATACCTATAATGCCCCTGAAGGTGATGTAAAACTCCGGATCGAGATCAGCAAATTGTTGAAGGAGCGTG
Organism: Anaerolineae bacterium; assembly: GCA_050288085.1. GTDB lineage: Bacteria > Chloroflexota > Anaerolineae > Aggregatilineales > UBA3940 > JBNKDD01. The sequence continues at coordinate 21,762 of JBNKDD010000059.1, forward strand.
GTATCCCTGATGCAGCACCCAGCGATATCATCGTGACAAATGGGGCTACTCAGGGGCTCTCTCTGATCACGCAGGCCCTGACCAGGCCGGGTGATGTGGTCGTATTGGAAGACCCTGCTCACATGGTTTTGCTGCATATTTTCGAAGCGCATCAGGTCAGGCCATTAGCCGTGCCGATGGATGATGAAGGCCCCGATTTGGAGAAGCTGGAACAGATTTGCATCCAACGCCGTCCGCGATTCTTCTGCGCAATCCCCAATTTTCATAATCCGACCGGGCGGTTGATGTCCGCCGAGCGCAGGCGTGATCTGTTGAAGCTGGCTGAAAGGCACTCCCTGTTGATCGTCGAGGATGATATCTATGGAGTCTTTTCCTACGATGGCCCGCCGCTGCCTGCCCTCAAATCTCAGGATGAGAAAGACCTGGTGATCTACGTCAGCAGCTTTGATAAGACGCTGATGCCCGGTTTACGGATCGGCTATATGATGCCTCCCCGGCAGATGTATCAGCACCTGCTTCAACTCAAGCAGGCCGCCGACCTGTGTACATCGCCGGTCTTGCAGCGGGCCTTAGCCATGTTCATCAAGGATGAGCATTACCGAAACCACCTCAAGCGGAACATCCCGATCTACAAACAGCGTCGTGATCGCCTGTTGGATGCCCTGAAACGCTATATGCCCGATGATGTCCACTGGACGAATCCACGAGGTGGGTATAGCTGCTGGCTAACCCTCCCTGACCAGATCGAAACCGCGGCAGTAGTTCACATGGCGATGCGGCAGGGATTCGCCTTTACTCCCGGTGATGTGTTCCTGGTCAACGATCAGACCGCCACATCCCACCTGCGGATTTGTTTTGCGGGCCAAACCGAACGTTACATCGAAGAAGCGATTCACGTGTTAAGCCAGGTGATCCGAGACTTAAGGTAAGCTGCATTTTATTCCTATCTACAAACACAGAAAGGTATCTGACCGATGGAAATCCCAACCTTACAGGATGTATTGGAAGCGCGAAATGTGATCCGGCAGCATATCCCGCCGACCCCATTACATAGCTACCCGGCGCTCAATGAGCTGATCGGTACGACGGTCTATGTCAAGCATGAGAACTACCAGCCCATCGGTGCGTTTAAGATTCGAGGTGCGTTGAACCTCGCTTCGCATCTCACCGAGGATGAACGCAGGCGCGGGCTGATCACGGCCTCAACCGGT
>JBNKDD010000060.1:0-22391 GCA_050288085.1 Anaerolineae bacterium
AAAGAACTCAAGCGATCTCCGTGAATCACGCCGGTTTCTGGATCTCTATAAACCGGAGCCGATCAACGGTGACTTCACCGGGAAACACATCGTATCAGTTAACCAGTTCGACCGGGAGGATCTGCATATCCTGTTTGATGCAACCTCCTCGATCCGCAAGCGGATCAAGCAGGCAGATCGCGGGCTGCTCTCCATCGGCGCGGGGAAGATCATGGCGAATCTGTTCTATGAGGCGTCGACCCGGACCGATATGTCGTTTCAGGCTGCGATGCGCCGCCTGGGTGGTGAGGTTGTCGTCGCGAGCAACGGCGTACAATTTAGCTCTGTCTACAAGGGCGAAAACCTGGGCGATACGGTTCGTGCGGCAGGCTGCTATGCGGACATCATCATCCTGCGCCACCCGGAAGTCGGATCATCATACGAGGCGGCTTATTATCTCGACCGTCTCGAAGAGCAGATCGGACGGCGGACGGTGGTCATCAGCGGCGGCGATGGCGTCGGCGAACATCCCAGCCAGGCGCTGCTCGATATGTTCACGATCCTTGACTTTAAAGAGGGCTTTGACGGGTTGAAGATCACCATGGTTGGTGACCTCAAACACGGGCGTACCGTCCATTCACTGGCAAAGCTGCTGGCCCAATATGGGGCCATGGACTCGACATTGAACTTCGTTTCACCTGAGGCGCTGCGGATGCCGGACTATATCCTCAACTTCTTGAGAGAGCACCAGATTACGTATCGCGAGGTTGATAATCTCTCCGAGGTGATAGGGGACACCGATGTGATCTACTGGACACGGGTGCAGGAAGAACGCTTCGCCGACCGCGCCGAGTATGAGGCGATTAAAGATGGCTTTATCATGACGCCGCCGGTACTGGCTCAGGCCAAGGAAGATGCCATTCTGATGCATCCGCTCCCCCGTAAGAACGAGATGGGCACGCCGGAAGATCATGATCAACTGGACCAGGACTCACGCTCCGTATACTTCAACCAGATGGAAAACGGCATGTTTGTCAGGATGGCACTGCTTGCCAAGGTGCTTGGCGGATTCTGGGTATAGCTGTTTCTCTACACAAATACCAAAACACTATGATCAAAATTCCTGGAATGATGGACCCGCATGTCCATTTGCGCAGCATGGAATGGTCGCATAAAGGCACGTTTGCCAGCGAGACGGCGGCAGCGTTGGCCGGGGGGTATACGCTTATCCTCGATATGCCCAATACGCCCCCCAGCACAATCTCGCGAGAGGCGCTGGATCGCAAGCTGGGGGAAATCCGGGCGCAGGCGGTCTGCGATTGGGGAATATACTTCGGGGCCAGCCAATCCGATAACACCGATCAATATGCACAGGTGGGCGGCGAGGTATGCGGGTTAAAGATTTACTGCAACGATACAACCGGCGATCTGCTGGTTGAGGATCAAACCCTGCGACAACGCATCTATGAGACATGGCCCGCCGACCGGATGATCGCCGTCCACGCCGAGGGGAAGACGGTTCTGGAAATCCTTGAGCTGGTGAGGCAAACCGGCAAGCGGACTCATTTCTGCCACATCAGTACGGCGGAGGAGATCGATTATCTGACTCGCGCCAAGAATGACGGTCTGCCGGTCAGTATCGGCGTTACGCCGCATCATCTATACCTGACTCAGGATGATGTGTCGCGGCTCGGCTCGTTCGGATTGATGAAGCCGGAATTGAAGACTGCCGCCGATCAACAAGCCCTGTGGGATGCGGTAAAGGTCGGTGTGGTGGATGTGATCGAATCGGATCATGCACCACATACGTTGGCGGAGAAGCAGTCAGATAAGCCGCCGTTCGGTGTGCCGGGCCTGGAAACTACCCTCTCCCTGATGCTGCTGGCGGTGCAGGAAGGGCGGATCAGCCTGGAACGCGTGATCGAACTGGTGGCAATGAATCCCCGGTGCTTGTTCGGTGTCGCCGAGCAGCCGGAAACCTACACGCTGGTCGATATGGATCAGTCCTGGGTGGTTGATAATTCGGTGCTGCTGACCGCCGCGAAGTGGTCACCGTTTGCCGGGATGCGACTGCCGGGTAAGGTGGTCGAGGTGTGGCTGCGCGGAACGAAGGTCTACGACGGGGAGATGGTGCTGGTCGCGGATGGGTTCGGTATGGGCTGCGCATGAACCGGATGCTTCTTACCCTTTACGACCTGCTCTACAGGGGAATCGCCCGCCCGGTGATCTTCCGCAAAAGCGCGGCGTGGAGTCATAAGCGCGCCCTGGAATTGATGCGCTATGCCGATCAAAATCCGGCTTTGCTCTGGCTGATGCGTACCGCTCACCGGTTGAGCTTCGAATCACAGCCGGTGCAAATCGGTGGGGCGGAGCTTCCGCTGCCCTATATGCTGGCGGCGGGCTGGGTGAAGGGGGACGGCTTCGACTCGGAAGAGAGCGCCCTCGAAGCGGTGCGCAGCGGGCGGAATATCATCCCCGGTTGGCGTTCGATACCCGCCTTGCTCGGCCTGGTGGAATTCGGATCGTTTACGCGCTGGCCTCGGCTGGGCAATGAAGGCACGGTGATCTGGCGCGATGAGCCGACTCGTTCTACGCAGAACCGGGTCGGGTTGAAGAATCCGGGAGTGGAAGCAGCGGCGGAATTCCTGGCGGCGCGGAAAGCACTTCTGCCGGAGGTGTACGGGATCAACATCGCGGTGACTCCCGGCGTGGATGATCCGGCGCAGCAGAAAACCGAGGTTCTGGAATCTATCGATGCGTTCTTGCGGCGGGATATCATCCCGGCGTGGTTTGCCCTGAATCTGAGCTGCCCGAACACCGAGGATGATCCGGCGGGGAATCAATCAGGGGAACTGGCCGAACTGATCACCGGAGCGGTGATCAAGGTGCTTGGTGATGCCGCGCCGCTGTGGGTAAAGATCGGCCCGACATTGGCCGATCAGCAGGTCAGCGAACTGGTGCGGGCCTTCGCCGGGACGGGCGTGCGGGCTGTGATCGCGACCAATACGCTGCCCGGCCCGACACCGGATGATCCGAGCATCAAGGCGGGCTTTGGGGGCGGAAGGCTGCACGCCTCGGCGGTCGAGATGGTGCAGAGGATAGCACGGGAGATCGCGCAGAATGACTGGCCCATCGACGTGATCGGGTGCGGCGGCGTAGAAGATGGACAGACTTATCAGGATTTTAGCGCGGCGGGTGCTGCCGGTGTGCAGTATCTCTCTGCGCTGATCTATCGCGGCCCGCTGGCAGCCGCATTGGTACAGAAAGAGGTCTTGCATGGATGATCTGACCGGACAAATTGCCGCCGCATTGATCGAGATCGGTGCGGTGAGCTTCACCCCATCGCAGCCGGTGACGTTTAAATCCGGGCTGCTCTCGCCGATCTATGTCGATAACCGGCGGCTGCCGTTTCACCCTGAGGCGTGGCGATTGGTGATCCTCGGATTTGAGCAGCTGATCGCCGACCGGGCGATCAACTTCGATGCTATCGCCGGGATTGAAACGGCGGGCATTCCGCACGGCGCGGCGCTGGCCTATCACTTGCAAAGGCCGTCGATATTTGTGCGTAAACAGCCCAAGGATCACGGGAAGAAAAAACTGGTGGAAGGGGGCGATGTCACCGGAAAAACCGTGCTGCTGATCGAGGATCATATCACCACCGGGGGCAGCAGCCTGGCGGGTGTTGATGCCCTTCGATCCGAGGGGGCGGCGGTGGAGCACTGCCTGGCGATCACCAGCTACGGGTTCCCGGAGACGGACACGGTATTCAATGCTGCCGGGGTAAAGCTCCAGGTGCTGTGTGAGCTCCCAACGCTGTTGGAAGTCGCTTTGCAGAAGGAGCTGTTCAGCCAGGAAGAACTCGCCATGATCCGCGATTGGTCACATGATCCCCATCATTGGAAAAAAGGATAGGACATATGAATGCAGTCGATAAGTATAATGCACGGGTCGATACGGTGGAATCGCTGGTTTGTGTTGGGCTGGACAGCGCGATCAGTCGCCTGCCGGATCGGTTCCGGGAGAGCGATAGACCACAGTTTGATTTCAACCGCTGGATCATTGAGCAGACGCACCCATTTGCCAGTGCGTATAAACCCAACATGGCGTTCTACGAGGCACGGGGCGATGCGGGGCTGCGGGATCTCAAGCTGACTATCGACTATTTGCGGGAGACGCATCCCGACATCCTGACGATCTGTGATGCCAAACGGGCCGACATCGGCAGTACGAATACCGGTTATGTGGGGGAGATATTCGATTGGCTGGGTTTCGATGCCGTGACGCTCAACCCGTACCTGGGTCGAGAGGCGCTGGCCCCGTTCCTGGAGCGGGGGGATAAGGGCTGCATTTTGCTATGCCGCACATCGAATCCGGGGGCGGGCGAGTTTCAGGATTTGCTGATCGATGGTGAGCCGCTGTGGGCGGTCATCGCCCGGAGTATCTGCGATACCTGGAATGTGCCGGGTAATTGTATGCTGGTGGCCGGGGCGACTTACCCGGATGAATTACGCCGCATCCGGGAGATTGCCGGAGAGATGACGCTGCTTGTGCCGGGGATTGGCGCACAGGGCGGCGAGGTCGAACAGACCGTAACCGCCGGACTTAACACGGCGGGCAGGGGGATGATCATCAATTCCTCGCGGGGGATCATCTTCGCGGACGACCCCCCGGCTGAAGCTGATAAGCTAAGAGATGAGATCAACCGGTATAGAAGGTGAAATCACCGGTCAGCGCTCTTGCTCTATGAGTTTTTTATAGCGGGTATATGCCTCGTCCCAGGCAGGCGTAGGCTGCGGCTCATAGGTATTGGACTGCCGGACTAACTGCCGCCCTTCCGCGAGTGACGCGATATCACCTGACGCTTTGGCCTGTACCAGAATATTGCCTACCGCCGTCGCCTCTGCCGGGCCTGCGATCACAATGCGACCGGTGGCATCGGCGGCCAGTTGATTGAGCAGCGTATTTTTCGAGCCGCCGCCGATCACGTGAATGACCGGGTAGTGCTTGCCGGTCAGACGTTCGAGATGGTTCAGGGTCAGGCGATATTCCAGGGCCAGACTCTCCAGGGCACAGCGGATGATGGCTCCTTTGTCCTGCGGCACCGGTTGACCGGTATCCTGGCAGAAAGATTGGATGGCGGCTGGCATATCATCCGGCGCAAGGAAACGATTATCAGTGGGTAGGATCAGCGAGCCAAAGGCCGGTGACTGGCCTGCCAGCTCGGTGAGTTTGGAATAGCTGAATTCCTGCCCGGTTTTAGCCCATTGGCGGCGGCACTCCTGGACAGTCCATAACCCGGCGATATTCTTGAGGAAGCGAATCCGGCCATCTGCGCCGCCTTCGTTGGTGAAATCGGCTTGCATTGCTTCTTCGTTGATCAGCGGTTGATCGAGTTCGACTCCCATCAATGACCAGGTGCCGGAACTGATATAGACATAATCGGGTTGGGAAGCGGGCACCGCCGCAATCGCGCAGGCGGTGTCATGCCCGGCCCCGGCAATGACGAGGGTATCCGTTAAGCCGGTTTCACTTGCGACGGATGGTCGCAGCTTACCGAGTACGGTTCCCGATGGAATCACTTCCCCGAATATGCGGTGAGGAATGTCCAGCGCGGACAGCACCTCAAATGCCCAATCGTGCGTTTGTGGGTTGTAGCACTGGGTGGTGGTCGAGATGGTGAATTCGTTGGCTTTGCACCCGGTCAGGAAGAAGTTGAACAGGTCGGGTATATTGAGGAAAGTCTGGGCAATCGACAGGGCAGGCGAACCGGCGATCACCAGCGCGAGAAGCTGATACAGGCTGTTGAACTGGATAAACTGGGTTCCGGTCTGGCGGTAGATATCCGGCTGTGGCAGGCGCTCAAAGGCTGTTTCTATCATGCCATCCGTGCTAGAATCACGGTATTGATGCGGATTGCCGATCAAGGTGTCGTGAGAATCCAGCAGGCCAAAATCCACGCCCCAGGTATCCAACCCAATGCTGCTCAGACTGCCCCCTGTATACTGCCTAGCCAGATACAACCCCTGTTTGATCTCATTCCACAGCCGCAGCACATCCCAGAATAGATGATCACCCAGGCGAACCGCGCCGTTTTTGAAACGGTGTATCTCGTGAAGCTGGATGGAATTGGTGGTCAGGCTGCCGACAATCACCCGCCCGCTTTCTGCACCCAGATCAACCGCTGCATAGGTCTTAGCCATGTTCTCCGGCGGCCCCTCTCTTAATAGATTCCATAGAGCGGGCCGAAGTTGGCACAGGCTCGGAAGTCCGCGCCCTGTAGATCCTGTGCGCCAAAAGCTGCCCAGGTGTGGGGGCGGAAGATGTTCTCCTCAGGGACATTGTGCATATAGACCGGGATGCGGAGTATTGAAGCCAGCGTGATCAGGTCAGCGCCGATATGCCCGTAAGAGATTGACCCGTGATTTGCGCCCCAGTTTGCCATCACGCTGTACACATCGCGGAAAGGCCCACTGCCGGTCAGGTTGGGTACAAACCAGGTAGTCGGCCAGGTGGGGTTGGTGCGCTCATCCAGGATCGTGTGGACGTCGTCAGGCAGATCGACTGTATAGCCTTCCGCAATCTGGAGCACCGGCCCAAGCCCTTTGACCAGATTCAGGCGCGACATGGTGACGGGCATCCCGCCGCGTGTCACAAATTTGCTTGACCAGCCGCCGCCCCGGAAATATTCGGTGATGGCCGCGTGCCAGGTGGTAGCCTGTAAGCAGCGCCCGGCCTCGTCGGAGGTAATCTCCCAGAAGGGTTTGATGGCGGGCTGACCATCGATTTCTTGCTGCCCGGTGCCATCCAGCGCTGCCGGACCGGAGTTGATCAGATGCAAGATTCCTCCGGCGGCCAGACCTTCCAGTTCGTACCCGGTGACACGTTCAACGGCCTGTGGACTCCAGTAGGTGCGCACATCGGCGAAAATCTGCGAGGTGCCGCTGAGAAGCTGCCCGAATAACATACAGATGCCATTCAGGGCGTCGTTCTCGGTGGCGACGATGTACGGTTCACGGATGCCTGACCAGTCAAATGAGGTGTTCAGGATGGCTTCCATGAAGTCGCCATTGGGAAAGTGATCGGTCCATTGGCGCTGCCCCTGGAACCCGGAGGCAATCGCGTTGCGGCCCAGCGCTTCTTCCCCAAATCCAAGTTCCTCCAGGCGCGAATTGCCGATCATCAGATCACGGGCGATTAAGGCCATCTTGACCGAATTGGCCCATGCCTCATCTTTTTGTTCGGGGCTGGATTGATCATCGGGGGGATTGTAATCTTTGCCCTCCGGGCAGTTGGCTTTGACCCAGGCCAGCGCCCGTTCGAGCTCCATCGGATCATAGATTTCTTCATCCATGCGGCGGACGAATTCGCTCATGTCAATTGCTTCAACCCGCATGCCGAGGTAGCTCTCGAACAGGGGCTGATCGACAATCGACCCGGCAATGCCCATCGAAACGCCGCCCATTGACAGATAGGATTTGCCGCGCATGGTGGCGACCGCCAATCCGGCCCGCGCAAAGCGCAGTAGTTTTTCCTGCACGTCCGGGGGGATGGTTCTGTCGTCTGCTTCCTGCACATCACGCCCATAGATGCTGAAGGCGGGCAGCCCTTTCTGCGCGTGAGCGGCCATGACCGCCGCCAGGTAAACGGCTCCAGGGCGTTCGGTGCCGTTGAAGCCCCAGACCGCCTTGGGCATGAGCGGGTCCATATCCATGGTTTCCGAGCCATAGCACCAGCAAGGGGTGACGGTAAGAGTCAGGCCCACATTCTCCTGGCTGAACTTCTCGGCGGCCTGAGCGGATTCGGCTACTCCCCCGATGCAGGAATCGGCGATAACGCATTCGACCGGCAGTCCGTTAGCATGGCGCAAGTTTTCACTGAGAAAGGTAGCAACGGTTTGGGCCAGCGTCATGGTCTGGTCTTCCAGTGATTCACGCACCCCGCGCCGCCGCCCGTCAATTGTGGGGCGAATGCCAATCCGGGGCATATCCCCTACCAACCGGTTATGGAATGGAACGGTCTTCATCTCAGACATGTTTTTCTCCTGGAAAATTCAAACGGTTTGCTCCATGATAACTCAATTTTATGCATCTTCAGGCGGCTGCTCGGATACGATGATCATATTGCCGTATTGGGTGGTGTCGCCGGTTCGGATCAGGCCGATGGCCTTCGGGACTTTTTCTTTAAACAGGTTATGCGGCTGATAGGTGATGGGAAGTCCTTTCAGCGCTGCGGAAAAATCAGCTTTTACCGGGTCGGTATTCTCGTCCAGGAATTCCTGGGCCATGAAGACCTCGCCGACATCACAGCTATTTCGAACGGCTTTAAACACCTGGAGGACTGTCGGGATGTCGTCAACGAGGGATAGGTCAACAGTCTCAATCATGGGCCAGTAGGGGAAACCTCTATCGGAGATCACCAGCATGTTGGTATGCCGGACCCTCGCCAGCAGTGATAATACCTGGGGATTCAGAATACCTGTCTTAAGCATGATCCAATCCTCCTATTGCGTTATGGGCTCAATTATGATGATGCGCACGGAGCAGCGTCGCACCATCTTCTGAGCGGATAGTAAATACCCCCAATGCTGCGGGCAGCAAAGTAAATTGAACAGCGTCTATAAGAAGATCATTCACTGATGCCGCCCCATCAATCACGCCCCAGATTTCGAGGCTGTCCCCGGCACAAACTCCCGCAAATACAGCCTTCGGGTCAAGTGTCACCCGCTCGACCGTAAAATACTCGTTCTGGCACAGCCGCCAGCGCGAGACTCCACCATTCTCGCAGATTGGTTCGGGCGGGCACAGCTCCGGCTCGACCTGCTCGAAGTTGATCACGTCGAGCGCTTTGTCGATGTGCAGCGGGCGCGGCTGACCGTCGTTGCCCATCCGGTTCCAATCGTAGACACGGTAGGTGGCATCGGAATTTTGTTGAATCTCGGCGATCAGCGTCCCGTCCATAATGGCGTGTAAAGACCCTGCCGGAACACAGATGTGATCACCTGCCTTGACGGGGACATGATGCAGATAAGGTTCTAAACGGCCAGCGGCGATTGCCTCCCGGAAGTTCTCCGGGGTTGTTCCTTCGGTCACGCCGAAGATCACTTCGGCTCCGGGCCTGGCATTGAGCACAACCCACATCTCGGTTTTACCGAGTTCGTTCCCCTCGTTTTTAAGGGCGTAAGTGTCGTTGGGATGTACCTGGACGGACAGGGGTTTATTGGCGTCGAGAATTTTAACCAGGAGTGGGAACTTGCCGCGTTCGAGCGCCCAGGCGTAATTACTGCCTACGAGGTTACTTCCCAGTTCTAATAGTAGATCGGTGAGCGGTTTACCGGCATATGCTCCATTGCTGATAATGGTGGTCCCGTTGTTATGCCCTGCGATCTCCCAGCTTTCGGCTACGATTCCATCGGGGATGTCACGGCCCAGTTGTTCAAGGTTCCGCCCGCCCCAGGGATAATCCTTAAAAACAGGTGAAAACAACAGTGGATAAAGTTTTGTCATGCAACCCTCTTACTTGTCTTGAGGAAAATCTCCAATGTAGATTTAGACACTAGATAAAGCAGTTGGGAGTCTGACCCAACTCCAATTTGAGAAAATAATTGACAACCGCCAGATGATCGATTGTCGGGGTAAATTCTAAAGATACATAAAAGATTTTCCCAAAACCGTAGGGGAACCGGATGAGAATACCTTTTGCCCGGCCAAATCATATGATGGCACGACGGCCCACCCTGTTGAGGACGGACCGTCTGCCATAAGAAGTATACCTGTCGTCAGTAGTAGATCAGCCGGAGATTAGTAGAGGACGTTCTTCGCTTCGTCTGAGTCGAGATTGTCCTGGTCTACGATAACGAAGCCGGTGTCTACAAAGTGTTCAACTTCTTTACCTTCAATGGCGGCTTCATAGGCAGTCTTGACGCCCAGATAGCCCATGTTGTAGGAGCTCTGAACGGCGATAGCCTGGAGCGTGCCATTCTGTACCATTTCTGCCAGAACGCTGTTGCCGTCAAATCCAATCGCCACGATCTTCCCGGCGAGGCCAGCCTGCTCGATTGCGCGGCCCATGCCAATGGCGGTCGGCTCGTTCGCGCCGAAGATACCAACCAGGTCAGGATTGGCGGCGAGAACGTTGGTGGTCTGGTCAAGTGCGGTGGGCATGTCGGAGTTGGAGTACTGCACGGTGACGATTTCCAGGTTCGAGTTTTGCTCGATGTAGTCTGTGAAACCACCCACGCGGCCAACTTCGGAACCAACACCGGCGACGTATGACATGATGGCGATCTGACCTTCGTCACTGCCAGTCATGGCAACGACTTCCTCGATCATCCGCTCGGCGCAAGCCCTACCGGCTGCGTCATTGTCTGTGGCGAGGAAGGACAGATAGTTGTCTTCTGGGCCTTCGAGTGCCGAGTCAATAATAATGATGGCGATACCGGCCTCATTGGCCTTTTCCACCACCGGGACAAGGGCGGAAACGTCTGATGGAGCAAGCACAATTGCCTTGACACCACGGTCGATTGCACTCTCAACGATGTTGATCTGCTCGTTGATATTGCTCTCTGACTGCGCACCGAGGAAGGTAACTGATAAGCCAGGGGTCAGCTCTTTGAGTTCGTCTTGAGCGTCCATGGCTCCTGTTTGTACATTTTGCCAGAAGCTGGAGTTACCAGTCTTGACGATAACGGCAATTTCTATCGGGCCTTCCGCTTCGACTTCAACTTCGACGGGAACTTCTACGGTCTCGATGATGGTTTCACCCTCAACCTCAACGACCTGGGTGACGATGATAGTCTCCGGCTCTGCAGGTTGGCATCCGGTTAGCAAAAGCAACATTGCCAGGACTGCCAGCAGCCCAACGCTTACAAATATCTTCTTCATAAAAATCCTCCGTTTGTTATTTCCATCCAGTTCTTTTGAACCGGGCTTTTAGCATCTACACATTCAGACGATGGCCTGGATATGCAGATGCACCACAGGCCGCCTCTCTTAATCGCGGCCCTTGAGTTGATCAACTGCCACTGCACCAATGACGACAAGTCCGATAACGATTTGTTGCATAAAGTAGTTCGCACCTTGCATGGTGAGCCCTACCGTGAGGATGCCGATAATAAAGGAGCCAACTACGGTTCCGCCTATCGTCCCCACGCCTCCCATCAGGCTCGTGCCACCGATGACGGCGGCAGCAATCGCGTTTAACTCGTAGCCCACGGCACTGTTGGGTTGGGAGGTGATCATCCGTGAGGCGAGAATGATTCCGACCAGGCCAGAGAGTAAGCCGGAGAAGATGTAGTTGATGACCTTGACCTGATCGACTTTGATCCCGGAAAGCCGGGCGGCTTCTTCATTTGAACCTACGGCGTAGGTGTATCTGCCGATCCGCAATTTCTTAAGGACGAAGCCAAAGATGAGAGCCGTCACAATCATGATGATGACGGGGTAGGGGATACCGGGGAACTGCGGCCCGGTTCCGAGGATGGCTCCATTACCCAGCTCGCCGAAGCCGTCTGCTGCGGGCCAGGCGTTGGCGTTCGTAACGGTGAGGGCAACCCCTCTGGCGACCATCATCATGCCAAGCGTTGCAATGAATGGAGGGAGCTTGAGTTTGGTGACCATCAGGCCATTGAGAAGCCCGGTGACCACGCCGACCAATAAGCCGATGAGCATACTGAGCCAAATCGGAACTCCGGCGATTGAAGCCATCACGGCGATGGTGCCGGAGAGGGCAACGACTGACCCAATCGCGAGGTCGATTCCCCCCGTGATAATGGTGAAGGTCACACCGATGCCCATCAGGGTGATGGTGCTGGTCTGTAGGGCCAGGGTGAGAACACTTCTCATGGTGAAGAAATTCTTCGCCGTTATCGAGAAGAATATGAACAGCACGGCCACTGCGCCGAGGCTGATAAACCGGTTAAGGGTCTTCCGGGAAGAGTTAAAAAACTCTTGAAGTTTATTGGGGGGTTCGTTCTCTAACTGTTCTGCTATTGCCTTACTCATGGTCACTCCCTCGCTTGGGTCAATGGTTGCTGGGACATCTGGCTGTCCGCATTAATAGAATCTCCTAATCCGGCGGCATAGTTAAGCACCTCGTCGGGTGTTGTTTCGGCAGTGGTGAGCGTTGCCGCGAGCCTTCCCTCGTGGAGCACGAGTAAGCGGTCCGACAGGCCAAGTATTTCTGGCAGGTCAGAGGAGATCATGATGATGCCGATCCCTTCCTGGGCCAGTGCGCCGATAAGCTCGTAGACCGCATACTTGGTACCAACATCGATTCCGCGAGTTGGCTCATCGAAGATCAGAATTTTCAAATCACAGAACAGCCATTTTGCAATGACCGTCTTTTGTTGATTACCGCCTGAAAGGTTGTTCACAACTGCAGAGATGCTGGGTGTCCTGATGTGGAGGTCTCTAATATATTTCTCTGCAACCTCCGTCTCCAGGTTATTGGAAAGCACGCCTAAACGCTGGGAGATCGCCTGGACATTTGCCATGGTGATGTTCTCTGCGACCTGCATTTTTACCGCCAGCCCCTCCTCTTTACGGTTCTCTGAGAGGTAGGCGATACCGGCATTAATGGCATCGGATGGGGAGCGCAGCGAGAGCTTCTTACCGTTCATGCTGACTTCACCCGAATCAATCCGATCAGCTCCGAAGATCGCTCTCCCCAGTTCAGATCTCCCTGCTCCCATGAGGCCGGAGATACCGAGGATTTCCCCCTGATAGAGATCGAAAGATATATCGTGGAGGATTCCCTTCCGCACAATATTGCGGACTTCCATTAGTTTTTCGGTGGATGGCGTATTTTGCTTTGGTGGGAATTTATTCTCGATCTTTCGCCCCACCATTCGCCTTACGATTTCTGCCATCCCAATATCAGCGTAATTGTCGGTGCTGATCCATTTCCCGTCGCGGAAGATGGAGATGCGATCCACGATGTTCTTGAGTTCTTCGAGGCGGTGAGAAATATAAATAATCGCCACGCCGCGATCACGCAGTGTATGGATAATCCTGAAAAGCTCGTCGATTTCGGATTCTGTCAGGGCGCTGGTCGGCTCATCCATGATGAGTACTTCCGACTCAAAAGAGAGCGCTTTGGCAATCTCTACCATCTGCTGCTTGGAGACGGGCAGTTGGTTCAGTCTGATCGTCGGATCCAGACTCACATTGAGGCGTTCGAGGGTTGCGACTGTATCGGCGTTCATCTTCTTTTCATCGAGCATTCCGAGTTCGGTCAGAGGTTCTCTGCCGATGAAGATGTTCGCTGCTACGGACAGGTGGGGGATGAGATTAAGTTCCTGGTAGATAATTCCGATCCCGGCGTCGCGAGCATGGGTAACGTCGCGGAATGTTATCTCTTCGCCCTTATAGCGGAGCACGCCCTCGTCAGCCTGGTAAACGCCACTCAGTATCTTCATGAGTGTTGATTTACCCGCCCCATTTTCGCCGACCAGAGCATGTACTTCACCCTTGCGAAGGTTGAAAAAGACGCTGTCAAGTGCCTTCACACCGGGGAAGCTTTTAGAAACATTCTCGACTTCGAGGATCACCTCTTGTTCAGGCGATGAGTCTCTCGTTCTCATGTGGGCAAACTCCAATACGAATGCATAGAAATGCTCCTTATCCTTCAAATCATCTCGGATGATTTAGATTAGAGATCGATGTTAAATACCTCAGGGAAGTCCTTTGTGGTACGCGTACCATAAAGGTTAAAATAAAATCGTGTCTAAAAGCGCAACAGTTTATGACTGTTCATCAACCGATCCTTTCTCTGCACCGGTTGAGCGCCTGATAACCAATTGAGGTGGTAGAACAATTTCGACACAGCCCTCTTCGCGTTCTCCCGTTAAGCGGGAAATCAGCAGTTGGGCCGCCTGAAAACCCATTTCGTAGGCGGGCTGAACGACTGCCGTGAAGAACGGCTCAATTGTTAATGCGGCTGGGAGGTCGTCAAAAGCAACAACTGCCATATCTTCAGGGACACGACAGCCTGCTTCATTCAAGGCAATCATTGCGCCAATGGCAATAAAGTTGTTACCGGCAAACAGGGCTGTGGGTCTGGAATCAGATTCCAATAACCGTTTTGTCGCGTCGTAACCTGATTTCTGGGTGAACTTGCCCCACTGGATGAATTCCGGCGGGCAGACACGACGAGCTTCTTCTAATGCCCGACAGAACCCTAATGCACGGTCTTTGGCTGTTGACACATCTTCCGGGCCATTGAGCAGGGCAATATCGGTATGGCCTATCTCGATCAGGTGACGGGTTGCCTGGTAAGCGCCTTCTTCTGAGTCGGCACGCACGATATCAATATCAACATCGGGCAGGTTACGGTCGAGAATAACAGTCGGAACTTTTTGCTTCTGAAGCAGCTCAACGGCCTGGGGGGTGCTGCTAGCAGGTACCAGCAAAACACCATCAGTCTGCCGTCTGAGCAGCATTTGAATGTACTGTTCTTGTTTTTCCTGTGATTCGTCAGTGTTGCCTAAGATCAGGTTGTACTGACTTTCACTGGCTGCATCTTCTGCGCCACGAGCAACCGTCGTAAAGAAGGGGTTGGTAATGTCGGTCAGGACGAGAGCAAGCGTGTTTGTCTGCTTAAAGCGCAAACTGGGGCCTAACATATTGGGGATGTATCCCAATTCTTCGATAGCTTGCTCGACGCGGGCACGGGTTTTATCGCTGACGTAGTCGGAATTATTGACTACCCGCGATACAGTGATGGGAGATACGCCCGCTTTCTTTGCGACATCTCGAATAGTTGCCATGTTGCCTCAGATAGATGAAACATGTTCGGACCCTAAGGACAGCAAATGGTAACGGTAAAGACGAATACGGATTTATGGGTTAAATAAAAAGCTGCTGTTTAATGTGTTATGGGTAACATGATATGCATACCATACTATCATGGGTTTCAATAACTTGTCAATAGTTTTATTCAAGTGGGGTGGATTTTCATCCTGGTGGCGCTGACCGGTTAGTTACCCTCGTGATGCTCCACCTTTGGTCGAGCGATCTCCGGTCGCCATCATCCGCCCCTCATGTAAATCAAACGATTTAGATCATTTGCCTGGGGTAAAATTCGGGTGGGAAGCTGCGAGAAGAGGGGGATGCTTTGCCCTTGTTATTCCGGTTAATCGATCTGGCTGCCGGCAAAGGCTATCTGATGAGGGTATTGCCCATTGGACCGAATAAGAATAGCAATTGAACTGATTTCCTGGTTCTCAAAAAACGTTTGGGGTATACAATAAAAATATGATAGAGAATGAAGGACTTGATTCGTCGGCAGAAAAGACCGCTTCACGAATGAAGTGGAAGCAGCTCGGATTATCGTCGGACAGCCTCTTACCCCTCGCCATCCTCGTAATAATGTTCACGTTCTTCTCGATCTTCGCGAACAATTACTTCACGGTTCGCAGCATGCTAAACCTTCTTGTACAGACGAGCACTTTCACCCTTCTGGGTATAGGCGCGACCATGGTCCTGGTCGTTGGCTGCATAGATTTCTCCCTGGGAGCGGTGATCGCGCTTTCGGGGGGCGCCGTGTATGTGCTCGCCTCGGCGGGGATACCGATCTGGATAGCGATGATCGCGGCCCCTATTCTGGGCGGCGTTGTCGGCCTTGTAAATGGTTTCCTGGTTGCCAGGGTACGCCTGCCATCCTTTATCACCACCTTCGCGATGGCAATGGTCGTCTACGGACTCCTATCGGCATTCAGGGCATTTATGAGTAATCATGCCGGTCCGATGCCCCGCCCAGACAATCTGAATCACCTGAGCGACCTGGCAAATAATCCCGTTTTCAGGATTATTTCTCACGACGCGAATGGGACAGAAATCGTGGTTTTCCCCGGTATTTCCTGGATCGTCATCATCATGGTAGTCGTTGCGATGTTCTCCCACTTTATCCTGGAGAAAATCAGGTTCGGACGTTACGCTTTCCTGGCCGGTTCCAACTCGGAGGCTTCCCGTTTTTCGGGTATAAAGGTTGTCCGCATCAAGATCATGGCCTTTGTGTTCGCCAGCATGACGGCTGGCCTGGTCGGAGTCCTGCTCACCTCTCGCCTGGGGATCCCACCTGGGGCCGCCGCGGGTTATGAGATGATCGCGATTGAATGTGCGATGATCGGCGGGGCGAGCCTTTCGGGAGGTACCGGCAGCATAGGGCGAACGGTGATCGGAGCCTTCCTCATCTCTACCCTGGCGATGGGCATCACGATGATGAACATAGACAAAATCTACGTTCCCATGTTTCTCAATGGCTTAATTCTGCTTGGCGTCGTATACCTGGACCAGAATAAAAACAGGATATAGGCAGATTGTCGTTTATTTCCTCTTCTTCGACGGCGGCTTCTTCTTCGGTTTCTTTGCCTGCGGCTGGTGCATAACCCACAACCGGCAGCAAGCTGAGGAGTAATATCAAGAAGATCACCAGACCTTTGTGTCGAAACATTTTTCTCTCTTTTTAGGATTTCCTGTGTGGTTGGACATTGGCTGGCCCAACTTAAAAAAAACTGGGTTTTACGTTACAATCAGGTAATGCAAACGAGGCTAGCTTTGCTAGCGTGGTTGCACATGTTGAGAAGTACTTCAGTTTACTTGGCGGTGAATCGGAGGTACTTCTCATCTCCTTTTTGTAATAACCATTATCACCTCCTGACGTGATACTTCATCATCTTGCGGTTGTTTCTCCTATATGCGCGGTCTGGCGGGGCCGGTGCTGGCATGTTAGTAGTCCCGCGTTGGTAAATAATCTTGACAACAAAAACTTCTTGGTGTAGCATGGTATCATTAATATGGTATGCGTATCATAACTGCCATATCATTATTAGTCGAATAGAGACCAGAGAATCTTGAGAATCTTGTAAATGGCAGCTGGTCTGCTCATGATATTCTTATGTTATAGATGGCATAGGATGTCAATGGTGTTGTAACCAGATCGCCAGCTAAATTACTTTTCGGGCATCTGGTATTTTTTTAGACAAACATGGTACGCGTAACATACCCTGAACAGCCAATTCTGTTTTGAACGTTCATAATAATTATCAGGAGGCAGATCCAACCATGTCAGAAAACCCAACCGCAGCAACAATGCGTCAGAAAGACGACTTGATCGTCGTAGGTGGTGCTGGTGGTTTTATCGGCGGGGCGTTAGTCCGTTACTTTCACGATCAGGGATTTACCCATATCCGGGCGATTGACAAGAAGCCGCTTCCGGTATGGTACCAGCGCACACCGGGGGTCGAAAGCCTCTGCCTGGATCTAAGCTACCGTGACAATTGTGTCCGCGCTGTAGAAGGTGCTGTTGAGGTTTATAATCTGGCGGCTGATATGGGCGGTATGGGCTTCATTGAGAACTTCAGGGTCGAATGCCTGCGCAGTGTCCTGATCAACACACACATGATCGAAGCGGCTTATCAGGCGGGCGTTGATCGCTACTTCTTCTCCTCATCGGCCTGTGCCTACAATACCGATTTGCAGAAAGACCCTAATGTCCGCGCCTTAAAGGAATCGGATGCTTACCCGGCGATGGCCGAGCGTGGCTACGGTTGGGAAAAGCTGATCTCCGAAATGTTCTGCCAGGAATATACTGCCGAACGGAATATGAAAACGGCTATTGCTCGTTTCCACAATGTTTATGGGCCGCACGGCACCTGGGATGGTGGACGGGAAAAAGCACCGGCTGCCTTAAGCCGCAAAGTGATCGAAGCCAAAGAAAGCGGCAACCACGAGATCGTTATCTGGGGCGATGGTGAACAGACGCGCAGCTTCATGTATATCGATGACTGTGTGAAGGGCATCGACATGATTATGCACTGCGATGAACTGATTGCAACCCCGATCAATCTGGGGTCCAGCGAATTGTTCTCGATCAATGCGTTGGTCAGCGAGATCGAAAAGGTGGCCGGGATCACCCTGGAACGCCGGTACGACCTCGATGCGCCGCGCGGTGTGGCCGGACGTAACAGCGATAACACCTTTATCCAACAGGTGCTCGGCTGGGAACCCGATACCCTACTGAGTGAAGGTATTGCTAAAACCTATGCCTGGATCGAAACACAATATGCCGACCGTAAAGCAGGCAAGCCTACACCAGCAGGCGAATCGGTAGATCATTAGCACCAACCAACCCAAAACGATTGAGACTTTTTGAGCCTAAGGGCAGCCTTTTTAGAAAAATTATTACTTGCCTGACCTGGCTAAACTTGTAAAACTCATTAAACAGGACAGTCTGACCAGCTGTTTTTCTAAAAATCGGCCTTTCACGCATAAAAAGCTTCAACAAATGCACTGAGAGAAGCCAGTGAAAGAGACTATTCAGACCGACATTACGAGTGTGATCGGGCAGATCCCTTATCGGATGGCCTTTGCCGGTGGCTGGATCGATCAACCCTTCCTGTCCCAGCACAACCCCACGCCGCCGGGATCGATGGTGGTGGTAGCGATCCAACCGACCACGCGCTTTATGGATCGATGCGGTATGGGGACCAGTACCCGCGACGTTGCGCTGAAACTCTGGAATGGGCGTGTCCCGAATCGCGAGCCCGCCGAACTGGTACAGGAGCTGTACCGGGCCGAGAACGAAGGCCAGGATGCGCCTTCCGGGTCGCAGGATATGGCGGGGATCCTCTATCCCGGCGTAAGCCGCCTTGACTATGACTATGAGTACGAGGGGGGCTACTTCCCGGTGCAGGTCGAATCGAATACCGATCCGGAAGTTGCGTCCTGGCTCAGTAAAGTTATCTATATGGTTCCGGTCGTCCAGCGTCCATTGGGCTACGATCCATTGGAAATCAAAAACCTCGACCCGGAGTGGATCCGCAAACTCGGCCAGACCGGCAAGGACTGCTTCGATGCTATTGTTGCTATGGATGCAAAAGCGCTGGGACAATCCATGCGTGACTGCATGATCTGCTGGGAGAAGATTCTGCCCGGTACGGTCCGGCATCCCACCATCCCATTGGATCTTATGGCACTTCTGGACTACTACCAGCGGCGCTATGCCGGTGCAATGTACTCCGGCTGCGGGGGTGGGTATCTCTACGTGGTTTCGGAGGAACCGGTCCCCGGTGGGTTTAACGTCGAAGTCAGGATTTCGAATGATGAGTGACAGCCGTACAATTGTTGTCAGCGGGAGCTTTGACGATCTGATGCATCCTCAGATGCGTCTCCTTGAAGAGGCGTCTAAGCTGGGGCGGCTGCATGTAGCATTGTGGTCAGATGAGATGGTGCTGTCCGCAACCGGTAAAGCGCCCAAGTTTAGCCTCCCGGAGCGCGAATACTGGATGCAGTCGATCCGTTATGTTGACCAATATACGGTGGTTCCGGGTGTGTTCGATAGTGACACGATACCGCTCCTGGACACGATCCAGCCCGATGTGTGGGTGATCGGTGAAGAATCTGACAACAGTCGTATTCGTTCATTTTGTGCCGAGCACGGGGTGGCTTATCATCTCTTGCCGACTGCCGACCTGGAAAAGGTTCCGGCTGCTGCGCCCATCCCTTCCTCTAATAACCATCAGCATGACCGGAAGAAAGTGCTGGTCACCGGCAGCTTCGATTGGCTACATTCCGGGCATTTACGATTCTTCGAGGAAACTGCCGAACTTGGGGCGTTGTATGTTGTCGTAGGACACGATGACAATATCAAGCTATTGAAGGGGGAGGGGCATCCCCTGTTTACGCAGGATGTCCGGCGCTATATGGTCGGATCGATTCGCTGTGTCGAACAGGCGCTTATCTCAACCGGGCATGGTTGGTTGGATGCCGAACCCGAGATTATTCAGCTCAAGCCGGATATCTATGCCGTCAATGAAGATGGCTCTAAAGAAGAAAAACGGGTCTATTGCGAAGCTCACGGCATTGAATATGTGGTCTTGACACGTACTCCTAAAGAGGGGTTGACGAAACGTTCCAGCACCGATTTGCGTGGGTTCTAACGGAGAGCAAGCACATCATGTACTATGCACTGATCATGGCGGGGGGGACCGGATCACGGTTATGGCCTCTCAGCCGCCAGGCCCATCCCAAACAAACCCTGAAGCTGATCGGGGATCGCTCCATGTTTCAACATGCGGTAGAGCGGTTAGCCCCGCTGTTCCCGACTGAGCGCGTCACCGTTGTGACTCGCGCTGCGCATGTTGCCCCTTTATCCCAGCAAGTACCTGATCTGCCACAAGCTAACTACATCATTGAGCCACAGGGGCGCGGCACGGCTCCGGCTATCGGGTTGGCGGCAATCAACCTGATCCACACCGACCCGGAAGCGATCATGGCGGTTCTCACTGCCGATCACTATATCACGGACACCGCGCACTTTCGTGATACCCTGGCCGCTGCCGGGGAACTGGCTCAGGCCGGATACCTGGTCACGCTGGGGATCAAACCGGATTCCCCATCTACCGGATTTGGGTATATCAAACAAGGGGAACAGCTCGAACCGGTTAACGATTTTGCGGCGTTCCGGGTAGCGGGGTTCACCGAGAAGCCTGATCTGGCTACCGCCCAGGCAATGATCGCCGATGGTGGATATGCCTGGAACAGCGGTATGTTCATCTGGCGGGTGGATCGCATCCTGGAGGAATTCAAGCGCCAGATGCCCGAATTTTACGGGCAGTTGAAAGAACTGGAATCCTGTCTTGGGACGGCGGAATATGAGGATGCGTTGGCCCGCATCTGGCCGACTGTCGAGAAAGAGACGATCGATTACGGCATTATGGAAAATGCCGAGAATGTTGCTGTGCTGCCGGTCGATATTGGTTGGACGGATATCGGCAGTTGGGGCAGTCTGCCCGATCTGCTGCCCGCCGACGAGCAGGGCAATACGGTTGTTGCCAATCACCTGAACATTGATACGCGCGATTCGCTGGTATTCAGTGACAGCCAACGCCTGATCGCTACGGTTGGGGTGGAAGGGCTGGTCATTGTTGAAACGGATGATGCTTTGCTGGTATGCTCCAAAGGCCGCGAGCAGGATGTCCGTGACATTGTCAAGCGGCTAGAATCTAAGGATGTGTTGAGTGAGTGGCTCTAGATGCCTGAAGCTACCGTATCGGCGATCATCGTTACGCCTGATCTGTCGAAGTTCCTGATCACCCGGCGTCAAAGCGGACTTTATCAGGGCATGTGGTGTCTGCCCGGCGGCCATATCAACCGGGACGAAACCATGCGGCAGGCGGTGATCCGTGAAGTAAAAGAAGAAACCGGGTTAAATTTCGATCCGCAGTTGTTTTCCTGCTTTGATGAGATTATCCCGGAGCATGATATTCACAGCATCACCGTTGTTTTTGATGGATTAGTCAATGGGACTATCAAGCCCCAGGCAGATGAAGTGGCTGAAATCGGTTGGTATTCGTTGGGGGAAATTCGCGAGATGCCATTTGCTTTCCGGCATAAAGATATCATTGAGAGTTATGCTCAACAATGCGGTATATAGGCAGGTAACGTAGGGTTAAAAGGCTTAGTGGGCACACTTTAGCCGCGCTTTTTCTTCTCCTTGAGAGGTATTGGGTGTACCAATACCTCTCCTGGTTTTTAAACAGGAGTCATATCGATGAAGCTAAAACATATCGCCGAGATTGCTGTTGGTACATCACACAATGGGACGGTAAAACGCAAGGCCCTGCTGCGTGGCGAAGATATTAGCCCTGGCTCCAATATCTTAAGTATGAATGAAGCCTACCTGGAACCGGGCCAGGAGGTGGAGGAACATCAACACCCGGATGCCGAAGAAGTTTTTTTCATCCTGAGCGGAGAAGGTATGATGCTTGTCGATGGGCAGCCTGTGCCACTAACCGCCGGGAATCTGCTGCTCATCGAACCAGGGGAACGACATTTATTATGTAACGATGGGGCCGATCTGCTCACCTTTATCACGTTTCTGGTGAAACGACAGCCTCCGGCACGGAGCTAGCCTGAAACCAGCTCCTTGATCCGCTTGACTCCGGCGACGTCGTCAAAGGCGTAGGCATCTGCTCTAATTGCTTCGGCGTAGCGCTCAGAGACCGGCCCGCCGCCGATGATCACTTTTGTCCTGGCTCGCAGCTCCTCGGCTTCCAGGGCGCTGACATGCCCAGCATGGTCCTGAGATAGCCGAGTTTTTTCAGCTCTTGCAAACACAGAGTGATGGTGGTGCGGTGTGTATGCCTATCAGTGCCCGGTATCCTCGAATGTTTTCTCACCCGCCCTGATCGGAACTTTCAGGCGGTTTTCTTTTGGCGGAATGGGGCAGGTCCAGAACTCGTTGTAGGCGCAGTAGGGGTTATAGGCCAGGTTGAAGTCAACCACGACTTTGCCGTCCGGGGTGGGTTCGGGGTCAAGGTAGCGACCGCTGCTGTAGGTTTCGCCGCCGCTGGTCGCATCCATGAAGGGCATGAAGAATCCCCCGCCTGCCTGTGACTGGAAAAGGGTCAGTTC
>JBNKDD010000061.1:0-22335 GCA_050288085.1 Anaerolineae bacterium
CAGGAACCCGATAAACATAATGACGGAACCACTCAGGTAGGGATAATTATAGTTGACATCGAAGATGAATCCGGCCCAGATGGGGCCGATGATGCGCCCCAGATTCATAAACGAATTGCTCAGTCCCATTGCTTTACCCTGTCCTATTGTTGTTCGTTTTGAAATCAAAGACAGCACAGAGGGCCGGAGAAACGTTTTGGACAGGACAAAGAATCCGGTTGCAAGTAAGATCGTGATGTAAGTGTTAGCGGACAACAATACAAGAAAACCAACTGCCCCCATAAACAGCGAGACTTTGATAATCAGACTGTCACCCCACCGGCGGGTAAGGGTGCCGGTGAAAACTTTCCCGGCAGTGGATACGATACCTACCACCGTCAGGATCATCCCTACTTCTTTAGTCCCGTAATGGAATTTCTCCAGCGCATACAGTCCAAAGACCGCTTCAAAGTTCGCCAGGCCAAAACTCGCAAGGAAAATCATGAATAACAGGATACCAATAGGGCCAAACACAGCCTGTCGTAAAAGGCCAAAGCCCTTTTTCTCGTTGGCCCTTTCAGTTTGCTGCCGATCCCCCGCCGTAAATGATTCGGGAAGCATGGCCAACACCAGGACAACTGTTACCACTGAAAACCCAGCCGATACAAAGAACGGTGTGGACAGCGTCATTGAACCCAGCCACCCGCCAAATCCCGGCCCCAGTATGATCCCCAGTCCACTCGCTGCCCCCATAATACCCATGCCGCCGCCCCGGTCTTCTTCGGGCGTGACATCGCCGATGTACGCCATCGCCGTTGCAGCCGTTGCCGAAGACAAAACACCAGACAATGCCCGCGCCGCAAATAGCATCCACAGTTTTGTCGATAGTCCAAGCAGCAGTGAGGATAACGCGTAACCCATCAGGCCGATGACCAGGATGGGTTTCCGGCCCACCCGGTCTGACAGGCTTCCCCACATTGGGCCAAAGATCAATTCCGTAAACGCGGCAGTCGCGACCAGTAATCCCAGTTCGCTCCCACTTCCGCCCAGTGCTTCGATATAGAAGGGGAATATGGGAATGACCATCCCAAAGCCGAGCATTACGATGACCAGCGCAGCCGACAGGATTATGATACTTTTTCGATTGTTACCGTCCATTTTTCGCATGCCTTTGTGATGAAATAGGGGCAGCTTGCCGCTGCCCCACGATTGTCTTGTTAATGCGAGTCGCTGTCTGATACAATGACTTCACCCGCGCCGCCATCAACGGTGATGGTTTGCCCGGAGCGAATAAGCTTAGTCGCCACCCCGGTGCCAAGTACTGCCGGGATGCCATATTCACGGGCCACGATGGAACCGTGACTCAGCGGGCCGCCAATATCCGTCACAACAGCAGAGGCCATAGTAAACAGGGGTGTCCAGGCAGGCGTGGTGATCCCTGCCACCAGGACATCGCCCGGCTGCATCTTGCTGAATTCTTCCGGCCCATGCAGCACACAGGCAGGCGCAGTGACAACGCCTGGACTGGCACCCACCCCTTTAATGGTGTCGCCGCTGTGCTCACCATGCGCCAGGAACAGGTCAGTGTTGAGCCCCAGGTATTTTTCCGACTGTGGGAGTTGTGGCGGGGGCGCAACCTTCTTAGCTGCTTGCCAGAATGCCTTTCTCTCTTCGACAGCCTGGTGCAAGTCGGCCAGTGTGTCCCCGCTTTCCAACTGGGAAACCGCCTGTTCGACTTCATCCTGTTCTAACCAGAAGATATCCTCCGCCTGGGCGATCATCCCCCCGACAGCAAATCGCCGTCCCAACTCGTGCAGCATCTGCCGCACAACTGGGTATCCCAGGCCGATTTCGGCGATCCCATCCTCCCGGAGAGGGGCTTGCTTTTGCGCCCACTTGAGAGCTTTCTCATATGCCCAGCGTTTGAACCCTCGCCTGACACGTTCTTCTGCCAGCTTCATGGCTTGTTCTCTCCGACCGACGAAGTCACGCTGGCGCTCGTAGGGATTGGTGCCCTGCTTGCTGATGAACAACTTGAGCGTTTCCAGGAGCAGCGCCGGTTGATCCATCGGGAGCGGCTTCATAAAGTCCATGTCGTAAATCCCATAACCATGCCGGTTGAGATAGTCGCCAAAACGCTCGTGCCATTCACGCCAGTTGGCATCCGAAACGCCCTCCGGGGTTTGAGTGCCGCTGTACTGTTTTGCGATTTGCCCGGCTGGAGTCGAAGCGAGATAGGCGGCGAGGCCGTCCTGCTCACGACACCATATCGCAAGATCGTAAAGTGCCTTTTCGCTGCGAAGCGGTGCACTGTCGAAGCCCATCAGGAAAGCCGGGGCTTCGGGATCGCCGGGCTTCTGAACCATCTTCTTGTACACCATCGTGAAGAGCCCTTCACTTCCTGAAGATGGCCCCATGGTGCTGGCCATTAACGAGCCCAGGTGAAAAGAAAAAGCGGCCATAACCTGATTGATACCCTCAAGTAGTTCACTCGCGCTCATATCAGATGGCTGTTTATCTTCCCATTCGGTGACAGCTTCTCTGTATGGGGGAAGCGCAACAGTCTGCCAGTAATTGACTCCCTCCCGCATCATGTACGGTATTCTGGGCACCATACACACCACCATTTTCAGTAATTCAAAACCTGACCAGTGTAAGTGCTCGTATGCATACCCGTTGATGGTCATCAGCAAGTTGCCGATCATGTCGTCTTTCGTGTTGAATACATCCACCCACATGCGATAAATACCCTGGTTGATAACTGAGAGCCCAAGCGTAGCAAACAAAGGGCTGAGGGGATCCGGCATCAGATCGACAATGCTGGTACGCATATACCGGCTTTTAGGATCAGGCATTGTCCACTCGATGGGGGTAGGAAGCGCCGTGATAGGCCGTGCCTGGACAATATCGATTTTGCCACCGGTCAGCGTCCATTCGATATCCATCGGCTGTCTATACAGCTCTTCGATCCGGGAGCCAATCTCCACCAGCGCCGTTGTGACCTGATCATCCAGCACCGGAGCCTTGCGCAGATTTTCCGGTACAGCCTGTTCTTCTGTGCCGCCACTGATCCGAACGGTCATCACCTCTTTGTCGGCGATATCGCGTGACAGAATCTGCCCGGTCGTTTTATCAACCGTGAGCGTGTCGGGAGTCACCAACCCGCCGACAATCGCTTCGCCCAGTCCCCAGGTTGCACTGATCATGACCTGATCCCGCTGCCCGGTTACCGGGTTAGCCGTGAACAGGATGCCCGCCGCCTCCGCAGGGACAAGCAGCTGGACGACGACCGCCAGGCTCACAGCTTCCTGATCGATCTTATTCCGCATACGGTAGCCGATGGCGCGGGCCGTCCAGAGCGACGCCCAGCAGCGCTTTACAGCTTCCAACAGCGCGTCGACAGTTTGAATATTGAGATAGGTCTCTTGCTGACCGGCAAAGGAATGATCGGGCAGGTCTTCGGCAGTTGCCGAGGAACGCACAGCTACCGCGGGTGCATCGCCCGGCAGTTTGGCATAAGCTCTGGCTGCGGCATCGACAATTTCCGCCGGGATATGCGCCTGTTTAAACAATTCATAGATTGCTTGTGAAGCCGTTTCCAATGTGTCCGGCTGAGTGGTGTCGACCGATTTCAGAGCAGCACGGATACCCGGAAGCAGGTTGTTGTCTGCCACAAACCGATCATATGCCGCGGTTGTAAGATAGAACCCGTCCGGCACCGGCAATCCTGCTCCTGCCATCCGGGCAAGGGAGGCCCCCTTACCCCCTACCTGAGATAATGATGCACGTGTGTCTGCAAGTGAAATAATGAACTCATTTGTCATGATGGTACCCCCTCTTCATACCCCGGTCATGAGGTTGGACCGGTGATACGTTTGACCGAAATCAATACCAAACCTAGATCCCATATTTTTACCAGTAAACCACGTAGTGCAGCCTGATCGGGGATCTGTCCGGTGAATATCGTTGTCGGAAATTTATCTTCTGACGCCTGGCGTTCGATCGTCATGCCATTGAGCCAATCAGACCATCGTTCATTCAATTGACCAGAAACGACAATCTGGTAGGTAGCCGGTTGCTCATAATCTGGCATTGAATCATTTTCCTTCCAACTGATGTTTAACTCAGTGTAAAGCCTGCCGGAAGGATTAGCATCCATCAGGAGTTTATTCAGGGGTTTAGTTTTTGCGGGGAGGGGATTAGTTATAAGAGGCCCAGTTCTCTGGCACGCGCAACCGCCTGAATGCGATTACCGCTCCCAAGCTTGGTGTAAATGCTGGATGTATGAGCCTTCACGGTACCGATGGCAACCACTAGGTGATCGGCAATTTGCGGATTGGTCAGCCCTTCGCCGATCAGTTGAAGCACTTCCATTTCACGTTCGGTGAGCGCATCAACTAACACGGTGCTCTGTTCGGAAGCCGGAAATGCAGCCAGTATGGAGCGGACATAGTCGGTGTGGATTCCCCGTTCAGCCGCCCGTCCGAGCAGTTGTGACATGGCCGCACCCTCATCGACGAAGCTCCGGATATAACCCCCTGGTTTTGCTGCCGCCAGCGCCTTTTCGATCCAGATCAGCGCCTGATCGGTTCGCCCTAATGCCTGCAAGGTTAGCGCCTTCAAAATCTGGACTTCAATTTCCCGGCGGCTTGGCCGCCACCCGAACCGCTCAAGCGCGGCCTCAAGCTGTTTGAGCAGGGTAAGCGCTTCAGCGTAACGATGCTGCACCATCCACAAACGTATCAAAGTCAGGTATTGATGGTGACGCAGATGATAATCGAAGTAGGAGAGATCGTCCTCAAATTCAACCATATCGACAGGATAGTCACTACCCGATTCTTTCAGCCACCGGACAGCTTCATCAATCTGCCCGACTAAGATGCAGAAACGCGCCTGCATAAGACTGACAAACCGGTCATCCAGGTCGAACGCATCTGAATCCAATGCCAGTTGGTAGCCACGTTCGAGTGTGCTCTGAGCTTCTTCCAGATCACCTTGAGAGACTCGAATAAAAGCCAGGGTGATATATCCATCGATGGTGGCTGTTTCGCTCCAGTTCTTGAGCAGTGTTATGCCCTCTTGTACATAACGCTCTGCCGATGGGAGGTCGTTCCATTCCCGCAGCAGTCCACTCAAACCAATCATCGCCATCCCGGCAATCGGCAGCGGATCGGTTTCAGTGGTCGCCAGGGTTAATGCTCGCTCATAGATGGCTTGTGCTTCGTAAAGCCTCCCCTGCCGCATATGGAGTTCGGCCATATGGCACAAGGTGATCACCATCACCAGCAGGTTGTCTGTTGTCTGCTCCGACTGTACAACATCTCCTGCAAGCTGGCTGCCATCCTGGAGATCGCTTTCGGCAATTTCAGACA
Source organism: Anaerolineae bacterium (assembly GCA_050288085.1). Taxonomy (GTDB): domain Bacteria; phylum Chloroflexota; class Anaerolineae; order Aggregatilineales; family UBA3940; genus JBNKDD01. Next base: position 5,352 of record JBNKDD010000061.1, read on the forward strand.
TATTGGCAACCCAGGCGGCCATACCATAAAAGAACTTATCGTCCTCGGATAATTGGAGCAGCGCATCAGAGGCCAGTGTATGGGCACGTTTCAATTGCCCCTGAAAGAGCGCTATAAAGGCGTTGAGTGGGAGTGAATGAACGGGAGCCAACTCATTGAGCTGCTGCAAGTGACTTCGTACCGCATTCAATGAATAGGTGCTTAACAGCAGCGCCCAGGTGTAATGGACATACAGGTTGGGGCGTGCCCGAATGTAAACGTCTGGTAACTGCTCCACCCACTTGAGAAGGCTCCTGCCCTGACTCCGCATGAGCATTGATTCGGCAGCGCAGGCAATCTGATCGGCGGCTTGTTCCAGGCTGCCTGCCTCAAAGTAATGCTGGATGGCATCTTCCGGGAACCCATTGTCTCGATACCAGTCAGCCGCCCGGGTATGTAATTCAGGGATCAGATCGCCTTGCTGCGTGGTCAGGCGTTGGCGCAAGAGATCGGAAAAGAGCTTATGGTAGGTATACCATCGCCGGTGTACATCTAATGTGGAAACAAACAGATTGGCCGTATGGAGATATTCAAGTGCCTGTTGTCCATCATCCTGGCCGGTGACCGCCGTACACAGCGACCCATTTAACCGTTCTAAGATGGATGTCTGTAACAAGAATTCCTTTATGGGTTCTGGCTGCCTGCCCAGTACTTCATCTATCAGGTAATCGGCAATATACTCGTGGCTGCCGGTGAATGTAGCGATGAACGACCCAGGATTCTGTTGATCTTTCAGGGAAAGCCCGGCAAGTTGCAGCCCGGTGATCCAACCCTCGGTACGCCTTTCAATCTCGGCTATTTCGTTATCTGATAGGTTGAGACCCATCGCCTGTTTAAGAAACGTGGCTGCTTCTTCGAAAGTGAAACAGAGGTCAGCCACTCGGATCTCAACCAACTGGTTCCGTGCACGCAGCCGGGCTAATGGCAGCGGTGGATCGGCTCTCGTGATGAGATAGATGTGCACCTGTGGGGGTAAATGTTCAATCAAGTAGGCAAGAACCTGGTGAATCGAGCGCTGATCGATCAGGTGATAATCATCAAGCACCAGGACAAGATCATGCGGCACTGCCACAAGCGTGTTGATGATGTGGGTGGCTGTAATTTCGATCAAAGAGTTTTGAAAAGGTTGGCGCAGCAAGTCGATAGGCTCTTTAAGTTCCGGCGCAACCTTTACCAGAGCCGTGACGACATAATTGAGGAAACGGGCGATGTCGTTATCTGTTTCGTCTAACGATACCCAGGCCGCTGGTATATCAACCTGGTTAACCCATTCAGCAACAAGAGTTGTCTTACCGGAACCGGGCGAAGATGAGACAACCGTCAGTTTGCGAGTCAGCCCTTCGCTCAGTTTACTGAGAAGCCGCTCACGTACGACTACCCCTGGCCTCACCGGTGGAATTTGTAGTTTGGTTGCCAGAATCACGGTATCCATAGATCTGTCCATTCCTGACAGTTTAATTATACTCAGCTATCAGTTAGGGATGTTCGCCAGGAACGAGTGCATTAATTATGTGCTTCACAGTGTATACTTAGCATAGTCGCGGTAGGCTGTTGACCTATCCGCAGTTCGTTTTCTCCATTGTAAACAGAGTGCAATCCACTGGTGGGTATTAACCGGCATCTGTGCTTATTCTCTGGGGTTTAACCTGTAGACACTCGAAAGGCCGCTTATGGAAAATCATTCGAGACGCACACGCTCCTTGTCAGGAACTGCCGATGGCATACCAGCCAGCTATACCATTCTTGTGTTTGGATTGCTCTTCCTATACTTCTTCCAACTACTCGCCGACTTCATTGCCGCCATCTACGCCTTCGGCCTGCTGAATACCAGCCTGCCCGTAGAGGTTATTAGTGCACTGCTCTTGCTTGCGCCAGTCATCCTCGTTTTCCGCCGCAAGGCTATCTCCGGCAAACCGCTGGCCTTCCTGGGGACGCTGGTGCTGTTTTGCAGGGTCATCGAACCCCTGCTGGACACACGCAGCAGGATGTTCGCCTCCGGGCTTGGCGTAGCCAGCTTTTTGATCTTCTTCCCAGCTTTTCTGTCAAACCGACAGCACGAATCGGACAGCCAGACTCTTGGCATTGGTCTGGGGCTGGGGCTATCGGCCTCTATCCTGCTTCGCACTCTGGGATCAGGTATTGACCTGTCAATGATGGGAGTCTTTCAGATTATCGGCTGGGTATTGGCAGTCCTGGGCGGCGTGTACCTGTTTCGCATCACTTCAACAAAGGGCCAATCGATCTCGCCAGCCCACCAACCGGGCGATGCCCGCGCCGTGAAAGTGATCGGGTTGAGCCTGGGGATAGCGGCGATTATTGTCCTGTTGTATTTTGTCTTCTCCGGCCCGGCTGTTATTGCTCGATGGACAGAGGCGAGCTATTTCCTTATTCTGGTTGTCTTGTTGTTAGCTCTGACCGGCTTTATAGGAGGGATGTCATTCAAACCAGGGTTTGTCACCAGGCTCACGACGGCTGCCTTGTTGATCGGGAATGTGCTGTTTGTTGCGAGCCTTACACTGACCATCCTGGTATGCCAGGTTCGCTTTCCCCTTACCCCGACGGGTTATCCTTTTACATCTGCCCCACCGCCGATTGTCATATTACCCCTGCTCTTGATGCTGCTCCTTTCGCCCATCGTCCTGGTAGATTTTACCCTCCTCAGCCGGGAGATCATCGCTGAGAAGCCATCCATCCGTCTTCTGGGAGTTGGTTTTACGCTTGGTGCGCTGCTCATCTTATTGATGACTTTTGCCCAGGTGTTCACCACCGTTTACGATTACATCCCCGTGGTTGGCCCACTCTTCAGGGATAAATTCTGGCTTGTTTTCCTGGCCGGTGGAGCAGTCCTGTCTCTATCCATGCTGCTGGTGCGGAGGAATTCTTCCGACCTGGCAGGGGCGAGGGGCACATCGCTCCCGGTCATCAGTGTTGCGATCATCGCCCTGGGAACCATCACCGGAGCCGGGCTGACAGCGTCCCGACCGCCCGTTCCGACCCAATCCGCGGATGCACTGCGCGTGCTGACCTACAACATCCAGCAGGGATACAGCCGTGACGGTCAGATCGGTTTCGAAAGTCAGTTGACCCTGATGCGCCAGACTGATGCCGATATCATCGGCCTTCAGGAATGTGACACCACCCGGATCGCGAATGGCAATATCGATGTGGTGCGTTACTTTGCCGACCGGCTCAATATGTATTCGTACTATGGGCCCAACACGACGGTAGGCACATTCGGAATTGCCCTGCTCTCAAAATACCCGATCCAACATCCGCGTACGTTTTATATGTACAGCCAGGGAGAACAGACAGCCATCATTGAAGCCCAGATTGTCATCAATGGGAAGACATTCAATGTCTATGTTACCCACCTGGGAAACGGTGGCCCGATCATCCAGCAAGAGCAAGTTTTGGAGCTGGTCCAGGGAAAGCCTGATGTACTGCTTATGGGGGATTTCAACTTCAGGCCGGATACCGACCAATACGAGTTAACCACCGGCACATTTTCCGATTCCTGGCTCCTCGGCAAATCCCAGCCAGAATCATCTCCCGAAGCAGGCCCCGATCAGCGCATCGATTACCTCTACGTCTCCCCTGGGACGATGATCATCGACTCCCGGTACCTGGATGGGCCACAATCTGATCACCCAGCATTAGTCACGGATATTGGCTTCTGAGCCATGATACAAAGACCTCTCCATTATAAAGAGTAGTCGGATCAGGCTTGATAAACCTGATCCGACTGTTTCCTTATTAGCCTGATTTTTTCGTTTGGAGAACAGATGAGTACTGCGCTTTCATTCTTACCCTTTATGGTAGGGGGCCCGCACAACCTCTAACTATTCAATCACTGCCTCAGGGCACATTCCCCACAGTTCACCACTCACCTCCACCAGTTCCCGTAAAAAGGCCATCGGCTCAGGGGCAAATGGCTCACCGCACGAAGGGCAGGTATGCAGGGTAACCATGGTATTCCAGGTGCGCAGCACCCGCTGGCCGTTTACATCCTCAATCCGAATTGCATCGGTTGGGCAGACAGCGGCGCATTCGCCGCAGCCGATACATACATCGGACTGTATCTCAAATGGCACTGCGGCTTTCAGTTGAGCGTAGAGATTTGCATTTTGGATCGCAATGGCAACCAGTGAGGTGTATGTCACTAAAACATACTCGGCCCCATCTGAATAGTGGGTTTCCTTATTGGCTACGCCGATCATGCCTATGGTCTGCTTCCGCACCCGCAGAGGCACGCCAAGAAATGTCCGCCTACAGGGTGTCCTGGCGGCTGGCCGATCCGATTAGGATCGGTCAACACATTATCCGAACGCGTCGGGCGATTTTCGATTATTGCAGTGCCGAAAGCGCTCCGGCGCAGCGGAATAAGGCGGTTGTGAGTATAGAACTCAGGTGCAGCTTCAAAACCCGTAATGGCAGCTAGATCTAAAGTCCGGTTATCTTCGGTGATTAAGCCGATAAAGCCGAATTGCGAGCGGGTTAGCTCCAGGCAGTGGTTGAGGCTGCCGTTTTACACCTGTTGCAGATCACGCCGTGCAACTACTTCTATAGCTAATTGATATAGAGACTCTAGTTTACGTTGATATGAAACGACACCCCGTAACTCGCAGACATCACACTTTAATTAAGTAAGTTTTGTTTTAGAAGTTTCAGGTACCAACATGGGCACTCTTTTGATCTGCAGATTATGTTATAGGAATCTCGGCCTGCTTTATTGTCTAATATCAAGATACAGTGGCTCGAAGGGATTGACAAGATGCTAGGTCGGTTTGCGGCTGCACTGAGCAGCCCTCCAGAGTAGTCTGAATAGGCTGCTGTTTTCAGGATTGGTTTGTTGGAAATTATTTATTCTGGCGCTAAAAACATTCATCCCAAACCACAGTTCATGGTTTGTGATGATCAAAACAGTAGGGTAGCGGGGAGCCATGTCGAACCGCTGTTTGTTGTCATAGATTACTGAAAACAGTATACAAAGCCTCTACACCTCTGGCAAATTGAGAATATCTGGTTGGATGTAATGAATATCTTTTGTTTATTTTCTTCGCGTTTAATAATCGACTACCAATCTTTGTCTCATATCTGGGCTTTCATCTGCCACAGCCTGGACGAACAGTGCGAAATGGCCGCTATAGATGATGCCAGGGAGAGGGAGTCAAAAGGTAAGGGTCGACACGCAGCCCTGTTCGTTGGGACAGATATCGTGACCTCATTGTATCGCCTGTGAACTTATAGACAGGCGACAGACTGGCGCTCGATCAGGCGGCAGGCGAGGGAAACCCTGATCGGAGTCATGTTGGGTGCAGCCGCCCGGTCGATCAGGCGGCGCAGGGCCAGTGCGCCCAGTTCCCCGGATTCGATCCGTATGGTAGTCAAAGGCGGAGACAGAAACGCTGACGCCGCGATGTCGTCGAATCCGATCACCGAAATATCCTGTGGGATGCGCAGCCCGATTTCTTGAGCGGCTCGCATAAAGCCCATTGCGGAAAGGTCATTGGCGCAAAAGACCGCCGTGAAATCGATTTCATGCTGCGCCAACCGGTATGTCATGATCTTGTATGTTTCCTCGGCGTTGATCTCAGCTTCGATAACGAGACGGGGATCATACGGGATACCTGCCTCTTCCAGGGCAACCTGATAGACCTCAGCGCGGCGTCGAAGTGTGCTTCGCCGCGGCCACGTAATATGCATGATCCGCTGATGTCCGCAGTTGATCAGATAATGCATGGCAAGCAGCGCACCCTGATAGTTGTCAGGGAGGAAGGTATCTTCGGGCACTTCGCGGTTATCTATGTTGATCATAACCATCGGCAGGTTCAACGCGCGGATTTTCTCGATAAGCGCCTGGTCGTCAAGTGACAGCAGCAGCAGCCCATCAACCGGATTCTGGCGCAGCCGTTGAAGCACAACATCGGCACTGGTCGATCCATTGCCGAAGGTCGCATAGCTCAGGTGGATTCCCTCCTCGCTGCATGCCATCTCAACGCCGTTTAGAACATCGGCATGAAAGGGATCGAGGGAGGGGGTCAGGTGCAGACTGGTTAGCAGGCTGACATTTTGGAGAGAACTCGTTCGCTTTGTCTCATTGCTCTCATAGCCGAGTTCAGCAGCGGCGGCGAGAACTCGCTCCTGCACAACCTCGCTGATGCCTCCCGCATTGCTCAAGACCCGTGAAACCGTGCTGACCGAGACTCCGGCACGTTCTGCGATATCGCGCTGATAAATGCGATTGGTAGTTGGGGATTTAGAGTCGTTGGCTGTCAAAGCTGATTCCTGTTACAAGGCTAACGGCTCTTCCATAAACTCACTCCATTGTCACCGGTTCCTTCTACCTCGATCACGGCGAGCAATACTCCTGAATGACCGTACCACAGTCATCGGTTAGGGGAGTTTGAGGTTTGCCATTCACTTCGTCCATGTTGGATAAGTACAAGTGATAAATAATCTAACAAAGCGATATGCCGTCTTACTTCCGAGCCTGTGTTTTGCAAAAGTATATTTGATAATCACCGAACGGGCAAGAGGTGTTTGCAAATTTGCAAAAAAATAATGCAAATGTTTTCGGTGTTTCTTGTAAATTATTACCGATTTCCGTTCCTTTTGCGTTCGTTTGCAATCCGCGTTTATGCTGAGAAGCATGTGATTACTCGTATATAACCGGTTCGTTTTGCTACAAACCCGAAACTTCTGCCGGGATTGCATCTTGACTCGCAAAGCATACTATGCTACTATTTTTGCAAATAGTACTGCAATTTGCAACAAATTTGCATTGTTATTTGCGGGAGATTCTATAATCTAATATTCACCATTCGGGCATCAACTTGCCGACCAGAGCTGGGCTTCACCTATCACCATAATTACCAGTAACCATCACCACTACTTGAAAGGGACTGGATGATTACAAAAGCCTTCGATGTACAGCAAGCTGTTCAACGTGCGCTGAATACTATCGATACGAACATGGTCACCTTTGCCGACCGTTTCCCTGGCGACACCACCACCAACAATATCTACACACTGCGCCGTGCACGGGATGGCTTTTTCGAGGGCGGCAACTTTGGCTGGACGACGGGCTTCTGGACAGGGGTGCTCTGGTTGGCATATGAACTGACTGGCAAAGCGGCGTACCGGCAAGGGGCCGAACAGCATCTCCAGAGTTTTGTGGAGCGGCTTGAAAACCGGATCGACCTCGACACCCACGATATAGGCTTTCTCTATACACTGTCCTGTATTGTCCCCTGGCGGCTGATCGGCAATATCCAGGCAAAGGAAACGGCAGTTCAAGCCGCCGAACGGCTCATTGGCCGCTATCTCGATAAAGTGGGGATCATTCAAGCCTGGGGGAGCCTCGATAACCCGGAACAGCGCGGCAGCACCATTATCGACAGTCTGATGAATCTACCCCTGTTGTACTGGGCGAGTGAGGTAACCGGCGAACAGCGTTTTGCCCAGGTTGCCCAACGTCATGCCGCCCAACTGCGTGATCACGTCGTGCGGCCTGACAGTACTACCTATCACATTTTTTATTGGGATGTCGAAACCGGCCAGCCATTGCGCGGCAGCACCGTGCAGGGATACGCCGATACTTCCTGCTGGGCACGGGGACAGGCCTGGGCGATCTATGGCTTTACGATGAGCTTCCGGTATACCTCCGATGAAACTTTCCTGCGTACAGCAGAGTGCTGTGCTGATTATTTCCTGGATCATCTACCGGCGGATCACGTTGCCTGCTGGGACCTGGTGTTCGGCGATAGCAGCGATCAAGAACGTGACAGCTCGGCGGCAGCCATTGCTGTATGTGGCCTGCTGGAATTGGCGAACCAGCTACCCGATGGTGAGCGGAAAGAGCGTTATCAGGTGGGGGCAGAGAAAATCCTGACCTCACTTGTCCGGCATTACACCCCCGGCGAAGGGATCGAGGCGAACGCCCTTCTTTTGCATGGCGTATACGACAAACCCAAATCGGTCGGAATCGATGAGGGCAACCTGTGGGGGGATTACTTCTATCTGGAAGCGCTGACTCGTATTCTCAAACCGGGGCGGGAACTATATTGGTGACCGGTCCAATAACGATTTCAGCGATTGGTAAATATTCAAGGGGGCAACAAACAAAAATGAAGTATCATGCTTATCTCTCAGCCGATGCGGGCCTGAACAGTCTGCCATACAATCCCTGCACACTGCTCGATTTTGGCTATCTTCGCCTTGCGGCGGGAGAGAGCTATCAAGCGGAATCCGGTGACCGTGAAGTGCTGGCGGTGCTGCTGGGTGGGAAAGCCACCTTTGAGATCAATGGGACACGCTTTGAGAATATCGGCGGACGCCCAAATGTATTTTCAGGGAAACCGTATTCGGTCTATATTCCGGCTGGCGCATCATTCACCATTGAGGCCGAAGGCGCGGTCGAGATGGCGCTGCCCAGCGCACCCAGCGATCTGGAAACCGCGCCGTATGTCATCGAACCGGCACAGGTCGCGACCGGTGTCTGGGGCGCGGCCAACTTCACCCGGAATTACCACCAGATACTTACCCTGGCCTCCCAGCCTGATCTACCTGCACGGCGGCTGATCGTCGGTGAGACCTTCACCCCATCGGGCAACTGGAGTACCTATCCCCCGCATAAGCATCAGGAAGACAACCTGCCGCGTGAAGCCTACCAGGAAGAAATGTACTACTTCAAAGTCAATCCCAACGATGGGTTTGGCATCTGCTGCTACTACAACGAGCAGGACGAGGGGGAGAACTTCACCATCCGCGACAACAGTATCCACATGATGCCCTATGGCTATCACACAGTAGTCAGCGCACCAGGCTATACAACTTACTACCTGTGGTTCCTGGCGGGTAATCAACGCGTTCAGGCTGCGGTAGATGATCCGAATGTCGGATGGGTGAGCCGAACGGTAGCAATGCTGCACAGCCTGGGTCATTAAAAATGATACTTGATCTATTCAATCTGGATGGACGTGTCGCCCTGGTGACCGGGGCGGCTCGTGGATTGGGGCAGGGCTGCGCGCTGGGTCTTGCCGAGGCCGGAGCCGATATCGTTGCGCTGGATTACCTCGAAGTCGAAGAAACCGGGGCGATGATCACCGCGCTGGGACGGCGTTTTAGCGGTATACATTGCGATCTCCGCACCGCCACACCGGGCGACCTCGAAGAGCTGGTCGCACAAATCGAAGCGGAGATAGGGCGGCTCGACATCCTCGTCAACAATGCGGGCATCATCCGCCGTGACCCGGTGCTGGAATTCGGCGAAGCTGATTGGGACGATGTCTTGCAGATCAATCTCAAGGCGCTTTTTTTCCTCTCTCAATCCGCTGCAAAAGTGATGGCCCAACAAGGCGAGGGCAAGATCATCAATATTGCATCAATGCTGTCTTTTCAGGGGGGCATTCGCGTGCCGTCCTATACTGCCGCGAAGAGCGGCGTCGCCGGGCTGACCCGCGCAATGGCCAACGAACTGGCCCCGATCGGGATCAATGTCAACGCGATTGCGCCGGGCTATATGGCAACCGATAACACTGCGCCGCTGCGAGCCGACCAGGAACGCAGCCGGGCGATACTCGAACGCATCCCAGCCGGACGCTGGGGAACACCAGACGATCTCAAGGGAACCGTCGTCTTTCTGGCATCGGAAGCCGCCAGTTATTTGCATGGCGCAATCGTGCCGGTTGACGGGGGTTGGTTGACCCGGTAACGCCGGGCTGACACCCGATCACATGACGCGATCATGAGGAGAAGAGAGAAAGGAGCACCTTTATAGACTGAAGGCTCGTAACGTATCATCACCCTATTCATACTTACGCAATAAAGAAGTGCTGCTAACCAGCATACCTTCCGCATAGCAGTTACTTCATAACTTTGCGGAAACGATAAAAAAGAAGGAGATTAGCCACAATGAATACTCGCAAATGGAGCACCCGTATTGTTCTGTTCGCCATGCTGCTTGTCTTTGCCCTGGTTTTGAGCGCCTGCAGCACGCCTGCTGCATCGGCACCCGAAGAACCTGCCGCCGAAGAGCCCGCAGCTGAAGAGCCCGCAGCGGAAGAACCCGCCGCCGAAGAACCTGCTGCTGAAGAACCCGCAGCGGAAGAACCTGCCGCCGAAGAGCCCGCAGCAGACGAACCCGTCACGCTCACGATGGCGATCTGGGACCAGAGCACGACCCCCTACTGGGAGGTTATGGCCGAAGCCTATCAAGCACAGCATCCAAACGTGACTATAGAACTGCTCGATGCGCCGTCAAGTGAATATATCGACAAGGTCAGCATTATGCTGTCTGGCGGCGACGAGACAGACATCATCACCGTCAAGGACATCCCCCAGTACTCGGCACTGTTGACGCGCAACCAGCTCGTCCCGCTAACCGACCTGATCGCGGAAGCCGGGATCGACACAAGCGTTTACAGCGGCGCGGCTGAAGATCTGACCATCGACGGGCAGATCTACGCGCTGCCGTTCCGCAGTGACATCTGGATTCTCTACTACAACAAAGACATCTTCGATGCGGCGGGTCTGGATTACCCACCCAGCGACATTACCTGGGACGAGTTCAATGCGCTGGCCCGCGAAGTAACCAGCGGCAGCGGTGCTGACAAGATCTACGGTGCGCACTTCCACACCTGGCGTTCCTGTGTTCAATTGGCAACAGTGCAGGACGGCAAGAACACCGTCATATCCGATGACTACGGCTTCATGGCACCAATGTACAACCTGGTCACCGGAATGCAACAGGACGGCATCGTGATGGACTACGGCGAGCTCAGAGCCGGCAGCATCCACTACCGTGGTGTCTTCGAGAACGGGCAGATTGCCATGCTCCCGATGGGTTCATGGTTCATCGGTACGCTGATCGAAGCGAAGGCTACAGGCGAGATCGATTTCGATTGGGGCATCGGCCAATATCCGCACCCCGATGGCGTTGAAGCTGGAACGACCGCCGGTACGCTGACCTCACTGGCGATCAACGCGAACTCGCAGAACAAGGAAGCGGCCTGGGACTTCATCCAGTTCTACTCAGGCATCGAAGGCGCGAAGGTTATGGCCGGAACCGGCAACCTCCCGGCGATCCGTACACCAGAAGTGCTTGACGTCTTCTCCAGCGTTGAGGGTGTTCCGGCAGAAGCCAGCGAAGCCCTTCAGACGACCACCGTCCGCCTGGAACTGCCCCTGGACCCGAACGTCGGCGCAGTTGAGCAAATCCTGAACGAAGAACACGAACTGATCATGACCGGTTCGGTGTCGGTTGACGAGGGAATTGAAGAAATGACCACCCGCATCAATGAAGCACTGAGTGAATAAATCACCCAGACTTTGATGCTGAATCGTATAATGTAGTTTAGCTTAGTATAGTGTAGTGGGGAAGTCCCAGCATTTACCGGGACTTCCCCACCCCGGTACTCGCCCCAGGCGAGTCAAGTAATTCTATCCCAGTATTTCCAGATCGTCAGCGGCTCAATGAGCAGAGCAGGAAATGGGTAAAGTATCTATGGAAACCTTACAACTAAAGGAAAACACACTCACCCCCAGCGCTCGGTGGAAGAAGATCAAAAAAACCCTGGTTTGTTACTCCTTCATCCTTCCCAATTTGCTTGGCTTTGCGATCTTCACGCTGGTCCCCATGGCCTTCTCATTGGTGCTGGCCTTCATGCACTGGGACGGAGCAAACGAGATTAGTTTTGCCGGGCTTGAGAATTTCAAGCGGCTGTTAGAAGATGATACTTTCCGTATCTCTTTGTTCAATACGTTCTATTATGTCATCGGGACGGTTCCGCTGACGATGGCGGCATCACTTGGGTTGGCACTGCTGCTCAACCAACCCCTGGCGGGCAGGAACCTGTTTCGCACGGTGTACTTTTTTCCATATGTAGCCTCGCTGGTTGCCGTGGCAGTGGTGTGGAACTTGATCTTCCATCCGGGGGCAGGGCCGGTCAATGAGGTTTTGATGGCTCTGGGCGTGGCGAATCCGCCCCGTTGGACGGCGTCGGTAGATTGGGCGATGCCAACCGTCATCCTGGCAACCATCTGGAGGAACATGGGGTACTATATGGTGATCTACCTCGCAGCCCTCCAGGGAATCCCCTCACATCTATATGAGGCGGCAGCACTGGATGGCGCGAACGGGTGGCAGCGCTTCCGCCATATTACGCTGCCCTTGCTCGCTCCGGCGACTTTCTTCATCAGTATCATGTTAACAGTCACTTCCTTCAAAGTGTTCGACCTGATCCTGGTGATGACCGGCGGCGGCCCAGGCCGGGCCACCAATGTACTGGTAATCCATACGTACACCACCGCGTTTAGAGAGTTCAAATTTGGCTACTCCAGTGCCATTGCGATGGTCTTATTCCTGATTGTCCTGACCCTCACAATTGTACAATTCCGCATGGAAGATCGCTGGGTTAATTATCAATAGGCAAAAAGGAGAACCCCACGATGCAGAAACAATCGGTACAGAGCAATGAACAAGAGGGGAAGCTCCTTTCCCATCGTGCCAGGGTGGTGATAGGTAAAATCCTGAGCTATATCGTGCTGCTTGCGCTGGCGGCGATAACGCTGCTTCCTTTTTTGTGGATGCTTTCCTCATCACTCAAGCTGGACAAGGATGTCTTTCGCTTCCCAATTGAATGGATTCCGGCAGACCCGCAGTGGGGCAACTATGTAACGATCTGGACGCAAATCCCCTTCCTGACTTTCTTTGCCAATACAACCAAGCTGACGGTGATCATCACCTTCCTCCAGGTCGCGACGAGCAGTTTCGCCGCCTATGCTTTCGCCAAGCTGAAGTTTAAAGGCCGGGACATGCTCTTTCTTGCCTATGTTGCCAGTATTGCGATCCCCTGGCAGGCCTATATGGTGCCGCAGTTTATTATGATGCGGCGCATGGACCTGGTTGATACGCATCTCTCGTTGATCCTGCTGCAAGCCTTTACGGCCTTTGGCGTCTTTCTGCTGCGGCAGTTCTTCGTCAGCATCCCGGATGAACTACTCGACGCGGCGCGGATCGACGGCTTGAGCGAATACGGGATTTACTTCCGAATCATGCTTCCGCTCTCCAAACCCGCGCTTGCCACGCTGACGATCTTCACCGCCGTCTTCGTCTGGAATGACTTCATGGGGCCGCTGATCTACCTGAATTCCGAGAGTCTTAAGACAATTCAATTGGGGCTGCGCATGTTCATCATGCAATATGGTGCTAATTACTCTCTGATTATGGCGGCGTCGCTTGTCTCGCTGATACCGGTGATCATTCTGTTCCTCGCATTCCAGCGATTCTTCATTGAGGGGATCGCCTCGACGGGGATTCGGGGGTAGAGTGCAGATAGCGCATGTTCAACCCAATTGGTGCTAACAATCTACAAACTCGCGCCGACCTCCAGAAAGCAGCAGTCGATCTGTTCCTGCCGCTGAAGCCGTATTTCAGCCCAGGCGCGGCACGTGTCCGGCTGGGTTACACCGGGGCAATCTTCGACGCTCACGCCGCCGAATTAGAAGGCTTCGCGCGGCCCCTCTGGGGGATGGTGCCGCTGTCTGCCGGGGGTGGAGACTTTGCCGATTGGGAGTTATACCGGCGCGGATTATCCAACGGCAGCGATCCCGATCACCCGGAATACTGGGGCACACCCGGCGACCGTGATCAACGATTGGTCGAGATGGCGGCAATCGGACTGGCCCTCACACTGGTGCCCGAACATGTCTGGGAACCCCTGGATTCGCGGGCCAGGGATAACCTCGCCCGCTGGCTGGGGATGATCAACCGGGTGGAAGTCGTTGATAGCAACTGGCTGTTCTTCCAGGTGTTGGTCAACCTGGGATTGGCGCGGGGCGGCGCGGCACATGACAGCACGGCAATGCACGCTGCCCTTGACCGGCTCGAACAGTTCTATCTATCTGATGGCTGGTACGCGGACGGCGTCACCGTACAGCGAGATTACTATATCCCATGGGCCATGCACTACTACGGACTGGTTTACGCACAGTTGGCCGGATCGGATGATCCCGACCGGGCGCAGCGATTCCGGGATCGGGCGGCAGCGTTTGCCCAGGATTTCATTCACTGGTTCGCATCCGATGGATCGGCGCTCCCCTTCGGGCGGAGCCTGACCTACCGGTTTGCACAAGGAGCTTTCTGGGGAGCGCTGGCCTTTGCCAATGTCGAGGCACTGCCCTGGGGCGTGATCAAGGGACTGGCGCTTCGTCACCTGCGCTGGTGGTGCAGCCAGCCGATCTTTTCAGCTGACGGCACATTGTCTATCGGCTACGCCTACCCGAATTTGAACATGGCCGAGCAGTACAATTCGCCCGGATCGCCCTACTGGGCACTGAAATTCTTCCTGCCCTTGGCGCTGCCCGATTCACATCCCTTCTGGCAGGCGGAGGAACTGCCCCTGCCGGAATTACCCCGCGTACACCATCAGCCACACGCCTTTATGATCGTCTGCCGCGACCGCGAGAGTCGCCATGTCAGCGCGTTGACGGGCGGTCAGGCCGAACCCTGGATTCGCCACGCAGGCGAGAAGTACGCCAAGTTCGCTTACTCGACCGCCTTTGGCTTCAGCGTGCCGGGCGGACATCGCGGGCTGAAGCAGGCGGCGGCAGACAGTATGCTGGCGGTAAGCGACGACGGCGAGACCTACCGTGTGCGTGAGCGGACGGTTGAGGTGGAATATGATCGGGGAGCATTGATTTCGCTGTGGCGGCCCATGCCCGGCGTGGAGATCAAGACCTGGTTGATCCCTGTCCCACCCTGGCATATCCGCGTTCACCATCTGATCACCAACCGCCCCCTGTGGAGTGCCGAAGGTGGCTTCGCCTTGGATCGTACTGGCGACAACCCACTAGACCGGGCCGGGATCAATGAAGCCGGTGAGGGGATAGCCTTTGCCCGGTACCCGGCGGGCGGAAGCGGTCTGCGTGATCTACTGGAGCAGCGCGAGGGCCGGGTGCTGCGTATCGATCCGAATACCAACTTGCTGTACCCTCGGACGGTGCTGCCCTCATTACTGGCCCAGCACACCCCCGGAGAATACCGCTTAGCCTGCGCGGTGCTGGCCGATCCCGATATTGATACCTGGAATATACACTGGGATCAGCCGCCCGATCTGCCGGATTGGTTAGCCGCTATGCCTGGCAAAGAGTAATACCAATTGGATGGTCACTGCTTGCCGGGTTTCCACGCGCTCCGTGAAGCAATTCTGGAGGCTCCGCCGACTCCGCCCGGTTTCCCGCTTGAAGCGCTGCACGATCCGCGATCACTGCGTGAAGCAGAACACCTTGTGCAATTCCTGGTCGATATGCGGGCCGAAGCTGTCCGGGCCAGGTCAACGCCGATCCCGCCGCTGCCCTTCAACATTTTTCATTTATTCGAGACGACCGGCGACCGGGCCGCCTACGAGCAGGTATATTTTGACCGCCGCCGCAGGTTGGCCGGATTGACCCTCACCGCTGTGATCGATGGGGCAGATGATAATCTTCCGGCGCTGGCCGACCTAGTCTGGGAAATCTGCAACGAATACACCTGGGCGCTCCCCGCTCACTTGCCGGTTGGAGTTGATGCGGTGCAGGCCCACCGCGTACCGCCAGAGCAGGTCGTCGATCTGTTCGCGGCGCATACGGCTCACACCCTCGCGGAAGTGCTCGCCTTGCTCGGCGAACAGCTCGATCCCTGGCTGGCCTATCGAATCCGCCGTGAGGTAGATCGGCGGGTATTCCAGCCCTTGTTTTACGATCCGCGCCGCTTTGAATGGGAATCGCTCCGCATGAACTGGTCTGCCGTCTGCGGCGGCTGTGCCGGGATGGCAGCGCTGATTCTGATTGATGATCGTGAGCGGCTGGCCGGTATGATCGACCGGGTGATCCGGGCGCTCGACTGTTTCCTCGAAGGGTTTAGCGATGATGGCGGCTGCCCGGAGGGGATCGACTACTGGGTATACGGGTTCGGGTTCTACACTTATTTCGCCGAAATGCTGCGAACGTTCACAGCGGGAAAGATCGATCTACTCCAGGGTAAGCGAATCGAACAGATTGCCGCCTTTCCGCAGGCCGTCAGCCTGCGGGATGGGGCTTTTGTCAACTACTCGGATGCAGCAGAACGCACCACCATCCATCCTGGGATTGGATCACAGCTTGCCACCCGCTTTGATCAACCCATACCCGGCCTGAGATCGCCTGATTTCCACGCCGATCCGATCTACCGCTGGGGGAATATCACCCGCGATTTACTGTGGACGGATGCTGCCTCGCTCGATCTGCCGGTAGCTGATGGATCATTCTACCTCGCCGATCTTGGGTGGGTCGTCGAGCGGCGGCGGATTGGCGGTGGCATGGTCGCCTTCTCGGCCAAAGGCGGGAACAACGACGAGCCGCACAATCACAACGACCTGGGACATTTCATCCTGCATCTTGGCGGTGAGAGTCTGCTGGCCGACCTGGGAGCCGGGATCTACACCCGCAAATACTTTGGCCCGGAACGTTACGAATCGCTGCATACGGGATCGCAGGGGCACTCGGTACCGGTGATCAACGGGCAGACGCAGCGGGCCGGATCGGCGTATGTGGCCGAGGTACTGAATTACCATCAACGGCCTGATGGAGTCGTGTTCAGTCTGGATTTGACCCGTGCCTATGCCGATGCTGGCCTGGAGTCGTTTACTCGCTCGTTTGATTGGTCGGTTGATGCCGCCAACCGGTCTGCACGGCTGCGGCTCACCGACTCATTCCGGTTCACAACACTCCCGGCGCTGGCTGATGAATGTTTCATCAGTCTGCACCAACCGCTGAGCAGGGAAGACATGGTCACTTGGACGGGCAGCGGTGGGATGATCAGCCTGCGCTTTGACCCGGAGCAGTTCGAGGCTGGTGTTGAGGCGATTGAGACAGCAGCACATCACACCGGGCCGGTGACAGTCTATCGGCTCTGGCTGCGCGCTCTAAC
>JBNKDD010000062.1:0-22290 GCA_050288085.1 Anaerolineae bacterium
AGTGCCCTGGCACAAGTTACGCCTAATTCCGATGACAGCATCAACAATCTCCACTTTGCTCCCAGCCAGATGTTTTCGAGCCGGTCCCTTATTATGGTTATCAGCCCGCTGGCGGCTAACGACTGGCAGATTTTCCCCCGCCTGCGTGCATATGGATATCAGGTGCTGCTGATTAGCCCTGATCCCTTAGACTACGCCCGGTCAAGCCTGCCTGTCAGTCAGGCTGGTCGGATGGCAAGCCGACTGGCCCGTTTGGAACGCGAACTGGAAATCTCCAAGATCAGGCAGTTGTGGATTCCGGTGATTGACTGGTCGGTGAGCCAACCCCTGTCACCCCTGGTACGCCGAACCTTGATCCAGACGCATATTCAATCAAAGCGCTAGAGGGTACTCAATGACACAACAAAGACTTTTGAAGTTGGTAACCCTGACCGCAGGGGTTATCTGTCTGATGGCTGGCTATGGGCTAGCCGGACGATGGGGACTTCTTGCCGCTGCCGGTTTGGTTTGGCTGGCGGGTATCTTGACCGACGGATGGTCTACGGTGGTGTTTGTAGTTTTGGTTGGGCTGGCAATGGGGGGAATATCTGTCGGAGTCTGGCCGATCCCGATGATTTTTGGCGCGACTCTGGCCCTGGCCAGTTGGGACCTGGCAAATTGGGAGAACTTTGTTGCGGGCGGTCTGCCTGATGAGACAACTGCCTGGTTAGAACGGAGACATCACATCTATCTTGCATTAGCGCTAGGGTCAGGGCTGCTGATATCGATCATCGGCGAGATGATTACTTTTCAAATTCCCTTCGGTGTTTTGGTGCTATTGATAGTACTGGTGCTCTTTGGGGTAGATCAGATGTGGCGTTTAGTTAAGGGATAAAAAAACCGGTCTTTTGACATACACCCGGATCAGACATAGTTCGATTGATGTGCTGTCAGATAGGTTTATATCTTCAACCAATCTCACTTATTGTCCTGATAGGTCTACACTCACCACTCTTCATTTCCAGTCATAACTTCTACTTAGATTCACCATCAGCTTCCGCGCTGTCCCTGTAAATATGATCGGGCCAGCTTGTTCAGTCCCCTCGTTCGACACTCGTATCTGTAAACTATCCAGTAACATCTATGTTGAGCGAATGTACCGAATCCTATACAATGATGGATATATATAGAGTAAACGGGTGCTATGCAGGTTGAAAATTACCAGAAGTTGGAAGATGGATGCAAAGTTTATCAATGAGGCCAACCCCAACAATACCGAACTGACACCGATGGTGGGCACTTCGGCAGGTTAAATCCAACCCACGCGACCCCCGTTGTTGTACTGACTTTCCCATGCAAGGAGCACGACATTGTCGAAAGCCGCCAGGTTGGCACAAAGCCGGTCGTAAAGCAGCCTGGCTTCTACCAGCTATTGAAAAATCCGTGAGATGGTGACAGAGGTGAGCATGTCTACACCAGTGTCAATCTTGATTCTTGATGATAATCCCGACGATATCGATCTCTTGCTGAATGAGATACGCCAGGCCGGGTTTGATCCAACCTGGCAGTGTGTCGATAGCGAAGAGGAATATCTCGCTTTATTGGAATCATCGCCCGACATTGTCCTGTCCGATTTCGCAATGCCACAACTTGAGGCAAGACGTGCTCTGGCACTGTTAAAGGAACGTTCCCTGGACATCCCGTTGATCGTCGTATCAGGCACAAGCGATGCGGAGATGGCCGTGGAATGCATGCGACTTGGCGCGGCTGACTACCTGCTCAAAGATAACCTGACACGTCTGGAGCAGGCAATGCTCCAGGCATTGGAAGCTAAACGCATAGATGAAGAAGAACACCTGACAGAGATAGAGCGGGAAAAGAACGAAAAGAAGTATCGTCTTCTGGCTGAAAACACGCTTGATGTGATCTGGCAGATGGATTTGAATCTAGAGTTCACCTATGTTAATCCTGCTATCCTTCAGATGACCGGTTATTCGCAGGAGGAGTGGATCGGCTCAAACCTTGCCGACCACTGTGAAGAAAAATACTTATTACAGATGACCCAATTGATTGCTGAGGAGATATCCAAAGGTCAAGCCCATCATAAGATCGTTTTTGAAACGATGATGTTGGATAAACAGGGCAGCCCTTTTCCGGTTGAAGTTCATGGCAAAATTATATTTGATGAAGCTGGAAAGCCGGTTAATTTTCAGGGCACGACCAGAGACATCACAGAGCGCAAGCAGATAGAACAGGCACAGCGCGAATCGGAACAATTTATCCGGTCAACTCTAGATGGGCTTTCAGCCCATATTGCGATTGTTGACCAGACAGGAAAAATTCTGGCAGTCAACCAGGCCTGGCGGGATTTTGCCGATGCCAACCTTTCGAGCGAATCGAACGTATGTGAAGGAGCAAACTATCTTGATGTGTGTGACACAGCCGTAGGCTCCTTCTCGGATGGGGCAGCAGAGTTCGCGGCTGCTATCCGGGCAGTACTGACCGGTGAAGAGCATACACTTTTAATGGAATATCCCTGCCATTCACCAACTGAAAAACGCTGGTTTATCGGGCGGGTAAACCGTTTTCCTGGCGGTGGCCCACCCCGCGCTATTGTGGCGCATGAGAATATCACCGAGCGCAAACGGGTAGAGGAGGCACTGCGCCAGAGCGAAGAACGCTACCGTCTGCTCGCTGAAACTACCCGCGACGTGATCGTGCTGCATGATATGAAGGGCCTGATCCGCTATGTCAACCGGGCCGGGAGAGATCTCGGCGGGTTGAAATTAGGTGAGCCAATTACAGCTTCTATCCCTGACGAGTTTATAGACAAAGTGACTGACCGTCAGCAAGCTCGTGCTGAGGGAGATCGGTCTACATATCTCTATGAGATCGCATTTGTGAACCCTGAAGGTCAGAGCATTCCCGTCGAAATCAATTCAAGTGCCCTTGAATTTGATGGGGAACCACAAATTCTGATCGTGGCCCGTGATATTACCGAGCGTAAGCAGGCAGTGGAGGCCCTCCGCGAGAGCGAGGAGCGATTCAGAGCGATCTCATCTAACACACCCGACCATATTTTGATGCAAGACAGCCAACTCAGGTATTTATTTGTTGTCAACCCCCAGTTAGGTTTGACCGAACAGAACATGGTCGGAAAAACAGATCATGACTTCCTGTCGAAGGAGGATGCCGACAAACTCACTCAGGTCAAAACTAAGGTATTGGAGACCGGTGAGTCCGTGCATCTTGAGCTCTCTCTTGATTCTCTGGAAGGGAAGCTGGAGCATTTCGACGGGGCTTATGTCCCCAAATTCGACACCCAGGGTAAGGTAGATGGCCTGATCGGATACTTCAGGAACATCACCAAACACAAGGAAGCCGAACAGGCTCTGCGGGAAAGTGAGGAGCGTTATCGTTCCACCCTCGATAATATGCTGGAAGGCTGCCAGATCATCGATCAGGACTGGCGCTATATCTATATCAACGATACTGTGGCCAAACAGGGGCGACAGACAAAGGAGCAGTTGCTGGGCCATACCATGATGGAAGTTTACCCCGGCATTGAAAAAACTCCCCTGTTTTCAGTCTTGAGGAGATGTATGGATGAGCATGTTCCAGAACGCATGGTGAATAAGTTCGTCTATCCCGATGGCTCCAGTGGGTGGTTTGAGTTGAGTATTCAGCCTGTACCTGAAGGACTCTTCATCCTATCGAACGAGATCACCAAGCGAAAGCAGGCTGAAGAGGCGTTGGTTCATGAGCGTGATCTACTACACACCCTGATGGATAATATTCCGGATTCCATCTACTTTAAGGACACCGAAGGCCGGTTCACCCGGATCAACCAGGCTGAGTCTAAGCTGCTGAATTGCGATAACCCGGAGAATGCTCTGGGGAAGACTGATTTTGATTTCTTTACCCACAGGTTTGCTCAGGAGACCTTCGACGATGAGCAGCAGATTATCAAGACAGGCAAACCGCAGATTGGAAAGATCGAGCAGATCAGGTGGAATGATGGTCAGTCCCGTTGGGCATCGGCCACTAAAGTGCCGATCCGAGATAATCAGGGTCAGGTAACGGGGATTGTCGGGATCACACGGGATATCACCGATCTCAAACAGGCCCAGGAAGCCGAGCGTGAGCAGCGCACATTGGCCGAAGCGCTGGCCGATGTCACAGCCAAACTTAACAGTACACTTGACTTAGAGGAAGTGCTGGAGTACATCCTCGCCAATGTGGGGCGCGTCGCGCAGCACGATTCAGCCAGTGTTATGCTCGTTGAGTCTGGAGTCGCACACGTTGTTCGCTGCCAGGGACGAGCCGAAACTGAGGATGAAACAAAATACTCTCTGGTGATTGCTGAGACACCTACACTGAGCCAGATGGCCGAGAGCCGGGAACCACTGGCTATTCCAGAGACACAGAATTCCTCTCTCTGGATACCGGCAATCAGCTGGATACATTCTTATGCCGGTGCACCTATCCGGCTGGATGATAAAGTAATCGGGTTCATTAACCTGGATGGGGCAAAACCCAATATGTTCACCGACGATCACGCCCGGCGATTGCAGGCATTTGCCGATCAGGCGGCAGTTGCCATCAAGAATGCGCAGCTCTTCGGCCAGACTGAGCAGCGGGCCGCCTATCTGGCTGCTCTGAACGATGCATCAAACCGGGTTGCCCGTTGGGGATTAGACCTGGACGGGGTGCTTCAGGCTATCGTCACCTTGCTGGTAGAGCGGGTTGGGGTAGCCCTTGCCCGTATCTGGCTGACCGACGATGACGGTGAGTATCTGATTTTGCGGGCCAGCGCCGGACTCCACTCACGCCTGGATGGTGATCATGCCCACCTCCGAGTTGCCGACAATCCTGGTCATATAGGTCAGATCGCCCGGGAGCGAGAGCCGGTGCTGCTAAACCAGATTCAGGGTCTCACCTCGTTTGACCAGGAGTGGGCACAGACTCATGGCCTGGTCAGTTTCGCGGGGTATCCGCTGCGCAAGAATAATCACCTTGTTGCGGTACTCGCCATCTTCAGCACTGAGTCGCTAGACCATGCGCTGCTGGATATGCTGGGCTCATTTGCCAACCAGGCCGCCATTGCGATTGAGAATGCCCGGCTGTACCATGAGTTGGAAATCCACAGTGGCATACTGGAACAGGCGGTTGAAGAACGCACAGCAGAATTGCAGCAAACCAAGGAGCGGGTAGAAACCATCCTCAATTACAACCCTGATCCGATCCTGCTGCTGAAGCCAGATGGTGCTATCGAGACGACCAATCCTGCCTTCAAGCGAGTCTTCGGCTTCCAGGTCGATGACAGGCATAAGTGGCTGCCAACTAACCTGGTCATCCCTGCACATGCCGACAAGATGCAAGCTGCATTGCAGAGCGCTATCGATAAACATCATGTCATGCGCCTGGAACTAATCGCCAGACATCAGGGTGGAACCACATTCGATGCCGAAATTGCGCTGGCTCCTATTCAGGTTGATGATGCCCTACTGGGGGTTGTATGCAGTGTGCGGGATATCAGCGCACTCAAAGAAGTTGAGCGCATGAAAGACGCTTTTGTATCCAATGTCTCCCACGAACTGCGAACGCCGATCACCAGTTTGAAGTTAAGTCACAAGTTGATGGAAAAGAATCCCGCCGGGCGTGAAAGATATATGGGCCGGCTTGATAGGGAGATCAACCGGTTGGACAATCTGATCGAGGACCTTTTGCGCCTATCTCGCCTGGATCAAGGGCGGGTGGATTTGGATATTCAACTGGTTGATCTTAACACACTGGCTGCCCAGTATGTTAATGACCGCACTCCCCTGGCCGAGAGTCAGGAATTATCTATCTTGTTTAAGAAGGGTTCAGACTTACCCCCGGTTCAGGCTGATGAGGGGCTGATCGGGCAGGTGATGAGCATCTTGCTCACCAACGCCTTCAACTATACGCCAGCCGGTGGCACGGTAACGATAAGTACTCATCTGGAAGAGCTTGATAGCCGCCGTTGGGCCGGATTCAGCGTCAGTGATACCGGGCCGGGCATTATCTCGGACGATCAATCTCATGTATTCGAGCGCTTCTACCGAGGTCAAGCCGGACTTGACTCCGGTGCGCCGGGCACAGGTCTGGGATTGGCGATTGCACAGGAAATTGTCGAGAGGCATCATGGCCGGATCGAGATACAAAGCGAAGGCATACCCGGTCAGGGTTCGAGGTTTACGGTGTGGCTGCCCATCGACGCGCCGTAGAGGCATAAGTTACGTATGATACAGTTATATCTTCAGCAAGCCGCCAATATATAAATTGTACCAAGCTTCTTTATTGCCATAGTTTTATTCCATTTTTCATCTTGCTATCCTATAATACACTGTAATCATCGCTTAACATTGTGAGCTACCCATGAATGATCTAACCGGTCAAGTCATCAAGGGATATGTTCTTCGTGAACTGCTCGGAGTTGGGGGGTTCGGCGCAGTTTACAGGGCTTATCAACCCTCAATTGAACGTGAAGCTGCCATCAAAGCCATCTTACCTAGCTATGTGAATCATCCTGAATTCATTCGCCGCTTTGAAAGCGAGGCGCGGCTCGTCGCCCAACTAGAGCACCCCTATATCGTGCCTCTTTACGACTTCTGGCGCGAGCCTGATGGGGCTTTTCTGGTTATGCGTTTCTATCCTTTAAGCCTGTATGATTACCTTTACGAGAATGGTGCTCTAACCCTGGAGACCGCCGTTCGCCTGGTTGATCAGATCACGGCAGCACTTGTGATCGCCCACCGCAATCATGTCATTCACCGCGACTTGAAGCCCGAAAATATTTTACTTGACCAATATGGCAACGCCTACTTAAGTGATTTTGGGATCGCCACTTATTTAAACCAGGATAAAGACCTGGCTGACGGGCCCGGGTTTACCGGCTCCGTAGAATACGCTGCACCAGAGGTACTGCAAGGTCAACCGGCTACCAGGCAATCAGATATTTACAGCCTGGCCTATGTTCTGCACCGGGCCTTGAGCGGACAATCCATTATCAGTGAAAAAAGCGTGAACCGTTGGGTTAATCATCATTTATCTGACCCACTGCCTCCGCATGAATATATTCCTGATGATGTTTATAAAGTGCTACAAAAGGCGACCACTAAAAAACCCGAACAGCGTTATGCTTCTGTCGTCGAATTCGCCGCTGAGCTGCATGCGGCACTATCGGGAGAGCGCATCGCCAGCGAAAGCATAGAAATAGCATTAACACCAGACAACCCATATAAAGGTCTGCGTGCTTTCGAAGAATCGGATGCAGATGATTTTTATGGGCGTGATGCTTTAACCACTCATCTCCTGGAACAACTGGTCGAGGATGTCCCCTTTAATCGTTTCCTGGCGGTGGTGGGGCCAAGTGGCAGTGGTAAGTCAAGCCTGATCAAAGCCGGGTTAGTGCCTTCTCTACGGCAGGGTAGTATATCCGATTCGGACAACTGGTATTATGTTGAAATGACACCGGGTGAGCGGCCCTGTGAAAAATTGGCCGCTGCGCTGCTCAGTGTTGCCATCAACCCACCGCCGGATATTTTGCAGCAGCTTCAGCGAGGCAGCGAGGGCTTTAGCGAGGTATTGACCGCCATTTTGCCACCCGGTCAGGAACTCCTTTTGGTGATCGATCAGTTCGAAGAACTGTTCACACTGGTTGACAACGAGGCTGATCTCGCACTCTTCTTGAACAGCCTGTACGCTGCTATCACTATGCCTGACAGCCAACTGCGGGTGATCATTACCCTGCGTGCTGACTATTATGATCGTCCATTGGAATATGGCGATTTTGCTAAATTAGTACGCAACCGAACCGAAGTTGTGGTCCCACTATCACCTTCAGAATTTGAGCAGGCGATTTTGCGACCGGCACAGCGGGTCGGGCTGGAGGTTGAACCCAGGCTTGTAGCAGCGATCACAGCCGATCTGCGGGGTGAACCGGGCATGCTGCCCTTGCTCCAATATACTCTGACAGAGCTTTTTGAACGACGTGAGGGCAGCAAACTGACCCTGAAAGCCTACCAGGACAGCGGTGGTGTACGGCAGGCCCTGGCAAAACGTGCTCAAGAACTCTACGATGGAATGCCGGAGAGTCACCAACAACTTTCCCGCCAGGTCTTTCTACGGATGGTTACGCTGGGCGAAGGGATAGAAAATGCCCGTCGACAAGTCTTATTCTCTGAGCTCAATGCGATGGCCCCGGATCGAACCGCGCTTGATATAGTCCTGGATACGTTCAGCAAATACCGACTGATCACCTTTGATTACGATCCAACAACCCGCGAGCCAACCACAGAGATTGCACATGATGCTTTGCTCCGTGAATGGAGCCAACTGCGAGAATGGTTGGAAGAAAGCCGGGGTGATATACAAATGCAGCGAAGCCTGACTACCGCCTGCTATGAATGGATTGATGCAGGGCGCAGAGAAGGCTTTTTGCTGACCGGCGGACGTCTGGCCCGGTTCGAAGAGTGGAGCGCCGAATCGACCATAGCCCTGGGGCAAGATGAGCACCAGTTCTTACAGGCCAGTCTGGACGAACGCGACAGGCTGGCCGTCATTGAGACTGAACGTCTATCCCGCGAAATTGTGTTGGAGCAGCGCGCTCACAGCCGCTTACAAATCCTGGCAGTGGTGCTGGCGGTGGGCATTATCGGGGCGGTGGTTTTGTCGATAGTTGCCTTTAACCAGAGCAATAAGGCCGAAGACAATCGCAACAAGGCGGAAGCGAATCAAAGAGAAGCGGAAGCTGCCCAGGAGATCGCCGAAGCGAATCAAAAGGAGGCTGAGACCGCTCAAGAAGCGGCTCAGGCTGCTCAGAAAGAAGCGGAAGCTGCCCGGCGAGAAAGTGATCAGAACGCGCTGCGCTCACTTGACACAGCCCTGCTCTCCTACTCGCAGCTTTCCCTATATCGGGATCGCAACGCTGATCTGGCGATTGCACTGGCACTAGAGGCTCACGACATTGGCAGCTTACCGGAGCAAGAATACCGCGCTTTATCCGAAGCAGCTTATGCCCCAGGCACACGGCGGATATTTACCGGTCACACCGATTGGGTCGCAACTCTTGATCTGAGCCAGGATGGGACACGAGTTCTGTCAGGCTCAAGAGATATGACCATGCGGTTGTGGGATGTCGAAACCGGAGAATCGTTACGCTCATTCCCGGCAGATGACCCGACAACCGAAGACATTATCGAAGGGCACAGCAAGGAAATCAGGGATGTCGCGCTTAGTCCAGATGAACGGCTGGCCGCTTCTGCTTCGATTGATACCACCGCCCGAATCTGGGATATTGAAACCGGACAAACACTGCATGTTTTGGAAGGCCATCCTACTTACGTGCTGGGTTTAGCTTTTTCTCCTGACGGCAAGATATTAGCTACCGCCTCAGAAACGGTACGCCTGTGGGATGTCGAAACCGGGGCACTGCTTATGACCTTTCCGGCAGATAACCCGGATACAGAGGTTATAGAAGGCCACAGTAAATTTGTCCGGGATGTGATCTTTGATGCGGCAGGCAACTATCTGATCTCCTGCGCCGACGATAATTATGTCCTGGTCTGGGATATTCAAAGAGCAGAAATAGTTCGCCAGTTTGATGCTGGAGCGGCCATATTCCGCGTCAATCTAAGCCCGGATGAGCATATACTCGTCATGAGTTCTTATGAAAACGATGTGCTTCTGTGGGATTATGAAACCGGCAAACAACTGCTTACCATCCGGGGGCATACAGCATCGGTGTATGATGCGCTGTTTACCCCGGACGGCACAGCATTGCTGAGTGTCTCTCAAGACAAGAGCATCCGCTTATGGAACCCGGAAACGGGGGCGGAGACCTGGCGTTTCATCGGGCCTACAGATCGCGTCTATGATGCTGAGTTTTTGCCCAATGGCAGGCAATTCATAACAGCGTCATTTGATGGAACGCTGCGCCTATGGGATATGCAGGCCGATGCCTTCAGCCGCACATTTGAGGGGCATGAAGGTACAGTTTATAAGGCCATTTTTAATGCCGATGGCACCAGGCTTCTCTCGTCCGGTAACGATCAGACCATTCGGCTGTGGGATGTGAAATCGGGTAAACAGATCCGTATCTTTGGCCCGGATGATCCTGATACCGAAGCCATCGAAGGCCACAGCCAACTGGTAGCAACGACTACATTTAGCCCGGATGAAAACTATATTCTCTCCAGTGGTTATGACAACACCATCTGTTTGTGGGATGCAGAGACCGGCGAACTGCTCCGTATTTTTGGCCCGGATGATCCCGACACTCAGGCTATCGAAGGTCATGTAGATATCGATGAAAACTACTGGGTCTGGACAGTTGCTTTCAGTTCCGACGGCAAGACTTTCTATTCAGGTGCTGCCGATCAGACTATTATCCGGTGGGATATCGAAACGGGAAAGATCCTCCACCAGTATATCGGGCACGAAGGGGCCGTCATGGACATTGAATTACTTGACGGTGATAAGCATTTCTTAACTGCATCAACGGACAACACTATCAAGCTCTGGGATGCTGAAAGCGGCGAGATAATCCGGGTTTATGAAGGCCATACTGGCTGGGTATGGGATATAGCTTTAAGTCTCAATGAGAAAACCTTCCTGACCGCGTCCGCAGATAAGAGCTTGATTTTATGGGACTTAGAAACCGGTGATGAAATTCGCCGTTTTGTCGGGCATAATGATAGTGTCTTATCTGTAGTTTTTAACAGAGATGAATCATTGGCTATCTCAGCCGGTCGCGATAATCTGGCGATATTGTGGGATGTTCAGACCGGGGAACTACTCCGGGAATATACCGGTCATGCTGGCTGGGTGCGTGATGTCAGTTACAATGCTGATCTAGATATATTCGCAACGGCCAGCGGTGATGGGACAATCCGCTTCTGGCCCATACAGACCTTTGATGAGTTAATCGAATGGACAAAGCAGAATCGCTATGTTCGTGAATTAACCTGCCCGGAGCGAGAAATCTACCGGGTAGAACCGTATTGCGATGAACCACAAGAGTGAAACTATGGATGCCAATACTATTCTTGAAAGAATCCTGCACCTGAGTTGTCGCATGTCGGAGACTCGTGATCTTCAACCCCTGCTCATTTATGCTGTCGATGAGGCTTTGGAATTATTTAACGCCGAACATGGTTACCTCGTGATGAAAAATCCAGATGGCAGCCTGGACTTCCGGGTGAAGCGGGAGCGTAATGGGGGCGAAATCACGGAACCTGAGATCAGCAGCCAGATACTGAATCATGTTTTGGCAGCGGGTGAACCGGTGACATTAGCCGATGCATTAGAAGACCCGACCTTTGAGACCTCTTCCAGCGTGCGAGCTTTAAATCTGCGCTCAGTAATGTGCGTACCCTTAATTGCTCACAATGACGTTATCGGCGCGCTTTATCTGGATAATCGTATCGAAACAGGCGTTTTCGGGGAAGCCGAATTGAAGTTCTTGCAGTTATTCGCCAATCAGGCGGCAGTCTCTATTGAAAACGCTATCCTGAACGAAAGCCTGGAAGCCCTGGTCCAGGCCCGTACCGCTGAACTGGACGCTTATGCCCACACGGTGGCCCATGATCTAAAAAGCCCGATATCCCATATTATGGGTTACGCCGATCTTTTAGAAACGAGTTTGAGGGGACTACTTGATGAGGAAGAAACCAGGCAGTCGCTGGATTATATCCTGGAAAGCAGTCAGAAAGCATGCAATATCATTGACGAGCTGCTTTTGCTGTCAACAGTTCGGAAACAAACCCAGATACATTCCATGACAGTAGATATTGCTAAAACGGTTGAGGGGGCACAAAATCGTCTGGTCAGTGCGATCAGGGATTCTCAAGCTAGTATTGCCGGGCCTGAAACCTGGCCGGAGGTTGTTGGGTATGCCCCGTGGATTGAAGAAGTCTGGGTTAACTACATTAGCAATGCCATTAAATATGGGGGCAAACCACCGAAGATTGAATTGGGGGCGGAGCGCCAACCCGATAATCATATCCGTTTCTGGGTGTGGGACAATGGTGAAGGCATTCCCTCTGAAAAAATTGAACATCTATTTGTCGAATTTACGCGATTAGATACAGCCCGTGCTCAGGGGCATGGGTTGGGGTTATCAATTGTCCGGCGCATTGTCGAACGCCTGGGTGGGCAGGTCGGCGTAGAGAGTGCGAGCGGTGAGGGCAGCACTTTCTGGTTTACACTACCTGCGACAGAATAATCAACCATCTCTCAGTATATCCCTTAGTTTAACGAATCACCCCGCATCACATCGGCGTATCTCCGCATGCACCCCATGTATAGAATCAGACAGCAGGGTTGATAGGCTATCTTAAAATCGCATACAATAAAATAAGGTCAGCATCACCCGATGAGTTCTGCCAGGAGCATCTTGAATGATCGACAAAAAACACGTCATCGATACCGCTGCCGAACAAGATCGATGGAAAGACACCACTCTGAAGAATACGCTTGATAAGCACCCGGAGCGGCGCGATGAGTTTATCACCGCATCCAGTGTCCCGATTGATCGGCTGTATACTCCCACCGATCTCCCCGACTTCGATTACATAAATGAACTCGGCTTCCCCGGCGAATTCCCGTATACACGTGGGATACATGCGACCATGCACCGGGGACGCCTGTGGACAATGCGGATGTTTGCGGGGTTTGGTTCTGCTGAGGAAACCAACAAACGGTTCAAATACTTACTTGAACAAGGGAATATGGGCCTGTCGGTGGCCTTTGACCTGCCCACGCTGATGGGCTATGACTCGGATGCGCCTGAAGCGCTGGGTGAGTTCGGCAAATGTGGGGTGGCGATATCTTCGCTCAAGGATATGGAAATCCTGTTTGACGGTATTCCGATGGGTGAAGTCTCGACCAGCATGACGATCAACTCTCCAGCGGCCATCATCTGGGCGATGTATATCGCTGCCGCCGAAAATCAGGGCTGCGACCGGTCGCAGCTGCGCGGCACGATTCAGAACGATATCCTCAAGGAATTTATCGCTCAAAAAGAGTATATCTTCCCGCCGGAACCTTCGATGAAGTTGGTGACCGACACTATCGAGTTTGGTACGCAGAAGATGCCCAACTGGAATACGATCAGCATCAGCGGCTACCATATCCGCGAGGCCGGGTCGACTGCCGCCCAGGAACTCGCCTTCACGCTGGCCGACGGATTCGAGTATGTCCGGTGGGCGATTGAACGAGGACTAGACGTTGATGCGTTTGCGCCGCGACTGAGCTTTTTCTTCAATGCCCATAATGACTTTTTTGAGGAGATCGCCAAGTACCGAGCCGCTCGCCGCATCTGGGCCAGGGTAATGCAGGATAAATTCAGGGCGAAGCAGGAACGCTCGCTGCTGATGCGCTTCCATACGCAGACGGCGGGTGTCACCCTGACAGCCCAACAGCCGGAGATCAACGTGGTGCGGGTGGCGCTCCAGGCAATGGCGGCGGTGCTCGGTGGGACTCAATCGCTGCACACTAACAGTCTCGATGAGGCATTAGCGCTGCCCTCTGAAGAAGCGGCTACTATCGCGCTGCGCACCCAGCAGATCATCGCCCATGAAACCGGCGTGACCAATACCATCGATCCATTGGGTGGCTCCTACTTCGTCGAAGCGCAGACTCGCCGGATCGAAGCTGAAGCCTACGACTACTTCAAGCGAATCGATGACCTGGGCGGGATGCTCCCGGCGATTGAAATTGGGTTCTTCCAGCGGGAGATCTCAGAAGCGGCCTATCGCTACCAACGCGAGATCGACGAGCGGAAGCGATTGATCGTCGGGGTGAATGAGCATGTCGATGAAGCACCGTTAAGCATACCCTTGTTGGAGATGGACCCACAGGGTTACCAACGTCAGGTCGCCCGGTTGGAGAAACTGCGAGCCGAACGAGATAACGAGGCGTTGGGATCAACGTTGAAAGCGATTGAGGAAACTGCGAAGAAGGGCGAGAATCTGATGCCCGGCCTGATCAATGCGGTGAAAGCGTATGCTACGCTAGGCGAGATCACCGATGTGCTGCGCCGGGTGTACGGGACTTATCAGGAACCGGCGTGGATATAATATAAACTCGCCATTTTGCCGAAGATTTATGCACGGGCTATAATCGGCGCAATCTCAGGGGGCCGGGCACTCCATTTCTTACCGGCCTCCTGTGTTGTATGTACCACCGGTAAAATTCAGGTACAGGTGTAGGATGATGATGAAGTATCGACTATTTGCGCTTGTTTTGATTGCTGCTTTGAGCTTGAGTGGGTGTGGTATTCTACCCAACAATAATGACCCCGATGTTCCCACGCCTGCTCCAACGGAAGACCTCAGCGGGCCGGATGGCGTGGCGCAGGCTTTCCTCAATGCCTGGACACAGGGGAATTATTCAGGCATGTACAGCTTGCTCTCGCCTAACAGCCAGGCTGAATATTCAGAGACGGAATTTATAGACACTTATACCAGCACTGCCAACACCATGTCTCTGATTGACCTGCAAGTCGTCCCAATGGCTATCTTGCAGGAGACATCAGAAAGTGCCCTTTTCGCTTTTAAGGTCACTTACAATACAACGATTCTCGGCAGTATTGAGGAAGAAATCTCGATGCCCCTGGTCTATGAGAATAGCCGGTGGGGGGTATCGTGGAGTCCCGGCCTGATCTTCGACGAGCTCTCCAAAGGGTCAACCCTTCAACTGGAATCCGAATCGCCGTCGCGAGCCAATATCTATGATCGTAATGGGTTGTGGCTGGTGTCTGCCAATGCAGAGGCCATCACTCTCCAGATTGTCCCTGGGCAGGTCAGCGATGACTATGAGGGTCAAATGCTGGATATGCTCAGCCAAATGTTGCGTATCCCCCCTAATGATATTCGCAAGAATTATGAGGGCCTGCCAGAAGATTGGTATGTGGCATTAGGAGACGTTGACCTCGAAACCTTCAACGAATTCCGAAACGAATTCTATAGTTATCCCGGCCTGGATGCTTACGAAAAGAACGGTCGCCGGTACTACTACTCGCTAGCTCCGCACATTATGGGACACACCGGGTATATTCCGGTGGAGAAATTAGAAGAGTATCAGGCACTCGGCTATCAGGGTGGAGAGATCGTCGGCCTCAGCGGATTAGAACTCTGGGGAGAAGAATACCTCGCCGGTAAAAAGGGTGGAGTTCTGGGTGCGTATACCGTTAGCGGTATCTACCTTGAAGTGGCCGCATCAGAGCCACAGCCAGCACAGAGTATTTACACTACCCTGGATCGCGATTTACAAACTATCGTACAGGACGCCGTTGAGGAGGCTTATCGCTATTCGGCTTCAACCTGGGCTCCGACCTCGCATGGGGCGGCTGTGGTCGTGATGGATGTCAACAATGGGGACATCCTTGCCGCAGCCAGTTATCCAAGTTTTGACCCCAATGTGCTCAACCCTAACAATAACCATCCGCTCGCTACAGAAGGATATTTACAAGATCTTGCCTCAGACCCCGATACACCCTTCCTCAACCGTGTGTCACAGGGACAATATCCGCCCGGCTCCGTGTGGAAAATAGTCTCAATGGCGACTGCTCTTGAGAGCGGCGTCCTTGAGCCTGACTCGCTATATACCTGCACCGGCGTCTGGGATGGGCTTGGGCCTGAAAATCTTCGCTATGATTGGAAAGAAGATGGACACGGTACGCTCACGTTGGTCGAGGGTCTGACAGCCTCCTGTAACCCTTACTTTTATCAGATAGGCTACCTGACCGGTCAGCAGGATTTCAACCTGATTCCTAACTATGCCCACGAGTTTGGGTTTGGAACTGATCAGGGGTTCTTGCTGCCGGAGGAACCGGGGTTTGTCCCGACAACGGAAACGATCATGCAATCCTCCGGGCATCAATGGACTATTGCTGATAGTGTCAACGTTGCGATTGGACAGGGAGACGTGCAGGTTACCCCGCTCCAGATTGTCACCATGATCTCGGCTATCGCTAATGGCGGGACACTCTACCGTCCGCAGATAGTAGATCGGATCGGGCTGATAGGAGAAGAACCAACGGTCGTTTATGAACCGGAGATCACCGGGTCACTGCCTGTTTCGGAAGAGCATCTGGATGCTATTCGCCAGGGCATGAGGGGGGTAGCCTCCAATATCGAAATAGGTACGGCTGAGGGTAGAATCGGCGGCATGCAAATAGCTGTGGCGGGCAAAACCGGCACGGCACAGGTTCCGCTCCCCGGCACACCGCCGCATGCCTGGTTTGCAGGGTATGCGCCTTTCGATGACCCAGAGATCGCAGTGGTGGTACTTGTCGAAAATTCTGGACAGGGATCGGATGTAGCTTCTCCGATCTTCCGCCGGATTGTTGAAGAGTACTACGGCCTGCGAGTATTCCACTACCCCAACGATTGGGCTAATCCGGACCTATTCAACTTCGTGACAGACAGTGAGGCTGTCCAGTAGTCGGATTGTCTCCGCGAGAATAATATTCCAATAGACTTTGTTCGCCGGGGTGCTTCACATCTTCCGAAGCACCCCGGCGCTTTAATCACCAGCCATTGTGAAAATCAAGGAACTGCCTGTTGTTGGCATAGATGACACACAATGACGGCCCACCCGGCACGGAATCGAAATACAGGTAGCCATCGCACGATCCGCGTGAACCGGCCTGATACAACCCAACCGTATCATAGAGAGAGATGTCTGGAGCGGGGCTGCCCGTATCAATTGAGATATTGAACTGTCCCGGCCTGAGCAGTGCATCGATCAGATTGAGTTCATTATAACTGTTGGCCTGGGAATAACGGGCATGTACGGTAGAGATTACCGACAGACAGGCATCAATCTTGACATCCCCCATACCGCCTACCTCGCCATAACACATCCAGGACAAGGCATTTTTCTCCTCTTCCGTCCACTCAGCAGGCGGGCCTGATGGCGGGCGGGGCGTAGGAGTTGGCCCTGGTGTATCGGTTGGCAGGATCACAGTGGTTGCTTGAGGCTGTGTATTCGGTACTTCTACTGCCTGTTCTGCAGGTTCTACACCCGCCGGTTGGATCAAAGTTGGTGGGGGGAGGGGTGTAACGGTTGGACGCGTGCCCTCCAGCGTTCCGACCGGGTTTGTATCGATTTCTTCCCAATTGAATTGTTTGGTGGGGGGAACATCCGCTACTTCGGGTTTAGCAGCAACTTGCACCAGGATTAATCCACCAATAGATAAGATCAACAAAGATGTCCCTGTGGCAACCAGGACTCCGGCCAACCCGGATGGTTGTCTTGCTCCCATGCTCATCCGTCCCTAAAATGCGATCTCGTCGATTTGATCCAGGTCAAAATCGAAATCAAAGCTGCTGATATCGTCGTCGTCACTGTCGATCTCGCCCATCTGACCGGCCTTGATTCCCCGATCACACAGAGAGCGGTAGATGCAGTAGTGGCAATATTGTTGATTATCGGTGAGCGGCCATACCTCTCCTTCGCGGCTTAATATCTCCTGGATCAAGTCGGAGAGGTAGGCCCGGTTTTCTTCGTGTTGGCCAGTGGTGTATTGGAAAATTTCAGGTTTGAGAGGAGCTTCGGCAAACCAGTAGATCAGGCTGATCTGCTCTGGTTCGATAGTCTCTCCAAAAAGCTGGTCCCCCGCCTCGACGGCCACAAAGGGATAGACTCGGGTCTGCAAGCGGCGGGCGAGCCGCTGGCGGTCCGGGCGTTTTTGTGATGTTTTCCAGTCTACGATCACCAGGCGTTCACCGGGGTCGATGGCAAGCAGGTCGAATTTAGCCAGCAGGCGTTGATCACTGACCGGTGTTGAGAGCATCATTTCCGGGTATCGATGGGTGGTAGGCAGGTCGGGTAATGGGTAATCGAGATAAGCATCCCACCAGCGTTTTAGCTGTTCGTCCTGGGGAGTCAGCTTCTCGGTCGGGATTCCCATCAGGTGACGCTGTACCAGCAGGTGAAACTGTGATCCACGCTCCAGGAAGTCTTCCCGTTCTTCAACCGGCTCCTGCTCGATAGCGGGCCAACGCTGGCCCATTACGTATTTCAACTGGAATCGCCGGGTGCAGTCGACGTAGTCCTGTAAGCTCTGCTGGCTAAACTGGAACACCGGCGGGAGTTTTCCGGGTTCAAGAACCGGCTCCGGCTCGTGCGATTGGAGTTCTCTTCCCAGGTGGGCAAATGGGCCATCATTGACCATCTTGTAGATGCTCCTTCCAGTAATCGGTGAGGGCAATCAAGGCGGCGGCGGGCTGGTTCCGGTGACCCTGATCCCAGAAGCGGCCCATGTTCCAGGTGATGACCAGGTCGCGCTTGGCGCGGGTGATCCCCACGTAGAGTAAACGGAGTCGCTCGGCGGCATATTCAATACGGGCTTCTTTTGAAGCCTGTCCCTCGACGTATTTTTCCGGCTCACCCTGCATCAGCAAGTTGACCTGAGCCCGGACTTCGGCCTGCATATTCAGTTCGTCTCGGATAAACCACTTCTCGGCAATGTAGGAATCGCCGGACAATGCCGCCGGAAAACTATAGTTGTTGACGGCCATCAGGTAAACCCGATCCCACTCTAAACCCTTGGCAGCATGCATGGTCGCGACGGTCACCATTCCCTTTTGTGGCTCGTAGCCCTCTGCTGTATCGTCAAAGCCGAGGAAGCGCCGTTCGTTCTGGGCGATCAGCCGGAGTTCCTGGCCGAGTTCGGGTAGACGGTAATCCGGGTTACTCTCGGCAATGCTCCGCAGCACAACGGCGATCTTATGTCCCAGGGCCAGATCCGCCTGGTTATCGAATAAATCTTGCGAAATGGTGAGGATTAACTGATCTACCGGCAGGGAACTGGCCTGCAACCAAACCTGCACCTGCTCACGAAATTCACGGAGCATGGTGGCATATTCCGGCTCGATGGTTCCTTCCAACTCAGACAGCCAGTCGTAATTGTGTCCGGGCCACAGGAAATCCTCCAGGGTTTTCAGATTTTGGAAAGCCTGCCTGACCTGGATGCGGATGTTCTCCACCTCACCATCATCTGAATCATTAATCCGCATAGGCCACCACACATCCGCGAAAAGACGGCTCAGGGCGCGGCTGTTGGTCGGATCGGCCAGGAAGGTGAAGACGATCAGGATTCGGGTAGCGGCATCACGGGTAGCCGAGGTGCTGCGCAGCAGCTCCTCATAAGGAATGTCCTGCTCCTTTAGAGCCTCAGCGACTTTGAATCCCCGGCTGTTTTCTGGTGTGAGGACGGCGACCGTCCAGTCTTCGTGGTCGGGGAGCCACTTCTGGATGGAGCCGACCACGCGATCTAATTCACGGTCAGGGGTGATATTAACTTCCGGGTCGTAGTCCAGGTACATCTGGCCGTTGGCCGGGTTGGGTTGGGGATCTCCGGGCCGGGTTGGTTCGATATCCTGGCGGTGGAAAGTGTCATTCAGATGGGAGACAAGTGAATCGTCCGAAGCCCAGTAGACGAGCTGATTTGCCAGGGTGATGATGGCCGGAGATGAACGGCCCGATTCCGGCAACGGACTACTGACAACGTCATCCTCATCAAGAAAAGCCCGCAGTAAATTGGAGTTGGCGGTGGTGAAGGTGGTGTAGATCGACTGGTTGGGGTCGCCGACACGCACCCAATTGTTATCGCCAGAGAGCAGGCGGAGCATCTGGTTTTGGAGCTGGCTGCTATCCTGGGCCTCGTCTTCGAGAATATAGGGCCAACGCCTTCGCAGCCGGTCGAGAAAATCGAGGTCGAGTTCAAGGGCTTGCATTGCTAGCCGCACCAGGTCGTCAAAGTCGACCGCACCACGATAACTCAGGCTGCGCTGGTAATCCTCATATAATGCGATGCCGATCTCCGCTAAGGGCAGGGGATAATCGATTTGATCGAGGTGCTGACGCAGGTCGGCAGGTTCCCAACGGTTATCTTTACCCAGCTTGATGATCTCGTAAGCCAGGCTCTCGATCAGGTCTGCGCCGTTTTTGCGAATCCGGTAAAGGAGCTGCTCCTGGCTGTCCACCATAGCTGAATCAACATAGGGCAGCAGTTGATCGCCGTTGACCCTGACCCAGCCTTCCGCCAGATCCCGGATAATGCCCCTGGTGATTCGCTCGTCGGCGATCTCAAAGCCTTCGGCGAGTCCTACCAACCCGGGACGCATCCTCACAATATCATGGGCCAGACCGTGCAGCGTGCGGACACGATAGCCGATATAAGGCAGCAATCCGCGTTCCCGTTGAAGCTGCTTGGCAATCCGGCTGCGGAAGGCGTTGACTGCCGGGTTGGTGAAGGTGACAATCAATACTTCCTGTTCGTCGGCGAGATCCGCCTCGATCAACCGCTCAACCAGGATAGCTGCCAGCCGAGACAGGGTGAAGGTCTTTCCACTGCCGGGGACAGCGGCTACGCCCATCTTTCCACCGGAATAGGCAAGGACATCCTTCTGCGATTCGCGTAGTTTAATCTCATCCATCGTTGGCTGTCTCCAGAGCCGGTTGTGGGTGGCGGCGCAAGATTTGCTGGAAGATTCGGAGCATTGGGCCTCGCTGTTCATAGCCCTGCTCTCCGAGGTCACTGATACCGAGGTAGATTTGCTGGCTGCAGCGCCGGATCAAGCCGCTCATGACACGATAGAGCATATCCTGTTGGCGCTCGAATTCGTCGGCGTCCGTCCAGATTTCCCCCTGCGGCCATGATCGCGATAGGACATAGGGGTGGGTCAGGGGTTGGTCAAGCCGCTCCCACCAACCGGTCGATCCCACATCAAGCCAGAACTGCACCGCTGCCGACCGGCTGCGCATCAGGAAGGTATAAGCCGGAGCTATAAAGACGGCATCACTCATCTCATCACGCCAGCTTGCGACATACAAGGCCGACAGCAATCCCTGGTTAACAATTCGGAAATAGCGGAGCCCCACTTCGCCGTTATCAATCGGCTGGTCGGCAAACAACGACTGCCGGAACTTCCGCACCGATTCGACCAGTTCGTTCGCGATCCGCCCGGCTTCCGGATCACCGTGAAGACCAAAATCCGGCTGTGAAAGTATCTCACCAAACAGGCGGCTGAAAACGTGGTCAAGTGGGTCGGGGTCATGGGAAGCATATTCGGTCAACCAGATACGGAGCTGATCGTAGAGCTGCCCGGCCCGGAATGTAATCCGGTTCTGCATATCCGGTTTAATCTGCTCGAAGGCCGTCAAAGCCTGTTCGCCGCGTGGGTGGTAGACGATCTTTGCCAGGAGCTGCGCCCGCACCGGATCGAGTCCGCCGATGGCAAGTTGCAGCGCGTGAGCGACATCGGCACGAGGAGGCCGGTATCCCCAGGCAGGATGCGCCAGGGCAACCAGGGTGAGCAAGCATCGGGCCGCCGGTTCATCACGGAGCGCCCGCGATGGGCGATGAGAGAGAGTCGGTATCCCCTGGCGTTCGAGCTTCTGGTTGAGGGAGAAGCGCATTGCATCACTGAGATAAGGGGCCAGTACAACGATCTCGCGGGGGGGGATACCTTCAACATGCACCAAGTGGGCGATCTGCTCTGCCACCCAATCGATCATCTGCGGATAATAGGAATGGAAGGCATACTCAAAATCGAGCGAGGCATCTTCGGGCGCAGGCTGTGCATCAGGGCGGCTCATGCTATAGGCGACCTCATCATGCAGGGCTTCCAATCCCGGCGAGGTGATGGTGGATTCGGCCAGGGTCAATATACCGTCACAGGCTAATCGCAGGGTATAGCCACCGGCTGGATCGGCCCCCAGAAAAATCCGGTAGCCGCTGTCCCATTCGTAGGTTAATAACGCGCCAGAGAGATGAGGCAGCCACTCCCGGACTAAATCGTGAGTAAGCGCTGGTTCTTCTTCAACATGCTCGACGATCAGGTGGGTGCGCTGATCGAAGAACGATTTTGAGAAATCCGGCTGGCGCAGCAGGTGGGTGAACAACTCGATTTGCAAGGAATAATCCAGCAACCGGTTTTGCAGGCAATACTGGCGGAAAGCATGGGCAACCCGCCCTGCGGCCTGATAAGCCAGCTTGCGCTTGCGAGGGCGTTCATTGCCCCAGGCATCCGATAGCAGGTTGGGGATGTCCTGGTAGGGAATCTGCATGATGGCAGCCTTGCCCAGGTTATCGATGATCTGGCGGGCGATCTGCTGTGGAGCGACGCTGACAGCATCAAATTCACCGTTCTCTACCGCCTCATAGACAAATTCCGACATGGCATACTGTGAGGTTTCAATGGTCAGGAAGCGCGGGGGAAGATGCGGATCGGTGAATCCCATTTGCGCGGAGGCAACCGGCCAATAGAGTCT
>JBNKDD010000063.1:0-22260 GCA_050288085.1 Anaerolineae bacterium
GTAGGCTAGAGAAGCCTGAGATGTCTCCCATACCTCAACCCGATTGGTTTGAATATCCCGGCTTGTATATTGCTTATAGCTATTCTACAAGTGGGCTGGTTTTTGATCCTCTCCAACCCCATTATCTACCTGAGACGTTTTTTACCCGTCAGGATGAAGATGAAATGCCTGGAGCAGTGGCGGTCGGGAGTGCTGATGGCTCGTCGGTTGAATTGCAGCTTTATAACGTAGAGACAGAGGAGTTTTTGCTCATCCGGCAAAGGATGCCTGAACCAAATGAAACCCTGGATCCATTTGAAGCTAATGATATCATTGAGTTGAATGGTCAGCCCGCCGCGATGGTTAACAACCCTGAATGCAACCTGGCGGTTTCTACACCTGATGCCGGTGGTATACAATATCTGATTTGCACCGACAGTTGGTCGTTGAACTGGTTTGCCGAAGGACTGCGGTTGGAAGTAATCGGTAACAACATACCGAAATCTGAGGGTATCCTGATTGCAAACGGCTTGCAGTTGGATTAATGCTGTGTCATACCGGGGGCGCTGCTAAAGCGTCCCCTACTATACTCCTTTACTTCGAACCTCCCAGTTTTTCTGTCACTTTTTCGTTAAAACGGCATATTTATTTATAGGTACCTGAGGCTCCGAGGAGACGGATGTAGTTTGGATCATTTTAACGACGACAATGTACTGAACCTGTTTGAGGTTTGGTACGAACAGGAAATGCCCCGGCTGTACCGCTACATCTTCTACAAAATAAGAGATGTGGCGATAGCTGAAGACCTGACCTCGCTCGTGTGTGAGCAGGCGCTTGGACGGCTGGATCAATATGACCCCGGACGCGGGGAGATGCGAGCCTGGATGTTTGGCATTGCACGCAATGCGGTTCGCTCCCATTTGCGATCCCTGAAGCGCCAACCGGCACCCGTTTCTCTGGATAAGCTGCCAGAGATCCGTGTGCAGATACGCCCGGTTGAACAGAGCTACCAGGTCAAAGAGGACTTCAAGCAGGTTCTGGATCGGCTGTCTGTGCTTTCAGACCGGGATCAAGACCTGATCGCCCTGCGGTATGGGGCGGGGCTGACTAACCAGGAGATCGCCCGGATCAATGGGATGACCGATAACCATGTGGCCGTCAGGCTGCGTCGAGCACTCCGCAAGTTAAAGCAATCATTTGAGTTCGAAGGGGAAAAGTAGAGATGGCTAAGGAACCATTGACTGAGCAGGAAATCCATGATCTGCTGACCCGCGCCCGCGTCGAACCATCTACCGAGTTTAAAACCGAACTCCGCAGTTGGCTCCGCATCAAGTTAGGGCAGCAACTCAGGAAAGCGAATACGAACGGACACCGCCCGATCTGGAATCACACGTCCTGGCATCTCTATAAAGGACATGACAATATGAAGAAAATAACGCCATTAGTGGCTGTTTTATCGCTGGTTTTTCTGGTGGTGGTAGCGGGAGGATTTGGCATCATGCTGGCCTCATCGTCGCAGGACGAAGAAGGATCGTTTGCAGCGGCGGACGAAGAAACAGCCACACCAGAATTGATAGAAGACACCGAGGTAACAGCCTCACCGACCGAAGAGGCAATGGAGACTCCCACTATCGAGGTATTGACCGCCACTCCCTCCGCCATTCCACTTTTCACACCGACCGCCTATTCTGGGGTGCCACCCATCGCCAGCGATCAGAGCATAGGGTCACAAGTTGATCTCCTGATCCGCACCCTGCATCCAGAATTCTATACATACAACGAAATCATAGTTGATGACGATGCTGTGCAGGTTCGGGAGGCCCGGTACTATGGCAATGACAGCTTTGTTATCCTGACCGAGCGTATGGCCCCCAACCAACCGCTGCCAGAGGGTGAGGAGATCAACCTTGACTACTACCCCGTCATCCTGGTTGAAGAGCTTGAAGGTAAAGCCTTGCTGACTATGGACACTTTGCAGGATGGTATCTCACGTCCTTTCCTGGGCGGCGGTGGTGGTGGCGGCGGTGGCGGCGGCCCTAATCTCACCGAAGAGCCGAGGCTGTTTCCGGAGGAGATCGAATATACGGATGGGGTGATGGTCGCGTGGAACATAAATGACGAGCAGATATCGCTCCTGACGAACCTGCCGCAGGACGATCTGCTGGATATCGCCCGGTTGACGATAAGAATCCAGACCGGATCACTGGAAGTGGGAATACCGGGATTCCCACCCGAACCGGGTATGTTCGTATTTGAATACGAAGGGCCGGGTTATGGCTTTAGCACGCTCGTGGAAGACCTGATCTTTAAGCCGCTGAAACCCCATTATTTGCCCGCCACGCTGTTTACCGGCAAGGATGAGGATGAAATCTTTGGGGCAGATGCTATCAGAGGTAACGATGGCTCATCGGTTGAACTACAGGTTTATAAGGTGGAGTCAGAGGAATTTCTCATCATCCGGCAGAGAGTTCCTATCATAGGTGAATACCTGCCTAAAGCTGATAAAAGTGAAGAGGTTAAGGTCAATGGCATGCCCGCCGTGTTAAATTACAATCCTGAATGCAGCCTGGAAGTTGCCGATTGGGGAGGGCAGACAAAAGAGCTTGTGTGTGGTACCAATAGCTGGTCGTTGATCTGGTTTGCGGAGGATCTGTCACTGGAGGTGATCGGTAACAACATACCAAAATCCGAAGCTGTCCTGATTGCAAACGGCCTGAAATTGGACTAACATGCCCCCTACAATCAAATGAAAAATGGAGACGGGATCTACCCATCTCCATTTTTTTATACTTGACTTACACCGTGCGGCGGTTTATTCCTCTTTTGCCCTGCGCCGGGTGGTGAAGAAGGCTATACCTAAGATCCCCAACACAATGACACCGATCACGATGGTGGCGAGGTCTAACCACTCCGGGCGCTGTGCGCCGATGACATCATATTCCGCTGGCAGGGTGGCCGTAGCGCTTTCTACGGTCGGGGCCAGCGGATCAAGGGTGGCTTCAACTTCCGCCCCAGGGGTCATCTCAGGCATGATGTCGGCATCGCCCCCGGCGATCAAGGTCGCAGCAACCGCCCCTTCCACGTTCGCCGTGGTGACGAAGTTCTCCACCTGGGTATCGTTGATATAGGCCAGATCACCAACCATCCGGCGTCTGATCGTCGGGACAATAAAAGCCTGACGCGACCACTCGATGCCCTGCTCGTTGCTCCCACTGATGACCAGCGCAGCATATCCACTGCCGGGATCGGCAAAGGGCGACGGGAGAATCTGGACGACACCAATGCTAAATCCGGGCGGCAGCCGGTAGATCACGTCACCGGCTTTCTGGGAGATGGTGTCGTTATCCAGGTCAAAGGGCTGAGGTAGATTACTGTTGAGCCCTTCGAACAACTCGTTGGAGGAAGGCGATCCCAGCACGATCAGGTGATTATTGGTCAGGTCGCTTTCTTCCAGCAGACTGGCAAAGGTAACCTTCGGGCTAAACAATGCCGCGCTAGAATCCGATCCCATGAAATTGGCTAACTGCATCATCACCTGGATATCCCGCGAGGAACTGGGTTCTGGCAGCACCATGAGGGTGTCACTCAGATCTCGTGTCGCGGAGAAGGGACCGGGCAGGTTACCCAATGTTGGCTCCACGATCTCGGGGGTTGCCTCAACATGGGTCAGCCGGATCATCGAGTCGCGGCTGATGGTAGCCCAGGCCAACTGGGAATCAGGGGGCAAACACTCATCGTCCAGGTCCATATCAACATTGATTTCGAGCAGGTTGGTTTCCCCATGCTCAATCCGGGTATCGGGGAGTTCGACCTCCAGAACGCCGTTCTGGACATTGGTACGGTCTAACTGAACGCTGCCAATCGGAACCTGGTTAAGCGCCACCGTCATGACGGATAACTCTTCGCTGATAGTCGCCGAGTGAGAAAACTCGATGCGGACAAGCGATTCTTCGGTCAATTCCCAATTCAGCGGCACATCAAAGAAGACTTCAAGGCCGGTTTCGTTGGTTCCGTAGACCGTGGCGTCATCGTAACCCAGGTCTTCCAGGGTGAAGGTTTCAGCTACTTCTTCTGCGATAGTCTCGCCACCGGGCTGTACATCCCGGATAACGGCAGACTGTCCACTCAAGAAGTAGCGTGGGGTGACCGCCGAGGAAATGCCGTAGACCGATTGGAGAACGGCTTCATCGCTCAACCCGGTGAAGACCAGGATCACCATCTGCGGATTGTAGGGCGACACAACCTCTTCGACCAGGCCCTCATGTAGAGCCACTGCCGTGTTATTGAAGAACAACAGCGTATTCTTATCAACGTTTGCCAGCCCGTTGTTATCCATCCCGATCACCGTTTGACCCTGGCGGGCGACCAGTTCAATCGGGTTGGAGGCGGCGGACGCATCCGCGATGGTAATGGACAGGCTCAAAACCTCGTCAGGTGCTAACTGGGGAATAGCCCAGACCAGCAGATCACCCGAACTGCGGCAGCCGCCGCTGCATGTTTCAGCCTGGATATCATCCGGCAAAGCGGCTTCAAGGGTCAGGTCGGTAAGTGCGGCGTCGGTTTTATTGCGCAGGGTGATATTGTAATCGAAAGGCGAAGCCTCCGGCGTTTCGATAGTCACATTGACCTGGCTGGTACTGAGCTGGCTGGGCATCGCCCCTGATGCATAAAGCTCCTGGGTCAAGGCATTGCGCGACGGCTGGCCGATCAAGACCAGGTTGGTCTGGGTGCGCTGGGCAGTTCCAACTTCGCCCGCCCGCAGCACATCAATCATGATCTGGCCGCGTGACAGCGATCCGAGGTTAGCCGAAAAAGCCGCAGCTGTGCTTAAATCGCTCAGGCTTGGCTGGTCGGGCAGCACCAACAGCACGCTTTCCGGGTCAAAGCCGGATGAGTTGTAGAGTGGCCGGGGATAAATCGACAGGTCAGGAGTCGGCGGAACCAGGCCATAGTCAAAATTGGCAACCGATACAATCCGGTCGATATCAACCTTGAGTTCAACCGGCAGTTCGCATAACTCGCCTGCATCCAGTGTAAAGACAATCTCGTGATAGGTACCCGCCGCCGGATCGTTAAAAGGCCCAGGGGGAAGCTGGATGGTTGCACGCTGGGCTTTAGCCGAGGCGGGCGGCACATCGATGGTAGCGATCCGCTCATCATCGACAAATACCTCCATCACAGCCGGAATCTGGTAGATCGCCTGCTGCGTGGCATCGACTGCCGGGGCGGTATAAATCACGTCATATTGGATTTCAACCGTGCTGGTGTTGCTCAAGGCCCAGTTCAGCGGGAAGTTAAAGTAAACACTGTCAGAACCATTTGGCGATTCCAGGATCAGATTATCGGCTCGCCCCAACTGCTCAAACGTCATGGTGCGGCGGAAGTTAGCCGCTACCGGGGTGGCCGTTGGCGTGGGCGTGAGTTGACTGGCCCCCACCGCGATCAGGGTTGGTGTGGTGACAGTGGTATCCAGTGTTGCAGTCGGTGCATCGGTTGGCGCGGCTGGCTCGGTGGGAGTCAGATTGGGCAGCGGCGTGCCGACCTGTGTCTGGGTGGAGGTCGGTGAGGCAGCAGCCGTCACCTCTGCGATTTCTGCTTCGGTTGCTGCCGGTTCGGTTTCGGCGGCT
Source organism: Anaerolineae bacterium (assembly GCA_050288085.1). GTDB lineage: Bacteria > Chloroflexota > Anaerolineae > Aggregatilineales > UBA3940 > JBNKDD01. The sequence goes on from JBNKDD010000063.1 coordinate 5,607, forward strand.
TCCGTTTCTTCTGTCGCTTCGGTTGCCTCGGTTGCCTCGGTCGGCTTCGCCTCCTCGGTTTCCTCCGTGATTTCAAAAGGAGGCGCGACGGTTGTTGCCGGGGCTGCCGATGGTGTGGACAGCGGCATAAAGAAATCCCCGGTTTCCGTCTCGGCGGCGGGTTCACCCGGCTTGAGGCCCGGTATGACACCGGTAACCAGCAGGATAACCCCGGAAATAAGCACCACAGCGGCGATCACCGCATAGATAATCCAGCGTGGACGCTTTGGTTGTTTTGGCTCAAATTCTTGATACATCTTTGGAAGAAGCTCCTTCTAAGCAGCCCATTTACCTACTACATCCGTTAAGCAAGCCTCACCTGTTGTTCGCTTCTTCCAGGTGACAGCCTGCCCACCGGTCAGGTAGCGATACAACCCGACCAGGGCCGCTAAGTTACCGTTCATGAAGAAATAGGGAATGCTGAATAAGCGGACTTTTCCCCATCCCTGTGTTTCGAATAACCAGCCCAGCAAGGCCAGCCCATAAATCAACTGCTGCACCCAGAAGATCACCCAGGCCGCCCACCCACTGATCAACAGGATATCTCCGAGGGTGGGTAACCCGTTCGGCGGTGGGATCAGGATGACCCGGATCAGGCTGGCGATGAACAACACGATCATAAAGACCGGGGCAAGCGGACGTGATAACTTGTGCGAGATCAGCCGGAAAGCCAGTTTGGGATTCTTCAATGAAAGAAACGACGTACCAAACAAAGCCTGATAGCGTCCGGCGTTGATCCGCGCCCGGCGGGAAAACTCGTCGGACATCGAAGCGGAAGCATCGTCATAGGTGACCGCTTCCGGTTCATAAAGCACCCGGTAGCCCTGTTGGGCTATCGACATAGCAATGGTGAATTCATCGTTGACGGTCGTGGTGGGCGGCGGGTGGTAGAGTTCCTTGCGGAACATAAAGAAGTTGCCGTTCACCCCGACGGTTGATCCGCTGCGGCTTTCCCACTGGCGGATTTTCTCCTGGTATTTCCAGTAAAGGCCCGCCGGTTTTTCGACGGCGGAAGCACTGTCCCAGATTCGGATCTGGCCAGAAACCACCCCGACCGACGTATCGGCGAAATGCCGGACAGCCGACTTGATCGCCCCCGGCACATAATCCGGTGAGGCGTCGGACAGCATAATGATCTTACCCCTGGCCTCACGCACGCCCCGGTTGACCGCTGCCATTTTCCCCTGGCGCGGAACCTGCCGGAGTAGGGTAATTCCCTGATCTACAAAACCCTCGATAATCTCCGCCGTGCCGTCTTCCGAACCATCATCGAGAACCAGCACCTCGAACAGTTCCCGCGGGTAATCGATCTCAAGCGTGTTTGTGAGTTTACGTTCGATCACATCGGCTTCGTTGTGAGCCGGGATAACCATCGTGATCGGGGGAAAAATGGGCAGGCTCTGAACCGGGCGCGGGAAAATCTTTGCGACCAAAAAGGCCAGCAAAGGGTATCCGAAGAAAGTGTAGAGTAGAATGAGGATACATAACCAGATGATAATCGCCAGCACCATGTCTTAGATTCCTCTAGATATCATAAAGGCACAAACTCAAAGTCCGATGAATGGAATTTGTTATTTTGGGGCGAGATAATGTTGTTTAAGAAAATAGTTCGACAATCGCCATAAAGCCCTCACCCCCAGCCCCACTCCGATCTGCTTCGCAGATTCAGGGGAGAGGGGAGTCAGGTCAGGAAAATGATTGTCGGTTTTAAATTCTAAAGGCACATTATCTTGCCCCTACTATGTCAATACAAAATTGCTTCAAATATTCCGCGCAGCCGCGTGACGTTCCCCTCAATGGTGAACTCGTCCAATACGCGCTGGCGTCCCGACCGCCCGCGGCGTGCCCCCTCCTCCGGGTCATTATATATTTCTACCAGAAAATCCGCGATAGCCTGCGGATCACGCTCAGGTGCTAAGTAGCCGGTATCGCCATCGATCACCAACTCCGGGATGCCGGAGATACGGGTCGCGATGGTCGGAAGTTCGGTAGCGAGCGATTCCATCAGCACCACCGGGATACCTTCCATCCGCATGTCGGGCATAATGATGCTGCCCATCACAAACACATCGGTCTGCTGCATACGCTCGGCGACAACCTGGGTGGGCTGCGGCCCGGCCAGCTTGAAAATATCGCCAACGCCGCGCTGCTCGATCAGCGCTTCAAGCTGCTTGCGATCCGGCCCACCACCGATCACTTCCCATTGTAGATGAGGGATCCGATCCCGCGCCAGGGCACAGGCTTCGATCAGGTAAGGAATGCCTTTGTAATCGCGCAGGCTGGCGACCGTCAATATCTTGAAGACTCCCGCCTCTCCATGATGCGCCCGCGAACGGAACTCATCCGGCGAAACACCACAGCGCACCACGTGAATCTTATCCCCGACATCTGCGCCGCATTCCTCCATCATCAGCTTTTTGTTGAAGTTCGAGATGGTCGCCACGAAGGTCGAAAAGCGGATTTTGCGGCAGAGCATCGCCCGCCGGATATAAATGTCGTGGGCATGAGCCGTGAAGCTGTAACTGATGCCCGTCAGGCGGTGGATAACGTAAGTCGCAAAAGCGGTATGGGTGGCATAGTGCGTATGCACATGGGTGATCTGATTCTTTTCCATCTGGCGGGCGAAGTAAGCCGCCTGCGGAAACATGATGATCTCCCGAAACAGGAAGTTCCAGGTGCCGAAAGTCTCGACTAACATCTGGATAAACAGGCCAACATATCGAAACGGTCTACGCAGCAGCCACAGCAGGTTAGCACCCCACACCGCCGGTTTAGATAATGAGACGGTGTGCATCCGGTCAATGTAGGGGACGGCGTCGGGATGCACCACCTCTTCGTCCTGTTTGATCACAACATACAGGTCGATGGGCATTCCCTGGCGTTCTAACTCAACGATCTCGCGCAGGATGAAAGTCTCGGTCACTGCCGGAAACCGCATTACGAGATAGGCCAGTTTGGCTGGTTCGGACATGATTCCTCCGGTAGCAGGTGATAGGCCCAGGAATCAGCAGTTCCTCAGACTGCTGCTCTTAACCGTATACTCTTGCTTCTCCTCGTGTAAGACGGCCTTATCATGCAAAGCGCGTGGGTATGTCGAACACCCACGCGCCTACCCATATAAATGGTTTGCTATCCGAGATCGTAGTCATCGTCAAAAGGCGATACATCGCTGCCAAATGGCGAAGTCTCCGTGAAGGGTGAAGCTTCGCTCCCACCTGAGAAAGCTGAACTATCGGTAAAGGACGTATCCGTAAAGGGCAGCGACTCGGTGAAAGGCCCGGTGCCCGCCGGAGCAGCTTCCGACTCAAGCGCCATCTCACCCTCACCCAGGAATGGACGTGGGGTAGCACGGACGAGCTTGGCCTCACCTTGATCTTCTTCGACGGCTTCTAACAAGGCTTTCTCGGCGCGGCTGATCATGGTTCGCCGGTCCAGGTTACCGCCGCTGGTCTCGACAATACCGGCTACACCGACATAATTGGCAGAGACTTTGAGATCTTCCAGCGTAAAGGTTTCTTCACGCAGTTGTTGGATCAGCCTGGTGAGTATTTCCTGGGCTTCATCGCCGGGGGTTTCGGGCAGGATGATCGCATAGCGATTGCCTTCAACGTGACCCAACAAGTCCACCTCGCGGATCTGCTTGGGCAGGAACAGGTTTAACTGCCGCTTGAAGCGCTCTTGAATCACTTCGGGATAAAGCTCAAGTTCCTCAACCGCCGTTACTTCCAGGAAGGCCATACTCAAGGGACGCAGCCGGGTACGAGAGCGGTTGATCTCTTGCTCCAAACGCTGGATCAGATAGCGCTGGTTGTACATCCCGGTTTCGGGATCGATGATCGATAGGTTCTGGATACGGCTGAGCGGCGCTTGCAGATATTCCTTGAGCAGCACCACCGCGATACCGAGCACCGCCCCCAGTGCGCCGGTCAGGACCAGGTTACGCGCATGGTTGGGAGAGATCGGCTCGTCGGGACTTGAGGGCGGGCGGTCTAACCAGAGTAACTCAAAAACCTGGTAAGAAGGTGAACTACTGATAAAGGCAATAGCTGCATCACCAATAGCCGTGTTCAGGTCGCTTGCCAGCCTGGGGTTGGGGCCGATCACCTGGAAGATCAGGATATTCGAGTCGGCCAGGTGGTTACAGACCGTCTCATAATCGCCCAGGGAGTTAGTGTTCAGATCAAGGGTATCAGCTGCCGCCTGGTATGTGCTGGAACTGGTGAGAATGTTGCAATACGTGATCGGCACATAAGACCGGCCAACCTCAGAAATCAGGTACGGGATTTCGGCTGAACCACCAGCAGAACGGTTTGGACTGATAAAAAATGATGAGTCCGCTTCATATAACGGGGTTTCAGAATAACTGAGTGTCAGGCCCGCTGCCAGAGTCACCAGGAATAAGGCCGCAATAATCCACCAGTTTTTTACAATAAGATTGAAATATTCACGCAGTTCCATAGGAACATCCCACCCGGCTCTAATGGAGCCTCATCTACACCAACGAAATACTTGTATAGAGTTTACCAACATGCAGGGCTGACTGCCGGAGTCATCCCCAATAATTTCCTCAACCCTATACCGATAACCAGTTTTTAGACAGCACAAGTGTTAAAAAATGGTTTACCGCGCTCCCTTGCGCTGCAAGACACTGGTGAACGTACGCACCAGGATTCGCATATCCAGCCAGAAACTCATCCGCTCGATGTATTTTACATCCCAGCGCAACCACTCGTCAAAGTTCGTGTCTCCCCGGTCGGATACCTGCCACAGCCCGGTGATGCCGGGGCGGACATTCAAGCGCTCGGTTTGCCAGAGCTGGTAGGAGGTCAGGCTCCACGACGTGGGACGCGGCCCAACCAGACTCATTTCACCCCGCAGCACGTTGAGAATCTGCGGGATTTCGTCCAGGCTGGTCTTACGCAGAATGCGCCCGACGCGAGTGATCCGGGGGTCATTCTTCAATTTGATCGGTCCGGCCAGTTCCCCTTTGACGTTGGTTTCGGTCATTTGCTTGAGCAGTTCCTCGGCGTTGGGAACCATCGTGCGGAACTTAAACATCTTGAAGCGCTTACCGCCCATCCCGGTCCGGTCTTGCATGAAGAACACCGGCCTACCGTTGTCAATCACGATCAGGAGCGAGATCAAGAGCAACAGTGGCAGGACAAACGGCATGACGGCAAGCGAGACGGACAGATCAAAGACCCGCTTAAAGACGGCGTAAACCGTCCGGGCCGAAGCAGATTGGCGCGGCAGGGCATTCACCCAGGCCATCTCATCATGACGGGTATCATAAAACCGGCCCGGCTGTTGGAGTTTTGTCTCCTCCTCGCCGGGATGGTCGGGGTCGGTCAGCAGCAGCCGGTTCCAATAATCGGATTGGGCCTGTCCCAGCAATTCCTCATAGGTCAGGGCATCCTGCCCAAAGGTGGAAACGCCAATATTCAGGCGCAGGTTATGGCGCTCATCGACCAGCGTTTGCAGCCGTTCACCGATAGCACGGGCGGCGCTTCCGGCGGTCTCCGGCAGGCACACCACAAAGCCGTTTTCGCTATCCATCGCGCTGATAATATCGATGTTGTGTAAGGCGGCGTCAATCGTCCGACTGACACCCACCTGAACATAACGATGTTTCAGGGTCATGCCGATTTCTTCAACTGTTTTCAGGATGTTGGCTTCGACCGTAGCCGGATCGATCTCGCAGTAAACGAGAGAAACCGGGCGATCATAGCGGCGGGCACGCTGCAACTCCTCGTTGATGCGTTCCAGACCCTCTGTGGATGACACAATACGGGTGTTATCCGCTTCAAGGACAACATCCTCAACGGCCTGCTCTACCTCGTGCAGATCGGAAGCAATGGTCTTACTGATAACAACCGTGATCATCAAAGCCAGAACTTCGAAAACGGTCGGGATCAGGGCCGGGCCCACCAGGCTGTAACCTAAGATAGCCTTAAGCGGGATGTAAACCAGGGTAGAACCATAAAGCAGCCAGGTGGGCAGCCGGTCTAAACCAGGCAAAATAAACATCGATCCGCTGATCAACGCCGCAACCGCATAAACCGTTGGGGCCAGGTCGATGATCTGTTGATCTCCGATATCAGGGCGCTCGACATTAAACAGGATAATAAACCAAACTGCCAGCACGATAATTGTAATACGCAGACGTCTCATGACCGTCAACATCCTCACAGTGGTGTTTGTGAATCCAACCGGGGCTGTTCATTTTTGAGAACACGCCTCTACATGTATTGAACTACAGATTGCGATTAATTGCCAGTGTTTAGACTTACAGATTGGTTTCAGTCCATCACCGGGCAAAGGGTAAGCAGAGGCTTCCAACCCATTGGTTTGATACGCCTTATCACTATATCATGCTGGTATTGATTTTTCCATAGATCATGGGGTACTTTTATCCTGGTTGGCGACCTGCCAGCGCGATCTGCCAGATTATGCGATAATCCAAGAAACGTCTTACTTAAAGTAGATCACACCTGGGAAAAACAAAGATACGGTGATTTACTTTAATGATTCACAGAAGGTTTTTATTGACAAAAACCTTCCCGAATCTCGTAATCTTTTGGTGCTTTTTGTGAAACAAGACCTCTCAGGCCATCAAATTGGGCCATACCAGCTCATTGAGCAAATCGGTAAGGGTGGCATGGCGGTTGTCTACCGTGCCCGGCGGCAAGGCAGCGACCAGGATGTGGCGCTCAAAATTGTTGCCGCCCAATATGCCCGCCACCCGGCCTTCATTGATCAGTTTCAATACGAGATTTATGCCACGCAGAAACTCAATCACCCGCATATCGTGCCGGTATTGGATATGGGGGTCGAAAAAGGCCAGCCCTACTTGGTGACTCCCTACTATGCCGGGGGAACGTTGGCCCTCCATATCATCGCCCGGCCCAACGGCCTGGAGATCAAAGACGTGGTATGCATCGCGATCCAGGTCGCCTCAGCCCTGGATTATGCCCATCAGAACGGGGTGATCCACCGTGACCTCAAACCGGGCAACGTCTTCCTTGATGATCGCGGAAACGCTTACCTGGGCGATTTTGGGATTGCCCAGTTGATCGAGGACCGGCATCTCGAAGATGGCCCGGCTCCCGGCACTTACGAATACATGCCACCTGAACTGGCCGCAGGCTATCCGGCCACCCCTTCCAGCGACATCTACGCGCTGGGCGTGATGATCTTTGAGATGCTGGTCGGGCGGCGGCCTTTCCCCTTTTTGATGTACAACCGCGAGGCCCTGGCAGAAGCTCACGAGGAATCATCCACGCCGGATATCCAGCTCTGGCGGCCTGACCTGCCCTACGGGGTGCGGGTGGTCGTACAGCAGGCTCTCAGCGTAGACCCGGAGAGCCGACCGCCGCAGGCAGCCTCCCTGATCGCGGCCCTATCCAAAGCGGTTGGGCTTGATCCTGCCGACTGCTCACCCTATCAAAAGGCGGATATCCCCGATGAGGTGCTCAACCCGGAGCAGGTTAAACGGCCATTCACGCCGCCGGTGATGTCGGATGCAGAGGTGGCCGGGACACCCTACCCGGAGACGGCTCCCTCGCGCCTACCGAATATCCCCAAACCGCCTCCGCGCTCCCCGGATGGGCATCATGTCACCATGCCCCGATCCAACAACGGCCAGCCATCATCGATCGGAGAGGTTCCCGCCAATCTGCTGAAATGGTTGGTTGGTGGATTTCTGGTGATGGTGCTGGTGGTGCTTTTTCTCCTGATGGCGCTGACTATCGGTCAGATGCCTTAACCGGTTTATCTAATGCACCCTTGTTCCGCTGGAATATTGCTGGCCTCTATGAGAATTGACGCTCATAGTCATCATGATTTCCAATCCAGAACCACGTAAGGGTATCATTTTCCCGTATCCCCAACGCCCGGTAACTGTGGGTAATCCTGACCGACCAGATATTTTCCCTTGTATTCACACACTTGAAATGTAATGAGGGGTGAAACGGGTTTTGCGCCCACAGCAGGTAGGATCTTCTCGCCCGCTGCCGAATATCTGCCTCAAGCGACAGATATCTCTCCCAGAAAGAGGGGAGCACCTCCGATCTCATAATGCATCATAATCCATTGGTTTTGCTTCACCATCGGCAATCTCTTGCCGGGCACGACGCGCCGCAGCCGCCAGCTTATCCTGACTGTTAGCGAACTGCTCATCCCAGAGCGATTCATCTTGCATCGTTGCGATGTACTCACGCAGGTGATCGGCAACCTGATTCTGCATCGACTCTGGTAGGTCTTCCATCATTTTGATGATGGTCATCATAGCAGGTGTTTGCATGATTGGGCCTTTCGTCTAATATATTCACCTCAATTATATCAAGATTCTTTTTATGCCATCGACCTGAGTCGGGAGGTATGAGCATTGCCCCATCAACTGAAACATGCCGTTTTGATAGTTGTGCTTATGGTGATTGGTTCCGCATTGGCCTGTTCCCTTTCTGCCTCTGACGAAACCACCCTTGAGCAGGAAGCCGAGCTGCAAGCCGTCTATGAGCACTACCGGGAAGTTGTGAGTGCAGCCCATGAAACACACGACACACAATATCTTGATGAAGTTGTCACGGGCGAGTGGTTAATTAGCATGACAGAGCATGCCGAACTTCCTGGTCAGCGAAGTCCAGGATTTCATGGAGATGCAGAAATTATCGAATTTACTGTGACTTATTATGGATATACGATAGCAGCGGTAGAAGTCAGGGAGAAATGGTCAAAAATAGTAAGGGACTCCGAAATGTGGCGCGAGGAACGCATCACCTGTGAATTCTACAGGGAATCCTATAGCTCTGATTGGAAGGTCAGCTATTTTGACGAATACGATTATGTCGATAATCCGGAAATGTACATGACGGCTGCCGCACAGCCAACGCCTACGCCATATTAGGGAATAAGTGAACTACTCGCTTATTCCCTATTTCATATCCCCCCAGAAATTTGCGACCTACTCGAACTGGATATTCTTCATAATATCCGCGTAGTCATTCAGATAACTGTCGGCCTGATCGACCATTGACGCAAAGGTGAAGATATAAGCATTCTCCCCATGCAGCAGCAGATATTGCACCAGGGTGATATCCAACGATTTCCCGCCCGGCGCTGCCAGTTCGACATCATATTGCAGCCGACCGGCTTCACCGGCAGGGAGCTTGACAGTCTTCGACTCGATGGTTTGATCCGTCCCCCACATCGTCGTCAGCAAGTCAACACTGGCATCTAAATAGAAGTCCAGCGGTTCCGATTCGGAAAGGGGTTCGACCAGCAAACTAAGACTGGCGGCATAACCTTTGTCGATAGTTTCCGACGCCGTATCATAGCCGTAGAAACTGGTGCCCTGGCTGATCATACCCGGCAGCTGCTCCCACAGATAGTCAGCGTAATCCGGGTAATCTTCAGAGATCAGTATGATCGAATCCCCGACGGTATACGGGTCCATGTCAATAGTTTGCCAATCAGGAGGGAGCGCAATGGAAATGCCATTATCCGGCACCTCATGTACGACCCAATCGGCAGAGCCTCCGGCGCAGGCGGTGATTATCAGCATGGAAGAGAGGAGGCTCATTGCAATAGCGAATCGTCGCATGTTGGTTGATCCGTTTCCTTTTGAATAGGTGAATAGATACGGTGGACGATGATACTAACAATTAACACCCACTTCAAACGGAGTGGGTGCTTAAATCTACAGGTTGAGGCGATGCATTTACTCGGCGTTGGCCTCCCGCATACCCCTGGGGAAATCGTATAGAAATTCCCCGCTGGCCGGGTCAAAGCACATCACGCCGCCAAATCGCACGCTGACACACAGATCACCGTCCGGGCTGAAGGCTATCGCCTGGGGTTCTTCCAACCCGGTGATCACTTCTTCGGCTTCCCCACCGGCTGCCGGATCGAGTCGAACCACGCTGCCCTGATACCACTGGGTGGCATACAGTCCGCCGTCTGGCCCGAAGGCCAGATAGCTGGGCAGATCAAGAGTCGTGTCCAGCGGTTCGAAGTTCTCCCCGGATAAATACAGTAGTTCGCCGGTCGTGCTGTTGGCAGCGAAGAATGTCCCATCCGGGCCAAAGGCCGCCCCGACCGGCAGTGATAATTCACCCTCGCCCAGCTTATCGGATGGTGCGCCGGTTTCGCCATCGATACGCAGCACTTCGCCCCGTTCGGTGGCGGTGATGGTCAGGGTTCCGTCCGGGCTGAAGGCCAGATACAGCACATTCGGCAGACTCGCCAGCGGTTCCGACTGCGATTCCGGCTCGACGATCAACGCCTCAGCCGGAACGATGGTGACCAGCGACTCGCCATCGTAACGCAGCACCGCCTGCCGGTCGAACAGGTAGAGCTTCCCATCCGGGCCAAAGGCCAGATCGCCATCTCCCCGATCCACGTAAACGCCGTGATAGTCGCCGGTTTCCGCATCAAAGTGCAGGATGGCATGTTCGTAATCGGCGGTGCCATTTGAGAAGTGGTTCTCGGTGCTGACCACGTACAGATCACCATCCGGGCCGAAGACCAGCCCCCCGGCCTTAATCCATTGAGGAGCAGCCAGTTGAGGCGTCAGATTGATCTCGCCGCCGGTTTGGGGGGCGCTGTCCTGGGATACCTCGCCTGCTGTTTGTTCAGCCGGTCCGGTGAGGCTGCCCGCCTGTAGAAACGCTGGCAGCGCAAAACCGGGGGTGAAAATCCAGATGGTGGCGATCAGCAAGCAGACAAACAAGAACAAGGTCCCGATCACGATGGCGATCCATTCCCAGGGGATCAGGCGGCGGCGGGCTTTGGCGACCTCCCGTCGAACCGCTACCGGTTCAGCAGGATAACCATCCGTAATCGGTTGGAGCGCGTGATGACGGGTAGGCGGGCTGGGAGGCATGGCATACATCATGCTCTCCGGGACTAACCTTGCAAGTGCTTCCTGGGCCTCTACATTGCCGGGGTTAGCGATCAAAGCCTGATTCAGGCAGTAAACGGCATATTCAGGCTGCTCGGCAATCTTGGACATCAGGAACCAGGCCCGGTCGTTGCGCGCGTCCTGGCGCAGCACCTCGCCTAAAATAGCACGGGCCTGTTCTTCCTCGCCGGTAGCAATCGCAATCCGGGCTTGTTCAACATATGAATCCATAGTTCAACTATGCCACTTATTCAGGTCTCAATTGATTTTGATCGTCTCTACTATACCACAAATCGCCCGGCGAGATTTGGCGCGATAATGCTGCTGTATCTTTGAGAAGATTGACCCTATCGCGTTTCGCCCCAGGCATCCCAATAGGTCAGCGTTTTGGGATCATTGCGTTGGGCGGGTTTGAAATCATCCCCGGTGAAATAAGCGACCGGCATCAGCACGGCTTGAGTAATCGTATCTGGAATGCCCAGCAGTGCCGCGATCTCTTGCTCGTAACGGAGATGCAGCGTAGTCCATGAAGCGCCGAGGCCGCGTGCTCGCAGCGCCAGCATGAGCGACCACATCGCGGGGAGGATTGAACCGTACAGACTCGCCAACCTCATCGAAGGCGCTGATTCCGGGCGTCCCTCGACACAACCGATGATCAACACAGGGATCTCTTGCATATTCTCGGCCAGGTATACGGCTGAACTCAGCACGCCACTGACCTGGGATGCGCCTGCCCCACTACTGTCCTCACTGTCAGTTCTCGCGCGCAGCGGGCCAACATATGCCATGAATGACTGCCGATAGAAGTCTGCGATCTGCGCCCGCTTATCGGGATCGGTAACGATCATAAAATGCCAACTCTGGCTGTTGCTGCTGGTTGGAGCCTGCACCGCAAGCGCGATGCATTCCTGGATGATTTCCGGTTCAACCGGGCGGGTCAAATCCAGGCGTTTACGTACCGAGCGGGTAGTTGTCAATAATTTATCGACGGTGGTCAGATCCATAAAGATATTCTCCTCTGGTTAGAGTTATGATGATTGGATAGCCGCGGCTGGTAGATAGCGGTGATGAGGCGACATACGGCTTAGGGCCACCGCCCAAATCTACCCGGATTGTTCTCCGTTTTCAACCTGTCCGTGGTGCTGGTAAAATATCGTGATGTAATGGGCCACTAAAGAATCTGACATCAAGCAACACAATCCCCTTACAACATAATAAAACTCCTGAAAAAGGCATTAATCAATGACCAGACCACATATCCTTGTCGCTGACGATGAAGTCGATCTCATCGCAGAACTCAAGCCGCTTCTAGAGCGTTCCGGCTACGATATCAGTACTGCCATTGATGGGAGACAAGCCCTGGAAATCGCCCAACAAATCCATCCAGACCTGATCATTCTGGATGTGCTGATGCCCTACATTGATGGGCGCGAAGTGCTCCGGCGTTTGCGCGAAGCCAATAACTGGACTCCCGTTATCTTGCTGACCCAGGTTGGTACCCCATTAGAGCGAGCCATGAGCTTACAAGAGGGGGCGGATGACTACATCAACAAACCCTTTGATCCCTTTGAACTGATTGCTCGTATCCAGGCCGTCTTGCGACGAACCCGGCAGGGACAGCTTCCCATCTCCAGTTATCGCTGGTTGGTCGCCGGTGACCTGCGAGTAGATCGCCAGACCCGCCAGGCATGGCTGTCTGAAGAACAGCTTGGCCTGACCGCCCGTGCGCTGGGCGTGCTGGAATACCTGATGTTAAATCCCGGCGAAGTGGTCCCCCGTGAGCGGCTGCTGACCGAGATCTGGGGCTGGAGTTATGCGGTTGAGACACGGGCCGTCGATATCCGGATCGCAGAGGTGCGGAAAGCAATCGGTGACGATGCCGAAAATCCCTGTTATATCGAAACCGCCGTAGGACAGGGATATCGTTTTCTGATCACAGTGGAAGGAAAATCATGAAAAGGTGGCGAACCCTGCTGATTGTGATCCCGGCGGCTGTCCCAACATTGATGGGGGTCTTCATCGCTCTGCTGCTTAAAGTTGATTGGCTAACAAACTATGTCTACATGGGGAACTATTATGTCGATCTGGCCTGGCTGGTATCTTTCGCAGGGCTGGGGTTAAGTATTGTTTGCATCATCATTGGATTATCGATCGGGCTGTTCATCTGGTCGCCCCGGCAAATTCAGCAATTGCGTTCCGAAATCCAGGCCGAAGCACGTAAGGACCGCGAGCGTTTTATCAACCGCATCGATCACGAGGTAAAGAATCCGCTGGCGATCATCCGGTTGAGTTTGAGTAACCTTCAACACAGCCCCAACTTATCGGAAGAGGAGTCCTCGTCCCTGCTCCGCGCTTCACAGCAATTACATCGTCTCCAAAAACTGATCGCCGATTTGCGCTGGTTAACAGAGCTGAACAGCCGGACTACCGAACGTCAGCGAGTCGAACTGCGGGAGGTAGTTCAAGATGCGGTTTATTCTGCCTGCCCGGAGGAATTCCGATCCCGGATCCAGGTGCATTACCAGGAAGTACCCTGGCCGGTTGGCACGGTATTGGGCGACCGGGATTTGCTGGTCACTTCTTTGCGCAATTTGCTGGATAACGCCCTGAAGTTCACCGAAGAATCCGACCAGATTGAGCTTCGCGTCTCGGATGACGGGTATGCCGTTACCCTGGAGGTTGCCGACTCCGGGATTGGCATCCCTGCCCACGAACTCCCCTACATCTTCGAGGAACTGTACCGGGGACAGAACGTCAAACGCATCACGGGGAGCGGCATGGGGTTGGCACTGGTCCACCGGATTATCTCGCTGCATTATGGGACGATCAGCGTGCGATCAAGAGAGGGTCACGGGACGGTGATGACCATCCGTCTGCCGCTGGCGCGAGCATCCTGAGTGTGTCGCCAGTAACCTGATGTATCGAGCTTGTTACATGAAATGGCCTTTTTGTTACGCGCCTTGTGCAGGATGAAACGGTCAGCATGATATCCTGGTTGACAGGTTTTCGATAACGGCACAAGGAGTAATTTGTATGTTCAAGTTGAAGAAGAAAGTATTTGTCGTATTGATCATGCTGGCTGTTTTGGGCCTGACGGCTTGCGGTTCGCTGGAGGTCGAGGGAGAGGCCGTCAAAGCGGTAGATTTAACCCTGACACCCGGTCAGGCCCGCCACCCATTAGGGCTGTTTGGCGCTGTCAAAAAAGCTAAGGCCCCTTCTGAAGAGGAGGTTCTGGCTGAAAATAACCAGGCAGAGATTGTGGCGGAAGTGCCTCTTACACCTACTGCCGATGTAGGTGTCGATGCTCCCCCTACCAGTGAGATCACTTTTACCCCCACCCCAATTGCTACAGACTCAAATCAACAGCCAACCGACCTGCCTCCTACGGCAGCACCAAAGACCCCAACACCCGTTCCACCCGCAGCTACCCCAATACCTCCCACAGTAACTCCAACCTACGAGACTGGGGTGTATCAGGATGCGATCTATGAAGAGAGTTTCTGGCCTGGGACTAACAGCAGCGTCTATTACGAGGATGAATGGGATTTTGGTGCCCGGTTTGATTTTTCAAGCAGCCAGGAAACCAGTGTATCTTTCATGGCTTTTGGTATTTATCGCGATGAATTAGGCTCATTTTCTTCCATTGTCTCATCATGCATGAGTGGGCAGATGCCTGTGACCCATATGGAACGGCCATTCTGGAGTAAAGGAACTGAAACAACTTATCCGGCTGGGAGGCATGTCTTCGAGCAAAACTACCATTATTCCGGTTCATTGGATGGCATCACGCAAATTGTGTTGTGGCTGGTCCAAAAGCAGAACGGGCAGATTGTTCACTGTAAGACTGGATATTATTCGCTCCTGACAAGGTCAGAATTTATCCTCCATTCACTGCAATTCACACCCAACATATCTGACGTCCTTGACCAGAATACCCAATTTAATTTTGGTGCACAGGCCGACTTCTCGATTGTCAACACATTCGATGTGAGTCTGTTGGCTTTCCCGATCTACGCTGATGAAGGAGTCCCAACGGAGGGCCTGTGTTGGAACCGGCAGGCACGAATACCATCGGAACATCCAGACCGGCCTTTCTGGAGCACCGGAACATCGCAGACCTTTCCTGCCGGACGGCACACATTCATCCAAAACTACACCTTTTCTCACCCAATCCCCGATGCGACCCATCTCGCCCTGTGGTTAGGCTTCTGGCACGATGGGATACTGCGTGAGTGCGAAGAGCAATATTACACATTATCATCAGATTAAGCATTCGCATCCAGGTCAAGAATCAAACCCCCATACTCGAAGAGGAGCATGGGGGTTTAGGTTTATACGGAGAAATAGGCAGGTGTATAGATCACTCAGGGGTTTGCAAACTCAACCAGGGCTGCCACTGATCCGAGGGGATGGTCAGGCATTCACCGGCATGCATTTTCCCGTCAAAGTCGGCGTAGGACAGGCCGAGCGTTTCCTGCATCGGGAGCAGATATTGGAAGTCTGACAGCCCGCCCATCGGGGTGATATCAGTTGCGAACGTGCTAAAAAGGGTCAACACCTGGCCTTCTGCCAGGCAAATGGTTCGAGCGCTGGCATCGCCGGTTGTTTCGCCGTAGAAAGCAAAACCTGCCTGCTGCCCGGTGTAGATCAGTTGAAGCATAAAGTTGGCCGGGTCTTTCTCAAAGTTGAGCGCCAGATTCAGTTGGTCGGGCTGCCCGAATCGATCCAGCACATTCCCTATCGTCAGGTAAGGCGGGTAATATTCCCAGGCCACATACAGGAACTTGACCACATTATTTTCCAGGTGAACGTTCACATAGGGCGGAGCAAGTCCCATCTCCTCAGCCTGAACCACGTCGGTGCTTTTGGTTAAC
This sequence comes from Anaerolineae bacterium, assembly GCA_050288085.1. Classification (GTDB taxonomy): domain Bacteria; phylum Chloroflexota; class Anaerolineae; order Aggregatilineales; family UBA3940; genus JBNKDD01. The sequence goes on from JBNKDD010000063.1 coordinate 21,420, forward strand.
CAGGCAGATAGACGGCCTGTGCCGTCGCCATCCTGAAGGGCATCATAGTCACCGGGCACGAGATCAGGCAGGCCGATCCCCAGGTGACCATAGAAGGTGAGCGTATCCTCATCGGTTGACTGACCGGCCACCAGCCCGTTATAGCATGGCAGCGTACAGCCCTCAGTCGAATCGAGTAAGGGGTTAAGCCGCTGGTGAAGTTCTTGGGTAGACATGCTATCCGGGACAGGTGGCGCAAAGGTCGGGGTGATCAAAATGGCGGTTGGAGCCGGGCCAGATTCACCCGCCGGGGTGGCAGTCGGGACGGCATCAGGGAGAGCGGGCGCATCAGGGCTTGAACAACCGACAGCCACAAACAACATCATGAACAGAAAAACTAAGAACTTCCGCATAATATGATTACCCCAGCGCGACAACGAAGGCCACTGCCATATCGCGGGTGTGCGACAGGCTGATCGACCATTCGGTTAAACCAATTTCATCCGCTAGATGAGCCGCATTGCCATGAAGGCGCAAATACGGCTTCCCCAATTCATCATGGGTGACTTCAATGTCCGTGAAGGACATCCCTTTGATCCCCGTGCCTAACGCTTTGGACACGGCTTCTTTGGCCGCAAACAGCGCCGCCAGTGATTCGTAGCGGTCACCGCAGTGATCGATCTCTCCATCGGTGAAAATCCGCCGGAGGAACCGTTCCCCCAGCCGCTCGACGGTGCGCTCGACTCGCTCCACCTCGATGATATCTACACCGGTTCTCAGCATCACTCAGGCCAGGCGACGGCCAACGCATAGGAAGCGGGATTGAGATACTGTTGGGAAGCTCGCTGCACATCCTCAACGG
>JBNKDD010000064.1:0-22226 GCA_050288085.1 Anaerolineae bacterium
CTCATTGCCTAATTCCCTCTGGGGAAAAGGGGTGGTGTGCCTCTCCTCCAGGTTTTCCCCGTTTTTGGAACGGTCACGGCTCGCTTGAGAAGTTTAATGGATCGTCTTCCTCCGTTTTCAGGCTGGTTTGAGCTTTATGATAGAGCTGGAAGCGTCGGAAAACCTGCACCGTCCAAACGACCTGGAGTATAGAGAATATCCCCCAACCAGGGCTAAACGAGGTCAGATTCGAGAGAGCAGCCCAGGCAAGGGTGATGCTGTAGACGACAAACATGGCCGCATCCTTGAAGAAGAAGGAGGCCAGGCCAACGACTATCAACATGACTCCCCAGGTTGAATACAGGAAACCGCTGGTGAATAAGTGTATTGCTCCCAGGACTACCAATCCCCAGCCCCAATTGCGAAGATCCCGGAGCATATACTCTTGTACCTGGGAGGCAGGCATTGCTTTTAATTGTTGGTTGGTGACTTTACGATTGCGGCGAGTATGGTTGTTGATGACAGGTTGTTCCGGCAGTTCAACCTGCTGTTGTTCGCTCATTTTATTTTGCTCCCAATTTTAAATTTAGGCTCATCTGTAGAACCAATGAATCCGTGCCAGATCTGGGCACAAAAACAAGCGCAATCTCTCGCTTCCTACATAAGAGCCTAAACTAAAGGGGCGCAGCATACCAGACTGCACCCCTTTGATCAAATAAGCTGATTGGCGGTTTAATACCACTCCCAAACCGGCTCACCGGCCAGGATGCGCTCTACCTGCTCAGGGAAGCGATCTGGATCGATAGGCTTGCCGATGAACCCATCGAAGCCATCATTGATGGCCCGCTGCATATACTGTTCGCTGGCATTAGCCGTAACCGCCACAATGCGGGTTTCTTTCAGAATAGGATGTTCACGCAGTTTCTTCTGGACTTCGAAGCCATCTTCGTAAGGCAGTTGGATATCCAACAACACCAGGTCGATGTGGCCGTGCTGTTCGGCTTCTTCCGTAACCTTCCACCCGCTGCTCAACCATTCACAGTGCTCCACGCCCATCGAGGTGAGCAGGCGCAGAATCAGGTTGAAATTATTTACGTTGTCTTCGACAACCAGAATGCGCACATTTGAAAAGTCAGACATGGAACCTTCTATCCTCCGTTCCGCTGTTCACTGAACAAGCGGGCATTGTCAATCGCAATGGCTACCTGGTCAGCCATCATTTGAATCGTTTGAATATCTTCATCACTGAAAGCATTTAGACTGGTGCTCTGAACATCCAGCGCACCGACCACTTCATTGCGCACCCGGAGCGGCAGAGCCATCTCTGAGCGAGTCTTGGGCAGGTAGGGATTGTCAAACCGGATTGCCTCCTCGCCCACGTCGAGTGCAATACGGGCCGCGTTATTTGCGGTCACCCAGCCGACCATAGATTGGCTGCCGACACCCAGCTTGTGCCCTACTTCGAGCAGCTTATGGCCTGCCTCGCCGGTAGCGGCACGCAGAACAGCCCATTCACCGGCACTGTCGATCAGGAAGATCGCCGCATAATAGAAGCCGAAGTGGGTGCGGATCAGATCTACACAGCGGGTCAACAATTCTTGAATATCGAGAATCTGGGTCGAAGCCCGTGCCACTTCAGAGGAGGCCAACAACTGCATATTGCGGCGCTGGAGGGTGGTCAGCAGCTTCATTTCCTCGCTGAGAGCCTTGACCACAAACATAGCCTGCTTCAGCTGTTTCTTCTCATCCCGCATCCCGCCGATATATACTTCGCAGGGAACATCAGCACCCTCGGCATTTTTGAACTCTTTGATGTATGAGGCTGGCGGATCGCCACCGGATAAGGCATGAAGTGCATTCTCGTCATCCTGAACATTAGCCTCAGAGGTAATGTCAGCTAGATGCTTACCACTCAGGTCGGTGTATCCCAGTATTTGCGTCAGAGCCGGATTAAAATGTGTGATCTCACCATCCAGATTGGTAATCAGAACCCCCAGGGGGATGCTGTTGATAATGTGCTGTGGCATTCGGGTTTACCTCCTGCTAACTAGAATTGGTGAAAAGCCTTCATTTTTCACTATAAAAAGCACTTTTGGTGAAATATATGGCAGCACATAAATATTCAGGTGTTACAGGAAATAAGTATAACACGACTAAAGCGGAATTTAGAAACAGTTTTATTACAAAATCGAAACGCAAAACACCTGGATGAAAATGCGTGAAAAGTAATTTAGTGATATTATCCGTCTAGTAGTTTTTAGGGGTTATAAATAGGGGTTGTATAAGTAATGAAGCAAGATGAAAGTCTCGAAAATTGGATCGGTCTGATTGTTGACAATGAGCCTTATTATTTAAAATTGGTTGAAAAGTTCTTCACAGCAAAAGGGGCCGAGGTCTATTTAGCGGAAAACGGCAAAGAAGGATTGGCTTTGCTAGAAGTCATCAAACCGACATTTGTGCTGCTCGATCTGTCAATGCCGGAGATGAACGGTTGGGAAATGCTCGAAGCCATCCGAAAGAACAAGGCAATTGCAACAATCCCCGTGATTGCCGTGACCGGTTTAGCCAGCCAGGAAGATAGACGGCGGGCGCTTGAAGCCGGTTTTGACAGTTATCTGATCAAACCATTCCACCTCGATCTGATGATTACGACCATCAAGAATTGCCTGAACCGGTCAAAAGGGATTGACCAGAAGCAGGAGATTTTCACGTCGTAGGCTCTTAGGAGTCACTTACCCTCACCCCTTTGGGGAGGTAAACCATAAACCGGCTGCCTTCATTGAGCTTACTTTCGACTTTGATTTGCCCATGATGTAAATCAATGATCTCTTTGGCAATGCTCAATCCCAGCCCGGTTCCAGGTGCTTTGGTCGCTTTTGAGGTTTCTCCTCGGAAGAACCGATTAAAAAGGAATGGTAGATCATGGGGAGCAATCCCCACTCCGGTATCCCACACTTCAACCATTACCCGGGGTGATCCAAAATCATTAACCGTCTGAGTCCGAATACCAACCTGGTCACCGACCGCCGTATAGTTGATCGCATTAGCCAGCAGGTTAGTTAACACCTGCATGATCAGTTCAGGATCAACAAAAATACGCGGGAGATCGGTAGCCAGGTCTGTCTTGATCTGCAAGCTGCGTTTTTCGGCACGCGGCAGATGAGCCTGCAAAACGTCCAGCACCAGTTTATTCACGTCAATAAGCTCTGGTTTTATTGCGATGCCGCCCCGGTCAATGCGGGAAAGATCGAGCAGTCCCTCTACCAATCTTTCCAGACGGCCTAACTCATTCGCCAATGTATCAAGATAGGCTTCACGTTTCTCAGGTGCGCCGGAACGAACCAGCGTTTGATAGATTTTCAGGTTGGTGATCGGGGTGCGCAGCTCATGTGAAACGTTGGCAACAAATTTAGTACGCATCCGCTCGATCTGCTTCTGAGCAGAGATATCCCGCATCACACTGACCAGGTTTACCAGCTTGCCATTATTAAGCACGGGCGCAACCGACATACCGGCATCATATTCAGCACCATCAGGCCGCTGCATGCGGAGTTCACCATGCCAGTACTCTTTTTTCTGGACAGCCCGCAGCAGTTCACGCACCTGCTCAGGTGGCCTGACCACCCTGAATAACTGCCTGACCCGGCTCCCCACCGCCTCTTGAGAACTGAAGCCGGTCAGTTCAACCCAGGCCGGATTGACATACTCTATCTTGCCACTCGGACTGGTGAAAATAATACCCTCTCCGGCATTCTCTACGATGGCGTTGAGGCGCTCCCGCTCCTGGATGATCTCTGCCGTCCGCTCCTGGACCAACTCTTCAAGATGTTCGGCTTGCTGCTCAAGGGCCTGGAACAGGTAAGCGTTGTCAATCGCAATCGATACCTGCGCCGCCAGGCCTTGAAGGGTGCGAACCTCAGCCTTGCCAAATCGCCCCAATTCTATGGCCTGAACATCCAGCACACCCAGCAGCCGTTGGCCCCGGAAAAGGGGCAGGGCAACCTCCGACCGCGTCTCTGGGAGGTACGTCCCCTGCAAGAAATAAGGGTCACTCCGAACATCATTTGAGACAACCGGGGTCAATGTACGGGCAGCACGGGCAACCAGGCTGGGTTCTGCATCCAGAGAGATACCGTCACGTGCCTCTTCCATGCGCTGACCGGCTTTGCCGGTTCCCGCCATGACCGTCAACCGGTTAGATTTCGGATCAAACAGGCGAATGTGTACATGATAATAATCCAGTGCCACCTGAACCTGTGTCACAACTTCGTGCATGAGTTGGGCGATAGACAGCACCCCTGAGAGCCGCTGCCCCACTTCATACGCCAGAAGCTCGCGTTGTTCGGTATCCCTCTGATCGGTCACATCCCGGCCAACACCCCGGTATCCGATCAGATGTTCACCCGAATCAAAGATCGGTGTACCGGAGAATTCCAGGCAGACCGTATTCCCCTCTTTGTGCCGCAGCCAACCGATTAACCGGTTGAAAGGTTCCCCGGCCTTAAAGAATTCTAACAGCTCCGATTCTTGATCAGGTGTGACGGGGGAGAGAACATCATACCAACGAAACCACGTGATCTCCTCAGAGGAATACCCCAGCACCTCGCTCACCCGCTCAGAGGAGTAGGTGAAATAGCCATCTGCATTAATTTCCCACAGCCAATCCTGGGTGCTCATGGCAATATCGGCAAATCGCTCACGGGACTGGTGAGATTCTTCTAGCAGGCGATGGTTCTCGACTAAAGCGGCCATTTGAGGAGCCAGTAACCGGTACAGCCTGTCATCCTCCGGGCTGAATTCGAAGGGCTGCGACCAGCTCACCGCGATATAACCTACCCATCGCTTCCCGTAAGTAACTAGTGGGATGATGGCATTGGCCTCCAGCCCGCTATCATCAATCAGTGAATCAGTCTGGGCAATATCGATGATGGGTCGATTATCAGAAGCATTCTTTGAGATGATTGTCGCCAGGGGCTTTTTCACCGGGTATCTCATACCCAGCGGCTGCAAGAACATACCCGCTTCCTGCACAATCCCAGCGATAGATATTGCATATCTGGGTCGGCCCGCCGGGTCACATTCCAGAGAATACAAGATGGCATTCGTAGGCTGGCGGCGCGCAATGGGGGTAACGAAAGCATCCAACAGGGCTTCATAACTATTGGCCGCAATCAATGCCCGGCTGGTCTTAGATAGTGCTTCGTTCAGGTTTAGCGATTTTTGTGTTTGCGTAAAGAGCCGGGCGTTCTGAATAGCCAGAGCCGCTTGAGAAACCAGGGCCTCTGCCATTTCAACATGGTCATCGGTAAAGGCACCGGCTCGATTCCCATCCAGCATAAGGATACCAACCAGTTTTTCCTGGGCCAGCAGCGGGATCCCCATCCAGGAGCGAATGTGATGGGTTCCAGGTAGGTTGATCCAATCGGGGAACTGCCGCGTGTCTGGGATAATAAGCGGGCGATTGGTATCTTTTATCGTCTTTATTGCCCGGCTGCGACTGAATAACTTTTCCCGGACATCATCCTGGATATCCTCAAACCCCGTGGTTGCAACATCAACCAGGGTTTCACCATCACAGATTATGATGGAAGCCGTTGTATACGGGATGATCGTCCGGGCCTGTTCAAAGATGGTTGAAAAAATCTCTTCCTGGCTGAGTGTCGAAGCAAATGCCCGTGACGTTTTGAGAAAGGTATCAGCACGCAGGTGAGCGATTCGTTCGGCCTCATACAACCGGGTGTTATTGATAGCCAGAGCCGCCTGTGCTGCGAAAAGCTCCGCTATCCAGATATCCTCCTCGTCAAAGGTACGTAGCTTATGATCCGCCTGGACATTCAGCACCCCAATGACCTGCTCATGCCAATAAAGGGGAACTCCCAGCATAGTCCTGCTGGAGAAATCGCCTTTGTATTTCGGCGAGCGGCCCTCCCAGTGTTGATAATCTTCAACGATGATGGGCTTCCCACTGGCAAAAACGCGCCCTCCCAACCCTTCGCCAGGAGCTAATACATTACCAACACATTCAGAAAGAAAGCCTACCGCCGCTTCTACCTGCAATACATTCTGTTCAGCATGGTATAAATAGAGAGCCGCCCCGGCACTGGCATTGAGCAAATCGGCGGCATAAGTGATGATAAGGGAAAGCAAGCCTTGATGATCAAGTTGAGAGCCGAGAGCCAGCCCGGTCTCATGTAGAGCCAGGAGTGCCCGGCTGCGGCGATCTTGATGATTTGTGGTCAGCTTGCAATCACTCATATTTTATGATGATTAGTGTGGAAAATGAATTGCCAGATATCGTTAATGTATGACGAACATCCCCCCCCATACATCATACATCATACATCATTTTAGGGTTTAGATGTAAGTAGTTTTTTTAAGTTGGGCCAGACATTAGATTTTAAATCAATGGCCCAACTGTATCGGAACAAGTAAGGTTTTGAGGTTTTTATTCAAAACCATTATCTTGTTCCACTTAGTAAAACGAAATAACTTTGCTTGTCGACCACCTTCCCTTGTGATAGACTGCGTTCTGCATCGGCCAAAATCGAAAGCCGTAGGAGTCTTCTGTATGCCCATCCGCGATACGCTCTGGAACATCCCAACCTGGTTCCAGGCGGTACTATATCTGACTAATTTTCTTGGCGTGGCGATCCTGATTGCCAAATTGTATACACGGGTACGAATCTGGCTGAGAGGGCAGCTCGATCATCGAGTTGATCATCTACCGAAACGGTTGGGCCGCGTGTTGAAATACGCCGTCATCCAGACTCGAATTGCGCGGGATGCCTACGCCGGGATATTTCACCTGTCCGTTTCCCTGGCTTTCGTCCTGTTTCTCATCGGCACAACACTGGTTGCCGTCGATTGGAATATCACCCACCGCTTTTTTGATTCCCAGTTCTTACGCGGAAACGTCTACCTGATTTTTGAATTGGTGCTCGATTTCTTTGTGGTGGCGGGGATCATCGGGTTGGCATTGGCACTGCTTCGGCGCATCACACCCCGTCCGCCTCACCTGACTTACACCTTCGGCTTCCAGGCCATGCTGTGGATTTTATTGCTCGATTTGCTAACCGGCCTGGGCATCGAGACCTTCCGGCTGGCCGCCACCCAACCCGATTGGGCAACCTGGTCATTTGCCGGATATGGCCTCAGCCGGTTGATACTGGCCTTCAATCCATCCGAGGTATTTCTGCTGATGGGTCACCGTGTCTTGTGGATGATCCATGTTCTGATCACGGCGCTGATCTATGTCATCTTTCTTGATCTACCGTTCAAACATATCATCTATGGGCCAATCAACGTATTCTTCTCGTCTTTTCGGAAACCGGGCCGGTTGACCCCGCTTGACCTGGAGAACGATCAGGGCAGATCGTTTGGTGTCTCGCAGTTATTCGATCTACGGGCCATGCAGTTAATGGATGGTGACGCCTGTACGCAGTGTGGGCGCTGCACGGCAGCCTGCCCGGCAGTAATGGCCGGAACCCCACTCGATCCCCAGCAGATCATATTGGACATCCGAGAAGGAATGGATCGCTATGGTCTTAACTCAACCCGTGCACCTCTGACCCGCGAGATCACCAACACCGATGCGTTATGGGCCTGCACCACCTGCCGGGCCTGTGTCTATGAGTGCCCGGTGCGAATCGAGCATATCGATATCATTGTCGATCAACGCCGCCACCTGACTATGACGGAGAACGATCTACCCAATCAACTTGCCACCGCGATGTCCCAGGCCGGGCAATTGGGTGACCCCTGGGGACATCAACCCGGATCGCGGTTAGACTGGGCACGCGGACTCGATGTGCCCGTAATGGCCGAGAAGAAATGTGCTGACGTGCTGTATTGGGTGGGTTGTGCCGGGGCCTTCGACCCGGAAAGTCAGCTCACAGCCCGTGCGATGGTCAAAATCTTCGAGGCTGCCCAGGTCGATTATGCCGTGCTTGGCGGCGAAGAACGCTGTAATTGTGAATGGGCCCGCCGCGCCGGGAACGAACATCTCTACCAGGAAGCAGCACATTCCAATATCGCAGTGTTCGACCAGTACGAATTTGAACTGCTTGTCACGCACTGCCCGCACTGCTTCAATACCTTCAAGAACGAATATCCCGACTTTGGCGGCGAGTACGACGTCATGCATCATACCGGCTACATCGCCCAGTTGATCCACAACCACCACCTGAAGCTCAACAGGCCGCTCAATGAACTGCTGACCTTTCATGATTCATGTTACCTGGGACGCTATAACGGCATTTACAACGATCCCCGCGATATGCTGAAAGCCATCAACGGGGTGAAGATCAGGGAGATGGAACGCAGCCGGGGCAAAGGATTATGCTGTGGAGGCGGTGGGGCACAGGTCTGGTTTGATGCACACCAGGACACCCCGGTCAACGAGATTCGCCTCGACGAGATTATGGGAACTGGCGCTCCAACAGTCGGGACAGCCTGCCCATTCTGCACCATCATGCTGACTTCTGCCGCCGAGTCGAAGGGCGTCACCGGCCAGATCGCAATCCGGGATGTAGCGGTGCTGGTAGCCGAAGCCCTGGCCTGATTGACAGATTCCTCCCCCCATAGTGTATAGTAGAAATAATTGGTAGGGGCGGCTGTTTGGTCGCCCCATAGCTGTCAACTTAAGAAGATTTTTGGCCGCAAGAGAACAGTCTACATCTCAACATTGAACCTGACTCCCCTCTCCATGAGGGGCTGGGGGTGAGGGCTAAAAATCGGATTAATAAGAGCTTAACTTGACAGGAATAGGGCGGTTCGTGAACCGCCCTGCGGGGATTTGTGGCTAGCTATACCTAGTAAGGAGAAGGCCGGATGGTGACCGAAGTCACGCAAGGACTGAACCTCACGCTTACCCCTGAGCACGAGATGATCCAGCAGGCCGCCCGGAAATTCGCCCAGGAGAAGATCGCCCCCATTGCTGCTGAATTTGACGAATCAGGCGAGTTCCCATTGGAGACTATCCGCCAGATGGGCGAGATGGGATTCATGGGCATCGAAGTGCCGGAGGATTACGGTGGGACAGACATGGATACTATTGCCTATGTACTGGCCCTCGAAGAAATCAGTAAGGCCGATGCTTCGCACGGCGCGATCATGTCAGTCAACAATTCGCTGTATGCGCACGGGTTGTTGAAATTTGGCACAGAAGAGCAGAGACAAAAGTACCTCATCCCGGTTGCCTCTGGTGAGGCGATTGGAGCCTATTCCCTGACCGAGCCGATGTCGGGTTCGGATGCCGGGACGATGCGATCCCGCGCCGTGTTGAGCGACGACGGGACTCATTACGTCATCAATGGGTTGAAAAGCTGGGTGACCAGCGGCCCGGTAGCCGATTACATTGTGCTGTTCACATTGACCGAACCGGAACAAAAGCATCGAGGCGTAACCGCCTTCCTGATCGACGCGTCGAAACCGGGCTTCTCACGTGGCAAGAAGGAACCCAAGCTCGGTATCCGGGCATCAGCCACCAGCGAAATCATATTTGAGGATTACATCGCCCCGGTTGAGGATGTGCTCGGCGAACCGGGACAGGGATTCAAAATTGCGATGACGGTGCTTGACGCCGGGCGGATCGGGATCGCATCACAGGCGTTGGGAATCGCCGAGGCCGCTTACGAGGCCAGCCTCCAATACGCCCGTGAGCGGGAAGCCTTCGGACAGCCGATTGGCTCCTTCCAGATGATCCAGCAGAAGATCGCCGATATGAAAACCCGGATCGAAGCATCCCGGCTGCTGATCTACAAGGCGGCCCTTGCCAAGATGCGCAGCAAAAAAACCGGCGAACGTTACACCACCGAATCGGCGATGGCAAAACTATTTGCTTCGGAAACGGCCATGTGGGTCACCACCCAGGCGATCCAGATTCACGCGGGGATAGGCTATAGCAAAGAACTGCCCATCGAGCGTTACTTCCGCGACGCGAAGATCACCGAGATTTACGAGGGAACCAGCGAGATTCAACGGGTAGTCATTGCCCGGAATGAGTTGGGGCTGCGGTGAGTTTTGCATAGATCAAGGGCAGGCATACAACCGTATGCCTGCCCTGAGCATAATCGTTCAAATTGCCTGTTTACCCCACCGTGATTCGGCATCCTTCCACCGGATCAACCAGGTACTTCCCGATTTATGGGCTGAAATCCAGCCTTTTGCACAGGCTTCACGTATAGTCCGAGGGTTGATACCGAATTCCTCCGCAACTTCGCTGACGGCCACAAGTTCTCTTGGACTGTAACCATGCTTCAATTGCCATCGATCGAGAATCTGTTCTTTTTTATTGCCGAACTCAGCCTGGGTAATCTGTTTTTCGGCTTCGATAAGCTGTTCGATCTCTTCTTGATGATCATAGTAGTAAGCCAGAGCCGCATAGATTTGAGCCGGTGAGATTGTCTCCCAGGCATCAACCAACTCTTCAATCGTCGCCCCTTGATGGACATAGGCAACTATCACATGGTGAACCGCCAAGCGTGTTCCATTGATGCGCGGTTTTCCACCTACAACCCCAGGCGTTTTCACGATATGTTCATTTGCCAACACAATCGTTTTCTCAACCATATTGTTTAATCCTCATATCCACCAGGTACCATTTCTTATATCCTCTGGCGTACCGGCAATAGCGATTAACTGCAATTCATTCGCAATGAGAATATAGTTCTTGATATGTGCAGAACTGACCAACACTAAACCCGGATGTGTTTTCCCTTCGGCTAACCACTGATTAAACAGAGGCAAATAATCCCCGATGTTAGCTGTCACCAGCACATAATTGCGTTCGATAGCATAGGCAAAATGGATATCATCGGCTGCACCCAGATTGCCAGCTTCATTGGAAGTAATTACCTGAACGCCACGTTTCCGAGCAACTCGAGCTGCTTTGCCATGCACATCATTGTCGAAGTAAAAGACAATAGAAACAGCATCGCCATCTGCATATTCGTCTGGTGATTGTTCTCCCTCTTGCAGTGTACTTCTCTCTCTGATGGCATGAATATCTTATGATTAGTATACCACCGAATTCGGGGGTTGTTAAGGAATACCGCCCTCAGTAAATTTCCCCCGGAAACCCGCCCACAAACTGCGGCAGGTCGGTGTGACCTAACATCTGGCGCACCGCCAATACCTCGCCGAGGTGATACCAGTAGTGATAGATATTGCGCAGCAGCCGGGTGCCAATATCCTCGTAGAGTGGTTTGCCTTCATACTCCGGGTGAATGCTCAATTGATCCACTGTTAGTGAATCGAGGTAGGGATCGGCAGCCTCGGTGGCAGCATGCCAGGCCGCCCACATCTCGTCGAGCGGCGGGGTCGAGGCAGGCTTCCCGTATCCAACCAGGTCATTAAGACCCGGAACAACCGACTTCCCCTGCGCGACAATCACCCAGTAATTATGTTCCTGGTTTGCCAGGTGTCCGACCGTCCAACTAATGCAGTTCATCGGCTCGAAGCGGCGTAGGGCTTCCTCGCCGGTAACACCGTCTAACCCGCGCAGCCACTCGCTGCGGGCGAATCGCAGTTGCAAAACAAGTGGATGAGTCATAGTCTTTCTCCCTTATTCCTGAATGAACGCCCCTCAGTATACCCCCATAAAAAAACACCGGCACAAAGGCCGGTATTTGTTTATTGCGTTTATTCAGTTTTGCCGTTTAGGATTTGGGAGTACTCCCATTCCAGACAACATGAATGACGGTCTGTTCGCCGCCCTGATCATGGCGGGTAGCGTCCTCATCATAAGTCACCATAAACGGTGTGCCGGGCGGTAGAAATCGCTGGCAAACGCCGTAAACGAACCCATAGTTCACGTCATCCGGGCTCGCCGACCGCATAACGACCTTGATGTGATGGTCGTCCACGATCTCCACTCTCCGCTCACCGATATCTGATCCCCGGTAAGCCCGAAAAATGGTATCGTCGTTCCCCCACCACTGCATGATCTCCACAAAAGATTTCGACTGGGATGCTTCCGGCACAAGATGAGCCAGTTCTGCCCCGATGCATCGAAAATCAAGCGGAGCCTGGACTTTCATTTGAGAGATATCGCTCAACACGTTTAACCAGGACTGTTCAGGATACCATTGATCAGGTTGGATATCCGACAAACCGTATTTTTGCAGATAGGGCCTCATACCTGCCATATCTGTGCAATCGAGAAACCGCAAAATAACATGCCCTAACAGCTCATTATCAGGGCTAAATGATGTATATCTAACCATAAGTAGTACCTTCTCCAACCAACAATTGGTTTTATAATCGTGGGATTCTATCACAAATTGCTTGTGAAGGCTGCAAAAAACCTAACAGAGTACTTTCAAATTCTAGCAGGCGGTAGGCTCTAGCTGCTGGACACGTTGAAGGGATGAGATAACCCGCTATAATTTGTTTGTCCTGTAAAATCTAGAAATATGGATGAGGTATGCGGAATGCCAACCGATCAAAACTCTTCACGTCGAACCTTTCTCCGCGCTGCCGGATTGAGCGCAGCAGCGTTATTTGCTGGTGGTCAGACCGAAGTAATCTTCGCCAGAGAGAAAAATAGTGAACCGCAGCAAAGTGGAATCGATTTCAACAGCGAAACCAACTCCTACAACGAGCTATACAATTATCCCCCTCTGTTGGGACGCATCCATGCCACCAACCGGATTCGTATCTTCACCGGGCCAAGCCCGAATTCGGAATCGGTTCGGAATGTTTACGGCGGATACATCATGCCGATCTACCGGGCAGTGCATAGTGAACGCTACGATAACCGGGCCTGGAGTGATGTCTGGTATGAAACCAATGATGGTTACGTCCATTCCGCCTATGTGATCCCCGCCCACGAAATCTTCCAACAGCCGGAAGAAACCGTCGGTAGTGGCTTCTGGGCTGAAGTGACCGTACCGATCAGCTACCAGCACCGGCGGCCATCGTTTGTCGGTTATCGCTACGATTGGGACTATTACAAATGCTACTGGTCACAGTGCCACCGCGTGATTGACCGGGCCGACGACGACGAAGGACGGGCCTGGTATCGCATCTACGACGACATCGAGCCGGAGCGCGAAGCCTGGGTACAGGCCCATCACCTACGCAAGGTAGCCCCGGAAGAACTCGCGCCGATCTCCCCCGACGTAACGGATAAGCGTATGGAAATCAATCTGACGGAGCAAACTCTGACCTGTTTTGAAAACAATGTGGCTGTTTTCAAAACCCTGATCGCGTCTGGCTCCAGCTTTCAGGATGACGACGGTGCCCCGGTCGATTTCAGCACGCCATATGGGGATTATCACGTCCAGCGTAAACGCCCCTCCCGGCGGATGCGTGGTCAGCAGGATGACCCCACCCTCCGTTATGATGTGAACGGTGTGCCCTGGTGTACTTATTTTTCCTACACCGGCGCGGCCATTCACGGCGCATACTGGCATAATAACTTTGGACTGCCCCGCAGTCATGGTTGCATCAATGTGACTGCCGATGCTGCTAAGTGGGTGTTCCGGTGGTCGCAGCCTTACCTGGGTTACGATGAGGATTATCGCTGGGTTGAAGCAGGTGAAGTCGCCACCCCGATCAAGGTGGTGTAAATGGAAACCGATCAAAGCCCTTCACGTCGCACATTCCTTCGAGCTGCCGGATTGAGCGCGGCAGCCTTATTTGCTGCCGGTCAGACAGAGGTAATCTTCGCCAGAGAGAAAGGCGATGAACCGGCACAATCCGAAATTGACTTTAACGCCGAAACGAACTCCTACAACGAGCTATACAATTATCCCCCTCTGTTGGGCCGTATCCACTACACTAACCGGATTCGGATCTTCGCCGGGCCAAGCCCAAAATCGGATTCGGTTCGGAACGTCTATGGTGGGGTCGTCATGCCGATTTACCGGGCGGTGCGCGGTGAGCCGTACGACAGCCGGGCCAGGGGCGATATCTGGTACGAGACCAACGATGGTTACGTCCATTCCGCCTATGTGATCCCCTGCCATGAGGTCTTCCAACAGCCGGAGGAGACTATCGGCGATGGCTTCTGGGCAGAAGTGACCGTGCCGGTCAGTTTCCAACACCGGCTGCCTTCGTTTACTGGTCATCGCTATACTTGGGACTATTACAAATGCTTCTGGTCACAGTGCCACCGTGTGATTGACCGGGCCGACGATGACGAGGGGCGGGCCTGGTATCGCATCCATGATGATATCGAGCCAAATCGCGAAGCCTGGGTGCAGGCCCGTCATCTGCGACGTGTGGCTCCTGAAGAACTCTCGCCCATCTCCCCGGAGGTCACCGACAAGCGAATCGAGATCAACCTGGAGAAACAAACCCTGACCTGTTTTGAGGATGGCATAATTGTCTTCAAAACACTGATCGCATCGGGAACCGTTTACCAGGATGATAACGGTGTCCCGATCGATTTCAGTACACCGGCTGGCGATTATCGTGTTCAGCGTAAACGCCCCTCCCGGCGAATGCGTGCGCAGCAGGATGATCCCACCCTCCGCTATGATGTGAACGGTGTACCCTGGTGCACCTATTTTACCGTTAACAGCGCGGCTGTTCATGGCGCATACTGGCATAACAACTTTGGCAATCCCCGCAGTCACGGCTGCATCAATGTGACTGCCGATGCCGCCAAGTGGGTTTTCCGATGGTCACAGCCTTACCTGGGTTACGATGAGGATCATCGCTGGGTCGAGGACGGTGAAGTCGCCACCCCGATCACGGTGGTTTGATCAATCC
Organism: Anaerolineae bacterium; assembly: GCA_050288085.1. Classification (GTDB taxonomy): domain Bacteria; phylum Chloroflexota; class Anaerolineae; order Aggregatilineales; family UBA3940; genus JBNKDD01. The sequence goes on from JBNKDD010000064.1 coordinate 14,698, forward strand.
CGCTGGGGCAAGAGTTTGACATACCGGGCCTACGCAGTTGAGCAGGCAGACAAGGGGCTTAAGCCCCTTGCCCAGGCACAAAACCGATTAGTTTTGCGTAAGTCCTAACATAAACAAAATGGCCCGGATGATTTTCACATCCGGGCCAGGTCTTGGTAAGTGAACGTCGATCAGGCAATACGGATTTGACCGTCCTGCTCGGCCAGATAGTTCTTTACATCGGCCAGCGCTTTATGATAAGCATCTAACAAATCAGCATCCGGACCTTTAAACCGTCTGAGCGTTTGAGCAACGCAGGCAGCACAGCCCCGCATCGCACGATAGCTATCTGTCTCACATTCCATGCATCCGTTGATTTGGATCATTGCCAGCACAAAGGCCAGCTTTTCTGGATGATCGTCAGATAACTCCTGAATATGGTCAACTAGCTTACGCCATTCTTCACCGCGCATATCGCGTGAAATTGGAATGACATAATTAGGAAACATGATCTCGTTGTTTGCATACATTAATTACTTCTCCCACCTCTTCCTGATAAAAGGCATATCCCCCATCTTGATGCCAACGACAAACAAACGAAACTTTGTTCGCATTGTATAGGGGGATTCTAACTTTAGTCAATATGAGGGGAGTACCATATTCGGTTAGAATATAGTTTGAGCAGCTATTTTCAAGTACAAAGCCGCTCTGGAGGGGTAAATAAGCTGGTATTCTCACCATGAATATCAAACGATAATCCAATGAAATTAGGAAATTCTTCCCAAACCAAAAAAAACTTTTATCTTACCCTGAGTCTGTTATGGTTTTTATTACTTATTCCCGCACGACAGGCATCGGGCCAGCCCGCCGATCCCCTCCCCAGGAAATCCCAGGGCGTTGAACTGGTTGAACAAATCGGCGGATTGGTGACCGATACCGTCCTTTTGCCGGATGGATCACTGCTGTTCTCGGAAGGTTCATCGCTGGTTCAGGCCCGCCCGACCGGTGAAGTCCTGAACCGCACCGATTTTGAGCATGGCACGATCCTTGAACTGGTTGAGTCGCTGCCCTGGATATACGCCCTTACCCCAGAAGGATTGGTGGTGCTTTCCACCGAAAACGGCCCGCCAACCTGGAAAAATTATGTACCGGGCGGCGGCCAGTCAATCGATGTGTATGGCAGCCTGATCGCGATTGCCGCCCGCGAGGCCGGGGTACGACTGCTGCAAATCGAGTCCTCCGGGCGGATTCGCCTGTTAGCCACCATCAGGGAAGCGTCTGCTTATGATGTCGCATTCTCACCGGATGGCACGCAGCTCTACAGTGCCGGGGGCGAACAGGGAATAACCGTCATCGATGTGACCGGCCAACCCGCCATTACCCAGACCATCGACCATATCACCCCGGCTTACACCCTCACCCTGAGCGGTTCGCTGCTGGTAGTAGAGGGTGAAGGGCATCTACAGATAGTCGATTTCTCGCCCGGATTCGCAGTGGTCGTCGGCGAATACACCCCGCTGAAAACCGGGCGGCGGATTGTTGTCGAAGGGGAATATGCCTACATCGCCGATTCAAGCGGCGGGTTGAAGATCATCTGGCTGACAGCCCCTGACCGGCCTGTCCAGATTTTCGGCGAGACAGGCAATCCGGCCTTTGATGTGGCCGTCGCGGGTAACCTGGCCTATGTTGCAGGGGCGGATCGACTCCGCATCCTGGATGTGAGCAGCCGCTACCGTCCATACGAGATCGGCCAGATCGAACTACCCGGACAGCCGCAGGGAATTGCCCTTGACGCGGAACGTGTTTTCGTCGCCCTGGGCGATCAAGGCCTAGCCATAATTGATACAAGTAACAGCGGTGCTCCCAGCCTCAACCGGCGGATACCGCTTGATGGCCCGGTCCATGACGTGTTTTTTGATCGCCGGGGTTATGCCTATGCGGCTATCGGCGAGGCAGGGTTGGCCGTGATCGATGCTACCCAACCGGGCAATGAAGTTTTACGGGGATTGCTGGCCCTGCCGGGTGAAGCCCTTGATATTGACCAGCGCGGCCAGATCCTGTACGTGGCAGCGGGCGAAGCCGGTTTGTTAGCCGTTGATACCACCTTCCCTGATGCGCCGCTTCTGGCCGGGGCGTTGGCCCCAGATGTTGGGCAGGCATTCCACACGGTGACGATTGCCGGGAAACGCGCCTACCTTGCCGGGGATGAGACTTTCACGATTGCGGACATCAGCTACGCGACCCGGATCGGTCGCCTGACCAGAGTGGCAGCACCATCAGCCCATATTGCCATCAACGACACCTATCTTTATACCATCAGCGACAGCCAACTGGCCGTCTACGATGTGCGAGCTACCGCCGAACCGGTCTATCTCCGCACCTACAGCGGGGTAGAATCGGCTGCCAGCATCACATCCGAGGGAGATTACCTTTTCCTGACTAATCAGGGGGAGGGAGCCGATTTAGTCGTTCTCAGCCTGGCCGCCCCGGCTTATCCCGTCGAAACCGAGAACGTGGGCCGGTCAGGCCATACCTACCATGTACTGGCCCAGGCCGGTCAGGTCTGGCTGGCAAAGGGTTATGCCGGGCTGCAAGGTTATCGCCTGACCGAAGGCGGCGCATTGGCGGCAGAAGGGACATACCGCACCCTTTCCGATGTCGCCGATCTGGTCGTGGAAGGGGATCGCCTGCTGGCTGGGGGGCAGCAGGGCTGGGCACTCTCTGAGAACGCCCAGGTTGCTGATGCGATTCAGGGCATACCGGTACGCGACCTGGACATGGATGGCGATCTGGTCGCCGTCGCCGCCGGTGAGGAGGGTATCGCCCTCTTTACTCTGACCACCTCCGGTGAGCCATCGCTTGCTGCCCAACACCGGACAACCAGCCCCGTCACCGGCATTGCCCTTGACCCGAACTTCGTCTATGCCACCGACGCCGAGGGCCTGACCATCTACGACCGGCGTTATCTCGCCCCCTTAACCCGGATCATGACACCGGCCCCGGCCAACGGAATCGCGCTCCGGGGTAATCTGGCCTATCTTGCCCTGGCTGATGGTTCACTGGCGGTACTCGATCTCTCACAGCCAGACGGGGGGATCACCTCGCGTGCTTCTGTCGACACACCCTATCCCGCCACACTGATCCCCGCCCCTGACGGAGATACCATGTATGCCCTGGCAGGGGACACCCTGCTCCAGTTATCGGTTACCCTGCCCAACCAGATTCAGCTATTGGCCGATGGAACCCTACCAAACATCATGGAAGATGGTTTCTTTTTGAACGAGGTGCTGGTCACCGTCACGCCCGAACAGGCCATCGATTTTCTCAATGTGCAATTTCTGGACAGCGCCGGTACGGTCACCTCACAGGGAGATATCCCCACGACCGGGCAGGCCGTGGTGATCAAAGAGTGGGCCGGATATGTGGCTTATGGCGAGGGCGGCCTGGGCCTGATCGATGTCCGCTCACCAAGCGAGGGGCAAATCTTTTTCGACGGTGATGTTCGCGCCCTGCATATTGAAGGCAGTACACTGTTTGCAGCCGGAACCGCATTAACCGCCTGGGATATCACTCAGCTTACTGCCCCCCAACTGATCGCCGAACTGCCCCTCACTGCACCAGGACGTTCCATCACAACCGGCGAAGCAGGACACCTGCTTGTCAGTCAGCAGAACGGCCTATCAATTATCGGCTGGGACGGGGCCACACTCTCGCCACGTGGACATCTCGCGATAACCGGAGGCATCAACCAGGCGATTCAGATGGGGCCGCGTGCCTATCTGGCCTTGCACTCCGGCAGCCTGATGGCCGCCGACCTATCCGACCCCGGCAGCCCGTCACGTTTATTCAGCTTCACCACCGAGTCCGGCCAATACGTTCAAGATTTACTACCACTCGACGATCAGCATTTGTTAGTAAGCTGGGAAAGCGGCATCGACCTGATCGACCTGAGCGCTTCCACAGCCTCACCTCGCCTGCTGAATATTATCCCGGCCACCGCCGACACAGCCCTGGACGTAACCCTATCCGAAGACCAATCGAAATTAGCCCTGGCGCTCGGCGAAGCGGGTATTCTATTGATGAGCCTGGATGACCCGGCCAACCCGGCTGAATTGACCCTGGCAGCCACCCCTGGTGATGGGCTGAAAGCCGCCATTCAGGGTGACTCGTTGTTCGTCGCCGATGGGGTTTGCGGCCTCCGGGTGATGGATTTATCTCACCCAGAGGAGCCGCAGGAAACCGGTTACTGGCAGGGAAGCTACACCACCGACCTGGCTGTTGGGCCGGTCATCTACCTGGCCGATGCTAACCGGCTGGTCACCCTCCGCTACAATCCATCCGCCCCGCATGTTTTCCCACCGCTGCCCCAGGTGCCGATCCCTTCCCATAACCAGACTGATGTAGCACTTTCGACCACATTGAAATGGGGGCCAACCGCCGAACCCTGCGATTCTCTCCAATATGATGTTTACCTGGGCGTCGCCGATAATCCCCCATTTGTCGGGCAGGTGATGGGCGAAGCCGCGTTGGAAGTCGGGTCGCTTGAACCATCCCGCACTTATTATTGGCGGGTGGTTACAACCGACCGGCAGGGCGATCAAATCCAGGGGCCGTTGTGGGCGTTCACGACGGCAGCAGCAGATTTTGCCGATACACTGCCCCCGGCCCCGCCCCTGTTCATCGAGCGGCTGCGACAGAATCCTGCCTTCCCCCTGGCACTGATCGCCTTTTTGATCACGGTGCTCCTGATCGGGGCAGGCTACTGGTTCCGCCGCCAGAATCAGCACGATGAGGATGATATCCCGGACTGGTACACCACCGATCCCGATTCGGAGTAGAGCGAATCTTTCCACGCTGTGTTTGTTTTTTGGGTATTATAAGGGTATCCGAAATCCAATCCTTTCAGAGAGTAACGGCTGTTTATGATTTTAACTTTGATAACGATGGTGCTGGTCGTGACGCTGATGGTGGGCTTCAACGCGCTGTATGTCGCGGGGGAATTCGCCACCGTCGGGGCACGGAAAACACGCATCACACAATTAGCCGAGGAAGGAAACTTACTGGCAAAGATGATCTTGCCGGTCCTCAGCGATCCGCACAAACTCGATAACTACATTGCCGCCAGCCAGGTCGGGATCACGCTTTCGAGCCTGGTATTGGGTATCTACGGGCAGAACCAGATCGCGCCCCTCCTTGAGCCGCTGATCGCGCTGCTGCCCCTTGACGCCCTGCCCTCCGCCGGGGGAGAAGTCGCCGCAGCCGGTATATCCGCCACACTGGTCCTGTTCCTGTTGACCACCCTCCAGGTGGTATTTGGCGAATTAGTACCCAAATCGGTGGCCCTCCAATACCCGGAGCGGATGGCCCTGGTAACGGCCATCCCGATGAAGTGGTCGGCTGACTACATCCTCAAGCCCTTGATCGTACTGCTGAACGGCAGCGGCACATTGATCCTGAAAATGCTGGGCGTTCAACACAGCGGCGAACACACTCACGTCCACTCCCCGGAAGAGATCGTGATCCTGGTCAAAGAGAGTTACCAGGGCGGTTTGCTCGATGCGGAGGACCGCGAACTGCTGCGTAACGTCTTCCGAGTCGGTGAAACCCGCGCCGTCGAGATCGCCATGCCCCGCGCACGGATGGTAGCCGCTTCCATCGATAAACCGGTCGAAGAGGTGCTGAGGTTGGCGGCGGACTCGGCCTTTACCCGCATCCCGATCTACGAGAAGGACATCGACCATATTATCGGCTTTGCCCATCTGAAAGACCTGTTCAATCTCTACCACGCAGATCAAAATGCCGACCTGCGCAGCGTCGTGCGACCGGTTCCCTATGTCCCTGAGACACTGACCAACCTGGAAGTCTGGCGGCGGCTTAATGAGGAAGAAAGCTATCTGGCAATTGTCCTCGATGAATACGGCGGTACGAGCGGCATGATCACCCTGGAAGACGTGATCGAAGAACTGTTCGGCGAACTCCAGGACGAATTCGATAAGGAACGAGCACTGATCACCCCGATGGGCGGCAGCCGCCTTGTCGTGCGCGGCGATATGGCAATCAACTACCTGAACAACCTGTTAGACATCGACCTGCCCCACGACACCAGCCACAGCCTCGGTGGGTTGGTGCTCGACCGGTTAGGCCGCATCCCGGAGGTAGGGGATACCGTTGAAGTCCAGGGGATTGGGCTGCAAGTGACAGCGGTTGCCAACAACACGGTCAACGAGGTAAGCCTGACCCTGCCACCCGGCAAGGAGATGCCTTCTACGGAGGACGCCACCTGATGAGTATCATTATTCCGTTCATCATTATCGCCATTTTGATCCTGATCAACGGGCTGTTTGTATCGGCGGAGTTCTCCATCATCGGGGTACGTCCTTCCCGCGTCAAGCAGTTAGTTGAGGAAGGCAGCCGTACCGCCGAATGGGTCGAGGAGACGCTCACCGACCGCCGCAAAACGGATCAGTACATCGCCACCGCCCAGTTGGGGATTACGCTCGCCAGCCTGGGCCTGGGTATGTACGCCGAACCATCCATCGCCCACCTGCTTGAAGAGCCATTACATAACTGGTTTGGCCTGGAAGGGGCGATTGTCCACACCATCTCATTCATCTTTGCCCTGACCCTGATCACCTATCTGCACGTTGTGGTGGGGGAGATGGTGCCCAAATCGCTGGCGCTGCACAACGCCGAGCGAACGGTGATGTTCATGGCCGCGGTGATGCGTTTCGCCGAGAGGCTGTTTAGACTACCGGTCGCCTGGCTCAACCGGGTCGGTACGCTGGCGCTCAAGTTATTCCGCGTCCAACCTCCTGACCAGGACAGCCACCTCTATACCCCGGATGAATTAGAACTGCTCGTTTCGGAAAGCTACGCCGGAGGGCTGGTCGATGAGGTTGAGCAAACCCTGGTAGCCAATATCTTTGAATTCACCGAGCGGCGTATCGCCCAGGTAATGACGCCTCGTACCCAGATCGCAGCCATTCCGTCAGACATCGACGAAGAGGCGCTGCTAGAATTGGTAACCACATCATCCAACAGCCGCTTCCCGGTCTACGAAGAGAACATCGACCGGATCATCGGTGTGATGCATCTCAAAGACCTGGTACGGCAGCAGCTATCCGGCGAACCCTTTGATCTAAAACCGCTGTTACGGCAGGCACCATTTGTACCGGAGACCCTGTTAGCCGATGTACTGCTGGCATCATTTAAGAGATTGCATCTGCACCTGGCGGTTGTGATCGATGAGCATGGCGGCACGGCGGGAATCGTCACACTCGAAGACCTGATCGAAGAAGTCGTTGGCGAAGTCCGTGACGAATTCGACGAGGCCGAAGAAGCCCCCCTGACTCTGATCGAGCCAGGTCACCTGGTCGTGCAGGGGGCGGTGTTGCTGGAAGATATCGAAGAGTACGTCACTTTTGACCGGCACAAGCATGACGTTCAGACGGTCGGCGGGTTGGTGTTGGCCGCACTCTCACGGCCTCCCAAACCGGGTGATACGTTCTTCATCGGCAAGGTTAAGTTTGAGGTCAAAGAGGTGGATGGAT
>JBNKDD010000065.1:0-22069 GCA_050288085.1 Anaerolineae bacterium
TGCGATCCAGCGCTCGTGGCCCTTTTGATGCTCCCCGTCCAACAGGGTTGTAGGTGAAATCCCTGCAAAGATTTACGTTCGAATAAAACGTATGTTCTAATAATAAAGGGTCTGGGGTAACCTGTCAAGTGATCAACTGATCCCGCCAGGGCGATTGCATATGACCCAAAAAGAGCCTTGAATGGGCATTTTAGAGATTCCTCATAAGGTCGATTTGTGCCTAAAACACACATCTGTTCCGCTAGTAAGTTTGTCCCCAAATGCCATATGCGATTGCCCTGCTGATCCCGCGCATTTGTTTTTTCTAACGGAATGACCTCACCCCCAACCCCTCTCCAAACTGGAGAGGGGAGCAAGACAACTTTGGGTGTTGGGGTGCTTGGCCTATTGTTCAGGGGGGAACAGTTCGAGCAGGGCGACATCAGATCCCCATTGGTCGCCGGGATTTACGAGATCGAGAATTCTTCCGTCGGCGGTAATAATTGGGTCTCCTGCCACATAGGGCCAGAATTCGAATCCGCCGGTTTCAATGTGATTTCCATCAAGGTCATACCAACTGAGTTCAAAATGCTTAAAATCGTATACCAGGATATAGTCGCCCAGCACATACCCCGATTTATCCGTGTTGAGATTGATGATGCTTTCTTCCCCTGTCTCCAAATTGATCACACGACATAAGCCCTCTGTAGCGATAACTACACCTAGAGGATTTTGCAGCGGAAACAGTCTGCCCGACGGATCGATCTTTATCTCATGGGATCGTTGTCTGGTCTGAATATCCCAGATTACCAGCGTTGGAACAACATCATCCGTGTAAACATCCGACCACTGATAAGAGGCATACGCGTCAACATCCGACCATTGATAAGAAGCGATATGCCGTTGGTCGAACAGGCTAAAAAAGCCGGAATAGTACGCAGACTGTTCTTCGCGATAGACGATTTGCCCTGTTTTTATATCGAAGATTGCGAGAAACTGCGTCATACATCCACCATCAAAAATTGGGTCCGGCTCTTTTGTGAGTGCGAGTGCCAGCGTGGAATCATCTACCCATTCTATGTCGCAGATAAGGCTACCTGCGTCAAATGTTTTCTGAGCACCTGGAGAATTTTTATTCCATATCGATATCTGGCGGTTAGCAAGGTTGGCGAGTGCCAGCATATTACTATCCGGCGACCAGACAACTATTGCCGATTCGTACCCCCCCAATTCCACAAATATGGTTAACAGCTCATTCTGACCGATGTCCCAGATGTAAAAACGGGTTGCAGCTCCAATTGCCAACATTTGACCGTCCGGTGAGAGTGCTTTATTGGTGACACCCGCTCCTTCACCGCTATGACCAGTGGTTGAATTGGTCAGATTGAAGTCATTGTCGTAACGTACAACAGCATCCCCAAAAATAACCAGCAATCCATCCGGGCGACGGAAAAGTCTCCCTGAAAATCGTGTCGATTCATGCAGCCAAGTCATTTCGGCAACCGATCCATTTATCCGAACGACAAGCCCTTCGTTAAGAACAAAGGTTTGCTCATCGAGCTGCCAGCCGTGGTTGGATGGGGAGCCATCTAACTCCTCAACGGGGAGCTGCTCACCGGTAGAAAGATCCCAGACTATTTTGCGATCTATATGTATATCATGTTGTTGATCATACATGGATGCGTAATAAGCGAAATAGCGCTCATCAGGTGAAAAACCGGCTGCCCACACTTCATAATGCATGAACTGGTTTTCCAGTTCTTGAATGATCTCGCCGCGCTCGATATTCCAAATTTCGATAGAACCTTCATCCGGGAAGAAGATCACATGATCCCCGTCAGGTGTCCAAACCAGGGACCTGTTGGTGTATGAATCGGTTAGAGACAACAAGAGTTCCCTGGTAATGGTGTCATATATTGAAAATCTATCGTTGGGGTTATAGGTGGTATAGTATTTGCCACCTGGAGAAGGATTATAACCACAGCCGGGGATCTCAATATTAATTTCCTCCAGGATACTCCTATCTTCAGGGTCAATGAGATGGTCAGGCATCCCACCGTAACAAAGCACTAGCTTGTTGTCGGGTGTCCAAGTGAAACCTCCTGGTCTCCTGACACCTCCTTGCTCTAACCAACGCAGTTCAAGCGTATCGGGATCATACAAATACACCCCATCCCTGGTCAGCACTGCCAGCATGCTTCCATCTGGTGACAGTACGCTTTGTCCGATCCCTTCTTTCATATCGTACCGGGCGATCTCCCGATAGTGCGGCCCTTCAAGTGGCTCGTAAAGTAGGGTGGCCGTTGCTGTGGGGGAAGGCGTTTTTGTCGGTGAGATTGTGCTGGTCGGTGATGGTGCGACGGTGGCGGTTGAAGTGGGGCTTGGCGAGGCAGCAGGCGCACCGCAGGCGGTGAGGGTCAGCAGGATAATGAAGATCCAAATGTGTTTCATGTGATGCTCCCAGAATGCCCAATAATGGAAAGGTTTTATACATCAATCTCACCGATTCAACCACTCGGTGAGTCGCACCCGCCACTCGGCCTCAATGTCGGCGCTGGTAATTCCGACACTCCGCGAGAGCCAATCATCCAGACTTACTGAAAATTCCAGGTTGGCGATCAAAGTTGGGATAATCTCCGGGCCATAAGACTCAACCAGAATATCAATCAGTGCGGCGGCTCCAATGTTGTAGGTGACGTTTCCCGGTCTATCGTTCTCCCAGATTTGAGCTAACGATTCGGGAAGACCCTCCCCGGTATCCTGTGCTAATTGGAGTTGGTAAAAGCCAAATGGTATCCTGGCATCGATCTTTAGCCGGTCGGCTTCCCACATCACGAATCCGCCGATCAGGGGATGATCACTCGGTAGTGATGCGAGCTGACCAGTGACCAGGGATTCAACCAGAAGTGTAGAGGCGGTTGACCGGATGTAGTCCTGCGGCGTCTGTTCAATGGGCCGGGTGGTGTTATAAGGAGAAGCGATCCGCATGAAGCCATTGGTGAGGCTTGGCTCAACCGGGTTCGGTTGGATCGAGATAACGGTTTGCGGGTAATCGTCAGTCGAGAGGGCGAAATCTGCTACCACCTGCCCGTAGACCTGTTCAAGGTAGGGCAGCAGCAAATCAACTGCTCCTGCGTCCATTGAGCGGTATTTCAGTACAAAATGCTGGCTGTGTATCTCTTGTAGATCACCCCAATCGGTATCATACAGAGTTGCACGCACCCACCGGTCACCGGCCAGCCGGAAAGGCACAAAGCCGGTCTGTGATTCTGACCCGTCCGAAGAAAAGACCACTTCTGCCCAGATAATTTCGCCGGTTTGCCGGGTATCAACGATCCGGATCGAATCAGGTTGTGCTTCCTGAACCGATGCGTATTCACCAACCCTCACCGATTCTGTTCCCATCTCCCGCCCCGGATCGCCGTAGATCAGCGTGGCTTCGGTTTCATGGCTGTTGGCGAGCAACTGGGCTTCGCCCCGCAGCCGGTAAGTCAGGTAGATGTCCCAGGATACCGGCAGATCATTAACCGGTGTGCCGGTCATTGCAGCCAGGGCCGGAACAACCGGTTCTCCACGCCTGACTCGCTCAACGAATTCTGGCACAAAACCCGGCCCATAGGCTGCTACCATCGGGCCGAAGAAGGTGGACGGCGACCTTGATGGATCAAGGTTTTGGCTGAGCCAGACCTGTAACTCGACGCCAACCCAATCTAACTCGGAGTAAGCCTCAACCGGCTCGCCGATCAGATGATTGGTCCAGCGCCAGGTGAGTAATCGGGCCAGGTCGCTCTCAAGTTGGGGATCATATGGGCGGCCTTCGGGAATCCGTCCCAGCAGCGGAGAGGGGATCAGCAGCGTTGAATTGTCGTAATCTGCCCAGCTTAAACGCGCCAGCGGATCGGGCTCGATCCGCACTTCAAGATGCGACAGCCCTTCCTGACAGGCCGTTACCTGGCAGGTGAGCTCCCACCAGCTATCCAGTTTTGGCGAGAGTTCATCGACTAAGGCGGTGTCAGCGTCGTAATAAGTAAAGGTGAAATGGGCTGTCTCCAGCCGATTTTGCGATCCCCACAGATCGGAAGCTGGCGCGACGTGCTGCCAGCCTTCTTCACCATGCTGGTAAAACCAGGTGACATTATAGCTCTGCTCGTCGAGTTGTTCCTGTAACACGACACGGGCCTGATCGCCGTCTATGTCTAAATCTACGATCTCACCGGTCGGGACCAGCCGGTCACCGAGCGATTGGTAGGTATCAAATGTTTTTTCCTGGACGGTGTCCCAGGCTCCGATCTCGGATTGGGTATCGAGGAAAGCCTGTTGGTCGCCAATGCGCAGGGCGAGTGTCTCACCGGCGATGGTTGATTCCAGGTCGGTGCGAAGCTGGCGGTCGATCCGGTACAGGCGATAGCGGACCACACCAAAGGCTATTCCGGCAAGCACCAATACCACAATCGCCAGATTCAACAGCCGTTTGTTTCGACGCTTACGTGAATCGATCAGCGCTGGGTCTTCCCCGACTTCTTCCCAATCGCGTTCTGATTCAAATTCCCAATCCAGTTTGATGCCCATAAAACCTATCGACTTTCTAACGAGTTCTTACACGTTTATGATAGTAACCAGCCCCCAATTGAGAGACAATATTATCAGGAATGCGTAGGTTAATGGTAGCGATTTTGGATACTATTCTCTGAACCCCGCCTGCTATATACTTATAAATGGCGCTGGTTGGTTATGGTTATGGAACTTGAGTGAGGAAAAGTCTACATGAACCGTTTTGACCGTTTTACCGAGCGTGCCCAGGATGCCACCACGCGGGCGCTGGAGATTCTACAGCGCTACGGGCACACTCAGGTTGATACTGAGCATCTCATGTTGGCGCTTCTGGAGCAGCCTGACGGAGTCACCCCACAGATTCTTGAGGCTCTGAGCGTCGATGTTGGGCAGCTTACTCAGAAACTCGACGATGATTTGAAAAATTCGCCGCGTGCGGCAGCGATCTACGGCGGTGGGGCCGGTCAGGTGTTCATCACGCCGCGTGTTAGCCGTGTGATTGAGGGTGCACAGGAAGAAGCTCACCGGCTCAACGATGAGTACATCTCAACTGAACATATCTTCCTGGCGATCCTCAATAATCGTACGACCCCATCAGCTCGATTTCTGCGGGAGATGGGTGTCACCCGCGAACGGGTGATGGAGATCATCCAGGAGATTCGCGGGGGGCAGCGTGTTACCGATCCCGGTGCGGAGAGTCGCTATCGAACCCTGGAGAAATACAGCCGCGATCTGACCCGGATGGCGATGGAGGGTAAGCTCGATCCGGTGATCGGGCGTGATGACGAAATCCTGCGCCTGATCCAGGTGCTCAGCCGCCGGACCAAGAATAACCCGGTGCTGATCGGTGAGGCTGGTGTCGGTAAGACTGCTATCGTTGAGGGGCTGGCTCAGAAGATCATCCGCAACGATATTCCCGAAATCTTGATGGGTAAGCGCATCATTGAGATGGACCTGGCGGCTATGATCGCCGGTTCGCGTTTTCGGGGTGAGTTTGAGGAACGGCTGAAAGCCTCCATCGAAGAGGTGCAGCGATCCCAGGGTGAGATCATCCTGTTCATCGACGAGATTCACCAGGTAGTCGGTGCAGGGGCGGCTCAGGGCGCACTCGATGCCAGCAATATGATGAAGCCTGCCCTGGCACGGGGCGAACTTCAGACTATCGGTGCGACGACGCTTGATGAGTATCGCCGATATATTGAAAAAGACTCGGCGTTGGAAAGGCGCTTTGCCCCGGTCTTTGTCGAGGAGCCCTCGATTGATGATACCATCCAGATGCTGAAAGGGCTGCGTGCCCGCTATGAGACTCATCATGGTGTGACCTACTCCGATGAGGCGTTGGTGGCAGCGGCGCAACTCAGTCAACGTTATGTGACTGACCGGCATCTGCCGGATAAGGCTATCGACTTGATGGATGAGGCTGCCGCCAAGCTGCGGGTTGCTCTCTACTCGATGCCGCCGGAACTCAAAGATCTGCGCAATGAGATCGAGCTGGTCACCTCACAGGAAGAACAGGCCGGTGTTTCTCGTGATTATGAGAAGGCTGCCGAGTTCAAGACCCGGCGATTGCAGCTTGAATCGGAATTTGAGCAGCATCACGAAGACTGGTTGCAGGAAAAGCACCTTGACGAAGTAGTGGACGTGGAGGATATCGCCCAGGTGGTCGAAAACTGGACGGGTATCCCGGTCGCACAGATGATGGAAACCGAAGCCGAGAAGCTGCTTCGCATGGAGGACGCCCTCCATTCACGGATCATCGGGCAGAACGAAGCGATTGAAGCTGTATCCGATGCGATCCGGCGGGCACGTTCCGGACTGAAGGACCCCAAGCGGCCAATCGGGTCGTTCATTTTCCTGGGATCGTCTGGCGTCGGGAAGACCGAACTGGCAAAGGCGCTGGCGGAATTCATGTTTGATGACGAGGATGCGCTGCTCCGGATCGATATGAGTGAATACCGCGAACAGCATACCACCTCCCGCCTGTTCGGTGCTCCGCCCGGCTATGTGGGTTATGAAGAGGGCGGCCAGTTAACCGAAGCCGTCCGCCGCCGTCCGTACCGGGTCATCCTGTTTGACGAGATCGAAAAGGCGCACCCGGATGTGTGGAACGCACTTTTGCAAATCCTGGATGATGGCCGCTTAACCGACGGTCAGGGCCGCGTGGTTGATTTCCGTAATACGGTGCTGATCATGACCAGCAATCTCGGTACAGAATTCGCCCGGAAGGGTGGAACGTTGGGCTTTGTCCAGAGCAATGACCCGCAAATTGTTGCCGATCACGGTAAGATCGAAAAGGCGATGAGGGATACCTTCCGGCCTGAATTCTTGAACCGGATTGACGAGATCGTTATCTTCTCGCCATTGACAATTGAGGAAGTCGAGCAGATCGTCGATTTGCAGATGGAGCAGGTCGCCAGCCGCCTGTCCGAACAAGGACTCGCGGTGGAATTAACCGAGGCTGCCCGACTCTGGCTGGCCCAGCAGGGCTACGACCCGTCGTTCGGGGCGAGACCGCTCAAGCGGGCGCTTCAAAAGTATGTCGAAAGCCCTCTGTCGGTGGAACTGCTGCGAGGCAATTTCTCCGAAGGCGGAACGGTGCTGGTTGATGCTGATGATAAAGAGGGGTTGGTTTTCCGCTCAGATAGCATCTTGACCGATCTCGATGTGGATCAGTCGGTATCCGCCGAATAACTAACCTAAGCTGCTACGAATAAACTTCGCGGCTAAGAAGATAGCAGAGAGGGCATGTCAACCATGCCCTCTTTTGATACCTACTGAACTTGAAAATCTCCAACCTCCTGAACGTCAACCGGTACACCCTCAATCTCTCCGGGGATCAAATCTTCCCGGTTAAGCTGATCAGGTGGAACTTTCCGGCGAACCATAACGACAATGGCTGTCTTTTCTGTTAGCTTATTTCTGCGTCGACGCAGCCCTACCCCAACGCCAACTACGTTGGCCTTTGCTAATAAATCCTTTTCATATGCCTGTTTGACTGCTTTCGCATGTTCGTAGTTGTTGGTCATATGGTCACATCCAGGCAATCTAAAACGGCACGGATGGGGTTGAATATTGTCGCTTGCTCAGAGCCAGCGAATAGCAGCCCTACTGCCTGTAACGATTCAGCGTCAACTACCAAAGAACCTGAGTCGCCCCCCTGTGACATTGCGGTGGTGACGAGTTGTTCTTCAAATCGGGCCACCCGACCTGTGCCATAGCTGACCTCTACCGTAGCGTCCAATACGGTGACCGTCCCGGTGGTGAAGCCGGTGGTGCGCCCAGACTTGCGAACGCCCATGCCTAAGCTGGCCTCTCGAAAGCCAGAGATTTCGCCAATATCGAGGATTTCGTCCTTGATGTCGGCGTCGTTGACCGGGCGGGCGACGGCGGCATCTACCAGATTGGTGGCGGTTGGGTTGACCTCCATCACGGTGAGGCGATGGCTTGAACCAAGAAAACGAGCAAGAGCATTACCCAGCATTGCATAGCTATCTGCAATGCCGCAAGCGCCCGGTTGTTGGTTGAACTCGATGATGCAGAATCGCTCCAGGTGTCCAATCAGATCGTCATCTAGTTGACCCCCGTCGTATGCCCCTGGCTGTAAGATGGGGTCGCCTATGTTGGCATCGTTGCTGTTAGCGAGGACGTGGTTATTGGAAAGGATTAATCTGGCCCCGGTGGTGCGGTCACGAACGACTGCACCCAGGGTCCCGGCGGTGATTTGATAATGCCCAATGCTGACTCCACCCGGTGCGGGACGCCAGCGGTTGGTGCGGGACTGTTGGGCACGTAGTTGGCCGACCTGGATAACGTCGGTGGGTACTCCATCTACTTCACGCGGCACTATGTCCTTCGATTCCAGACCAGCTACCGGCACTTTCTTGCTGACCAGTGTCAATACTACTACATCGTTGGTGCGTTCGCCCTTTACCTCCTTGTAGCCGATTCCAACTCCGACTACATTGGGTTTGGCTAAGATGGTATCTTTGTTAGCTTCTTTTGCCTCCCTGACGGTTACATGATTCATCATTTACTCATCTCCCTACTGAACCCTAACCCTATGTTTCCAGTATACACCTACTTCGTCCGGTGGTGCCCGTAGTTCAGAATCAAAGACAGCGATAGAGAGATGAACAACTATCTCCCTATCGCTGTCTTATTTAGGGAAGCCCTCAATAGTTATTGGGAAAAGCTCAATAGTGTTTCAATCATGCAATGATTTGCGAGTGTATGTACTCGATTGCTTCTTGCTCGGAGCGGCACAACGCACCCTGGATCGCTCCATATTGTTCCTGGTGCATGGCGTCAACCAACAGTAAACCCATTTCGGCTTCTGTAACCAGGATTAGCTCCTTCAATAGGGGGTGGCGATAAGGGCCGCTCTCTGGGTCGGTCAGATCAGCCAGCCGCATGATCAACTGGCTGAAATCCATCTTCATTTCTGCAATGTTCAAAATGTAGTAAAAGGGTTCGGTTTGCTCTTGAAAAATATGCTTAACCTGTAAGATGCTTTCAGGAAAGTCCTTCACCAGATCGTAATCTGCGCCAAATCGGGAGACGATGATTGGTCCATCGCTCAACTTCACTACCTGATATGATCCCATAAAATGCCTCCTGTCTTATACAATAAACCAGCTTAGTATATGACAAAGTGGAGCCTTTTTTATGAAAAATTCATGAATTGGTGGAGCCTACCGCCTACCATATTAATTGCGATTACTGTTGGAGCATGGAATTTATCAGTCTTCGTCAGGCATCTCACCCGCAGCTTTGAGGGTAATACCGTGACCGTTTCTGGCTGGTTTATTCTGGATTCGAAGCCCCTTCATGAAAGCGGCAAAGCCTGCCGATACAGCCTGCCGTTCCGTATTAAGGCGGCGGCGTAAATGGGATAAGTTTTTGACAGGCGCATTTTCGTAAAGTTCGATCAGGACGCCGTAGGTACTCTTGGGATGGGCAAAGGCGATCTTCTTGCCGCCGCTGCCGGTCACCGGCTTCTCGTTGATTAACTGGATACCCTGCGCCTTCATTCGGGCCAGGGTGGCTTCGATGTCGTCCACTTCCAGGCAGATGTGGTGGATGCCGGGGCCGCGCTTATCGAGGAACTTTGCCACGCCGCTGGTATCGTTGGTCGGTTCCAGGAGTTCGATCTCGGTGCCGCCGATTGGCAGGAAGGCGACCGTTACTTCCTGGTCTTCGACTAGTTCGACATGGGTGACTTCCAACCCTAAAGCATCACGATAGAAAGCCTGGGCTTCTTCCAGGTTGGGGATAACAATCGCGATGTGATCAACTCGTTTAACCGGCATATGGTTCTCCTCGTTAGATACCAAGATACACGAACCTCTGTTTTGCCTATTCCACCCCTAGTATTAACCCGGCTCACCCCCAGAGGTTGCGTGCCGTTTGCGACGTTTGGGCCGGGCAGACGGCGTTTCAGCCTGGACGAAATAGTCAAGGTACTCAATTGCCTTGATCACATCCTTATCAACTTTGATAGCCCGCGTGCCATCATCTGTATCCAGGCCGATGATGTAATGGGATTCGGTCTCGTCGATTAACAGCACATCACCGGTCAATTCATCGGATTCAAAAGGAACGCCCATTTGCCGGAGGAAGGCGATCTCCTCCTGTTTACCGGCGAGTTTAGCCCAGACCGCTGCCCCCATGCCGGTGGGATCAAGTGCTCCAGCGAAAACGGTGGGTTGGGCGTAGAGGAACTTTGCATAGAAATATACCTGTGCGGTGATTGCTAACATGCCCAATACAACCGTCTCAACAATCAGCACCCCATCCAGAATCGTGGTGATGCCGGTTAAAGACAGCCGGGCAATGACCATCAGGGGGAAAACCAGGGAAACAACACTGAGGAGCACCCATAGACGCCAGGAACTAAAGAAAGGCCGCCTGATTTTTCGCTGTGACCATAATTTCAATAACCAGCCCGCTGCCAACAACGCGGCGATTCCTGTGAGTTGGATAGCGAGCTGCCCCAGTGAAATAAGCAGCAAGGCAATGATCGCTGCCGGGATCAGGTTGACGGTTATATTGAGCAGGTAGACCAATCCGACGGCCAGATACTTGGCGCGGAGAATCTGGTACTCGGTCACACCATAGCGTGAGAGATGGGTATTCACGATCAACCCGCCAACAACATAGGTAAATCCCAGCGCAGCACCGGCAGAACCGGCTAAAAGCTGAAATATTTGCATGTCGTTCTCCTCCGTCTCATTATTGGGCTTGCTTAATTTGGGCAGGTCTCAGGCCTGCCAGGACACAGCATGCTGTGTACCTACCATAAAAACATTCGATATAGAATGCCTGGTTATAAAAATTGCTCCGGGTGGTACTCGCCGAATACGCCGCGCAGGGTTTGGCAGATTTCGCCGAGTGTCAGGCCGTTTTCTACACATTCGATCAAGAGCGGCATCAGGTTATCCGATCCACGGGCGGCTGTCTCTAACCGGCTGCGGAGGGTGTTGACCCGTTCTTGATCGCGGTTGGCCCGGAGTTGAGCAAGGCTTTCTCGCTGTTGGGCTTCGACAGCCGGATCAACTCGAAGCTGCTCCATGGGGATGTCTTCTTCAACTGTAAATGCGTTTACGCCAACGACTATCTGGTCACCAGCCTCGACGGCCTGTTGGTAGTGGTAAGCGGCCTCCTGAATAGCCCGGTTGATGAAGCCGGTTTCAATGGCCTTGAGTGCGCCGCCCAGGTCATCGATCTGGGTGATAAGTTGTTCGGCCTGGGATTCGATGGAGTCGGTCAGGGATTCGATCAAGTAGGAACCGGCCAGAGGGTCAACCGAATCGGCTGCCCCGGATTCATGGGCGATGATCTGCTGGGTGCGTAAAGCGACCTGTACCGCGCCTTCGGTGGGCAGTGACAGGGCTTCGTCGGCACTGTTGGTGTGCAGCGATTGAGTCCCACCCAGGACGGCGGCTAATGCCTGGATTGCTACACGAATGGCGTTGTTCTGCGGCTGTTGGGCGGTGAGGGTGCTGCCACCGGTCTGAGTGTGGAATTTCATCATCATGGCTTTGGGGTTGGTCGCCCCAAAACGCTCCTTCATGATTCGTGCCCACAATCGTCGCGCCGCCCGGAACTTGGCAATCTCCTCAAGGAAATTGTTGTGTGCATTAAAGAAAAAGGATAACTGCGCCCCAAACTGATCCACGTCTAACCCAGCATCAATGGCGGCCTGAACATAGGCGATCCCGTTTGCGAGGGTGAAGGCGACCTCCTGAACGGCGGTGCTGCCCGCCTCGCGAATGTGGTAGCCGCTGATGCTGATGGTGTTCCAGCGAGGGACATGCTGGTTGCAATAAGCGAATATGTCGGTGATCAGGCGCATCGATGGACCGGGCGAGAAGATGTAAGTGCCGCGTGCAACGTACTCTTTGAGGATATCGTTCTGGATCGTGCCGCGCAGCTTTGAGGGTTCGATGCTCTGCTGCTTGGCGACGGCAATATACATCGCCAGCAGGATCGCTGCCGGGGCGTTGATGGTCATTGAGGTGCTGACTTTATCCAGGGGGATACCATCGAATAAAGCGGCCATGTCAGGCAAAGATGAGATGCTGACTCCGACCTTGCCAACCTCACCCAAAGCCATCGAGTCATCGGCATCATAACCGATCTGGGTGGGCAGGTCGAAGGCGACGCTCAGGCCGCTCTGACCCTGGTCAAGCAGGAACTTGTAGCGGCGGTTGCTCTCTTCGGCACTGGCATATCCGGCATACTGGCGCATGGTCCATAAACGCCCCCGGTACATGGTTGGCTGGACGCCGCGGGTATAGGGATACTCGCCGGGAAAGCCGAGCTTATCCAGATAGGAATCAGGCTCGGATGGTAAATAAATTGGGTCAAGCGGTTCGCCTGATGAGGTCATGAACTGCCCTTTGCGTTCGGGAAAACGATCGGTTACCGGCTTCAGGGTTTCGGTTTCCCAACGCTTTTTTTCATGATCGAGATTGGTCATTAGCTATCCCCCCCCTGGGCTGAAATCAACAAGCTGCATTCTAACACAATAAACGGCGCTTATAATAAATGGGTGCGCGAGATGAGCATATCCGGCGTTTTTGGGTACAATTCAAAACATGATTCAGGATGGTCAAGGTAGATAAAATTGATATGAAACAAACTGATTGTGATGTACTTGTGGTCGGTGGTGGCCCGGCAGGGTTGTCAGCGGCGTTATATATGGCACGCTTTGACCGGCAGGTCCTGCTGTTTGATACCGGTCAGGGCCGTTCAAGCTGGCACCAAACCAATTATAATTACCTGGGTTTTGTCGGGGGCATCAAGGCGCAGGATATCCGCAGGGTTGGCTATGAACAGATCGCCGATTACCCGCAAATTCGCGTGATCCAGGAACCGATTGAGGCTATGGAAAAAGGCGACGATATCTTTGTTGCACGAAGTGCCGAAAGCGAATGGTCAGGGCGGTCGGTAATCCTGTGCACGGGAGTGACCGACCGCTGGCTGAAATTTCCAGGCTGGCGGGAGTATGTAGGGCGGAGTATGTTCTGGTGCCTGACCTGTGACGGTTACAGTTCAAGGGGAATGCGGCTACTTGCGATTGGTAATAATGAAGGTGCAGCGATCACGACGCTCCAACTCCAGCGGTTTGCCCCTGTTGTGGCGCTGCTGACTAATAATCCCGACTTTGAGATTCGCGATGAAATCCTCAAGCGGTTGGAATCGGCGAATATCCCGTTGATCCATGATGAGGTCGAATCGGTTGAGGGCCACGATGGTCAATTCGAGTGGCTGACCACGAAGGGTGGGAAGAAGATTGAGTTTGATCGGTTGTTCAGCCTGATGGGGGCCTCTCCCCGCGTCAAGCTGGCCGAAGACCTCGGTGTCCGGTTGTATAAGAATCACTATATCTGGGTTGATAAGGAACAGAAAACCAACGTTCCCGGTGTGTATGCTGCGGGGGATGTAACCTATCTGCATTCTCACCAGATCGGGACGGCTGTGCATGAAGGCGGTCAGGCAGCGTGTGCGGCTAATTACTTCCTGTATCCACCAGAGTTACAGTACCCGGATTAAGTGAATCCGATGCCGTAAAGGACTTAGAGCGGAACTTGATCGCTCTCGTTGAGGGAGCGAGTCACCCAACGCACGAATCCCAGTGCGAATACGGCCATTGCCAGCAGCACCAATCCGGCCCATAAGGCGGTGTTCAGGTCGCGCTCCAATGCGCCATAGACCAGCAGCGGCATGGTCTGCGTCTTTCCCTGCAAATTACCTGCAAACAGGATGGTTGCCCCGAATTCGCCCAGCGCTCGCGCCCAACTCAGCACCAGTCCGGCCAACATACCCCGCAAGCTAAGGGGTAAGATAATATACCAGAAGGTATTCCAACTATCCGCGCCATCAATGCAAGCGGCTTCCTCTAGCTCGCGGGGGATGGCTTCAATTTGAATCTGGGCAGCGCGGATGAAAAACGGGGCAGATACAAACACCTGAGCGATAACCACTGCGGCTGCGGAAAAGGGTAGGTTAATACCCGCTGCTGCGAGAGGGTGGCCTAACAGCCCGCGCCGTCCGAAAGCCATCAATAAGGCCAGTCCGGCCACGACCGGCGGCATCACAATTGGTAGTTCGATGACAACGTTCAGGATACGCTTGAAGGGGAACCGGTAGCGTGCAAACGCATAGGCTACCGGCGTTCCCATCAGCAGAATGATCAGGACGCTGATCGAAGTGGTTCCCAGACTGAGGCCGACGGCACTCATGACCGGTTGGCTGACCAGGCTGAATAAGATATCCCGCGATTGGCTAACCGTCCTGATCACAAGGGCGGCAATCGGCAGGATGATCAGCCCCAGGCCCAGAGTGACCATAAAGCCGGTCACCAGGCGCATCCTATCCGGGGTGACCCGGCGGGGTTTGCTACGGGATTGGGGCCGGGCCGAAACCCCACTTTTCCAAAATTGCCTGGCCTTGTTCTTCAAGGATGAAGTCGATGAAGGCTTGTCCCAGTTCAGGTCCTGGCGCATCGTTAATTAATCCAATCGGGTAAGTGGCGAGAACGTTATACTCGTCCGGTACGGGAATCTGCTTGACATCTGCCGTTATATCGGGGGTGACATCGGTCTTATAGACAACGGCGGCGTCGGCTTCGCCCAGAGCTACCTTCGCAGCTACCAACCGGACGGTATCCTCTTCCGAAACGATACTGGCGTATACTGCCTGTTGATAGTCAGGGCCATAGTTCGGATCGGCAGCCAGAGTGGTCAACATATCGTCGGTATACTGCCTGACCGGCACGCCGGTAACCGCAGTGACCAGCCGGAGTCCCGGTTGGGACAGGCTACCCAGGTTGGTGACATTGGCCGGATTGTCGGCGGGCACGACGATAACCAGCCGGTTGCTGGCGAATAATTGGGCCGGAGGGTCGATCCGCCCTCCATCGATCACAACCTGCATTTGTTTCTCGTTGGCCGAAGCATATACATCGGCTATGGCTCCCTCGGTCAGTTGGTTGGCAAGCTGTGAAGAGGAACCGAAATTCAAGGCCACCTCTACACCCGGGTGGTCAGCTTCAAATGTATCGGCCAGTTCCATGAAGGCATCGGTCAAAGAGGCGGCGGCAAAGACAATCACTTCCTGGTTGTTATTGGCCGGTGAACAAGCGGATAACGATAATCCTAAAACAAGCGCGGTGAGCAGGAAAAAACTTTTTAATTTCACGTTGTAGAAACCATTTCTTGTTTGCAGGCATTTAGCCAATCAATAATCAAGATGACTTGCCGTTGGCGGAAGCCGGATAGCAAATCGTAAAATGGGTCGTCCTCCGAACTTTGATCGGTAAAGCGATCCAGTTCGGCCTGGCAGATTGCGATCTGAGCATCAACGAGGCGATAGACATCAGGCAAACTCAGCAGGTAGAAGAAGCGCAGCTTGGCAAGAAATTCCACCCGAACACTGCGCATCGGGCGTACCGGTTCGTACACCCAATCCAAAAATGACTGGCGACCGACATCAGATAGGTGATAGATTTTTCGAGGAGGCCGGTCATCCTGCAGCTGGGTGGTGACGCTTAAAAAGTCTTTCGAGTTCAAGTCAGATAAGACTGCATAGAACTTGCTCCGCCCAGCTTTCCAGATTGGATCAAAGGCTGCGACAAAGTCCTGATAGAGTTCATAGCCATGTTTCGGCCTGTCGATCAGTAGGCCGAGGGCTACCTTATCAAGCGGAAACGTTGCATAGCCATGTTCCTGCTTTTTTGCCATGTAAATCCCCTCATTCAATAATTGAATATTCACATAATGAATATAGTCAACTATAGTTGATTTAGAACCGGTTTGCAAGATGGATAATGAATCTGGCAGCGTTTCCTACTGCGATGTAGACTTGCGTCAATGGAAGAACGCTACACCCCGGTTGATTACCTCGCGATCAGCTTGTTGTTCGCTCTAGCATTGACCCTTGCCTTGTTGATGGCGGTCTATGTCAACGAGCGTTTACCGCATCTGGAAGACGAGATCGCTTATATTTTCCAGGCCCGCACCTTTGCACGCGGCCAACTGTGGGCCCCTCCTCCCCCAATCAAGCGGGTATTCTTCACACCATTTGTATTGACCCTGGAGAATGGGCGGCGCGTGGGGAAATATGGGATCGGCTGGCCGCTGATCCTGGCCCTGGGCGAGCGGTTCAATATTGGGTGGCTGGTTAATCCACTGCTTGGGGCGGCTACTGCTGGATTGATTTATGCGCTGGGGCGCGATCTATACAATCGCCGGACGGGGATCGCCGCCAGTTTATTGGCCTGTACATCACCTTTCTTTTTGATCCAATCCAGCATCTATATGAGCCATGCGGCGGCCTGCTTCTGGACGGTGCTGCTGACCTGGGCTTTTATCCGCTCAGAGTCCGTTTCCAGGTATCAAAGAGCCTGGGTAGTATTAGCCGGTTTGGCGCTGGGAATGCTTGCTCTGACGCGCAGCCTGACAGCGCTTGCAGTCAGTCTGCCGTTTATGCTGGTGCTGCTGCGCCGACCGGTGCAATCACTCCGGGTCTACTGGCCGATGGCGTTAGCGGCTGGACTGGCAGTCGCCTTGCAGCCGCTTTACCTGTACCTGGTGACGGGCAGCCCTACCACGAATTTATACACGATGGTCTGGGAATATGACCGGGTAGGATTTGGGCCAGGATTTGGACTTGGCGAGGGGCATACGCTACACCAGGCGTTGATCACCGCCCGGCAAGACCTGAGACTGTGGTCAAGTGATTTGTTCGGGTGGCGGTATACAAGCTGGATTCCGCTGATCCCCGGCCTGATCGCCGGGTGGCGGGCGTTACCTTCCGGTAAAAAACATCGTGTGCTGCTGCTGATCGGGCCGTTTATCTCCCTGGTTGTGCTGCACCTTGCCTACTGGATCGGCGCGAAGGTCTATGGGCCACGTTATTATTATGAAGGACATGCCGGGTTAAGTATTCTGGCAGCGCTTGGCCTGATCGAAGTGGTGCGGTGGGTGGTGATTGGGATCGGGGGGAAAAGATGGCATACCCCCCGTGATGCTTCGCATCATCCGCCCCCCTTGCAAGGGGGGCAGCGCCAAGCTGCGCTTGATAAGGTGCAGCTTTTACAAACCAGCATAACCTTTGGCTTGCTGGCGGTGCTGATCGCCCTCAATGGGCTGACTTATTTACCCACCCGCCTTGATAATTGGCACGGTCTTTATGAGATCACCCGCGAACCATTGCTGTCAGAACTCCAGGAATCCGGGCAGGCGTTGGTAATTGTCCGGGGTGGGCGCTGGGTTGAGTATGCGGAATTTTTCGCTTTAAACTCGCCCTGGTACGACGATCCGGTGATCGCTGCCCACGACATCAATGAGGATTACACCTCCAGGCTGATCGCACATTTCCCAGACCGCGAGGTGTGGTTTTATAAGGATGGCGAGTTCTCGCGCCAACCGTTCCCCTATGATGATCCCTGAGATTATCCGAACCGGTTACGTTTGTCCGGTTCTGTGTGAATCGTGACCCGGTGGATGGCCGGATGGCTGGCCCGGATTTTCGTTTCGACTTCTTCGGCAAGCCGGTGAGCTTCCTCAATTGCCATACTGCCCGGTACACGGCAGTGCATGCTCAGTGCATAACCACCGTCTGACTCGATGCGTATATCGAGGTCGTGCCATTGGCCATCCGGGCGAAGTTGTTGGGCGACCCGCAGGGCTTCCCCGGTCAGAATGTAAGCATCCGGGTCTTTGCCGGGGTCTTGCTCGACCGGGTGGGCAGGTTCGATGTGAGTTACAATCCGCCGCAAATCCGGGATAATCTGTTTCAATCGGGTCTCAAGCTGCGATGCGATTTCATGCGCCTCACTGACCGGTTGGGCGGGCGGGACTTCTACATGCATCTCCAGGGTTAACCCTTCGGCGCTGGAAGAGGCGATCACTTCGTGGACACCCACCCCTAATGCATCAGCTTCGGCGCGGGCAATGAGGCCGTAATCAAGCGGCCCATCCTGCACCGGCAGGAAAATCACCTGGATATCGGCCAGTCCGCTGAATTTTTCACGGAGTTGGGTGCGTATCTCGTCGGCTATAGATGCGCTGTGCATGGCGGTGACCGGTGCGGCGACCTGCACATCAAGGTCAAGATGTACGTTATCATCCGATCCCCGGCTGCGCACTCGGACGACATGCTCGACTCCGGCGACCTGCGTGACAACCCGGCTGACGGCTTCGGCATCGAGCACGGCCTTATCGACCAGGATGTTGGCCGACCGCTGCAAGATATTCCAGGCCGCCAGACCGATCAGCCCGACAACCACCAGAGCGGTGATGGCATCCATCCAGACCCAGCCCAGCTTAACGGTCACCAACCCGGCCAGCACAGTAAACGAAACCAGGATGTCACTGCGGGTATGACCGGCATCGGCCAGGAGCAGTTCGGAGCGAAGACGTTTACCCTGGCGGGTGGTGTAGGTTGTGACGATCACGTTAATGATGATTGTGCCGATCATGACGGCAAAATTCTCTACGCCAATCTGTGGTGTGACTTCACTTCCGGCCAGCCGGGAAATACTGTTCTTGACAATCTCCCAGGCGGTGAGCAGGAGCACGCCGCCGATCACCATACTGGCGAGAGTCTCAAACCGGCGATGCCCGTAGGGATGATCACTGTCCGGCGGGCGAGCGGCCAGGCCGCTGCCGACCAATCCGATTACATTTGACATGGCATCCAACGACGAATGGAAGCCATCGGCAATCATCGACAATGAGCGGGTCATCAAACCAACGACCAGTTTGGCGGCGGCTACCAACAAGTTAGCAAACAGGGTTGTTGTAAAAACATGTTGTATTTGACGATAGCGATCAGTTTGCTGCATAATCCCCCCTGCCGCCGAAGTTTACCATTTTTTCATTGTTAAGTGGAACGAGATAATGGTCTTGAGTAAAAGCCTCATGTTCCAGGCCATTTATATAAAGTTCAATGTCTGATCCGATTTAAACGTCACTGCTGTATTACCGGCGGGTTGTTATAGGCAAAGCCTGTGGCTTGAGATAGAATACGAATATAAGGGTCTATCTAATAAACTTGTGTTGGACGAAGTTTATGGAGAGGCTTGTATTAAGTGAGGGTAATATTCTATGAGTACACAACCCAATATTATATTTTTAGTTTTAGATACGCACCGGATCGACCGCCTGTCTACGTTCGGGTATCACAAAGATACGACCCCAACCCTGGACGAACTGGCTGCCAGTTCCACCTTCTTTGATTGGGGCATTGCTACCGCCCCCTGGACGATCCCTTCCCATGCCTCCATGTTTACCGGGTTATACCCGACCATCCACCAGACGAACCAATCTTTTCAGTCAGTGCCGCAGGGCATCCCTACCCTTGCCGAACTGCTGGCTAAGAATGGGTACGAAACGGTTGGATTCTGCAATAACCCACTGGTAAGTGTGCTCGATAATGGTCTGAAGCGCGGTTTTAACAGGTTCTACAATTACAGTGGGACTTTCCCTGATATTCCTGACATCGGCGATATGAGCAAGTTCAAGCGTGTTCAAAAGCGGATGACGGAGTTGCTTCAGAAGGTTTCAACCCCGATTGAGCGGCAGTTTGGCCGGTCGCCGCTGCTGTTGAAATTAGCTACTCTGCCGATTGTCGTGCCGATCTGGTCACGCACATTCAACTTCAAGGGCGATACGCAGAAGTCACTCAACGATATTTCGACTTACCTGCGTTATCATTTCAGCACCCATGAGGATCAGCCGCTGTTCATGTTCATCAACATGATGGAGACTCACCTGCCCTATTATCCGCCCCGGCAGGTAATCGATAAGTGGGTGCCCTATTACAAGCGTGACCGGGAAGCACGGGAGTTCATCCAGGTGTTTAATACACAGTCGTACCGATGGATGGCCCCGATGATTGAGCCTTTCAGCGAGCTTCAGAGCACCGTGTTAAGCGACATGTACGATGCTGAAGTTGCCTATCAAGATCGCCAACTGCGGCGAATCTTCCGCACACTGAAGCGGGCCGGACAGCTTGAGAACACGATGGTGGTGGTGGTTTCTGATCATGGTGAGAGCCTGGGCGAACATGAATTCATGGGTCACGCGTTTGTGATTTACAATGAACTGGTTCGTGTCCCATTCATGATCCATTATCCGGCCATGTACCCGGCGGGCAAACGTGTTGAACACAACGTTTCAACTCGGCGGGTCTTCCATTCGGTGTTAGAGGCTGCCGGGATATCGCATGAGGCTTTCGGCCAAAGTGTCGAGAAATACAGCCTTGCCCGCAGTGCCGAAGGGTTTGATAAGGAGCCAAAAGAAGAGGTGGTCGTGGCCGAAGGTTTCCCGCCGGAGAACTTCATCAACGTGATGGAAATGAGCAATCCCGAATCGGTTGAGCAGTTCCGTGTTAAAATGATGCGCCGGGCCATCTATGATGGTGGAAGCAAGTTGATGATGGTCGGTGGGCGGCCTGACGAATTCTTTGATATTCACAAAGACCCCACTGAAGAAGTAAATATCCTGGATAATCCCCTGGGGTATGAGAAGGATATTCTGCGATTGGAACGACAGCTTGAAGAATTTGTAATGATCTCCGAGGCCCACCGCAGTGGAACCGCTGCCGGGCAGGAGATCGATTACAGTGACAATCCAGAATTACTGGATCGCCTGCGGGGATTGGGATATATCGAATAGGAAAAACAGCTTAATAATCTTAAGAGGCTTAGAAGCGAGGATTTCCTCGCTTCTAGTTGTGAAACAACGAAGAGGAAAAGATCTATGTGGCAAGAATTATTAACATGCATGAGCGCCCGCCAGGTAGCCTTATGTGTTCCCATTCGTGGTGAACCCTTTGCGCTTATCTACTGGTATGGCGTGCTGGCCTCCGTCGGTATCTTTGTCGGAGCATTATATGCCAGTAAACATGTTGAGTCGGAAGGCGGGGATCCTGATATCGTCTGGGATGCCCTGATTCCACTGCTCATCGCGGCGCTGGTCGGGGCACGGTTGTGGTACGTGCTGGCCGAGGTGCTGGGTGGCAGCACAGCCTATTCGTTTGCCCGTCCGCTAGATATCATCAACCCGCGTGGCGGCGGTATGAATATCTTCGGCGGGGCAGTTGGTGGGCTGATCGCGCTGGTTATTTACGCCCGCGTTAAAAAGGTGGATGGCTGGCTGTTGGCTGATGCCGGATTAATGGGCCTGCTGCTCGGTCAGGGAATTGGGCGTATCGGCAACTTTATCAACCTTGAATTATACGGCCCGCCGACCGGGTCAAGCTGGTTCGGGATGAAAGTGCCTTTCAACCGGCTGGCTGAATACGCCAACCTTCCAGAAGATACCCGTTTCCATCCGACGATGTTATACGAGATGTTCTGGTTATTCCTCGTTTTTGGCGTGTTATATTACCTGTTCCGCCGCTACCAGTCGCAGATTGTTCACGGGATCATGACTGGAGCATATCTGACTCTGGCGGGCCTGGGCCGCTTTGTCCTGGAGTTCTGGCGACCGGATCAGCCGGAGATCACGCCGGGTGTGAGTTACTCACGTATACTGGCAATGGCTTATGTGGTGATCGGTATTATCATCTTGCTTGACCGTAGTGGTAACCTGCGGATTCCATTTATAAACCGCCCGCAGACGCCACGTCAACGCCAGAAATCATACGAGGAAATCTTGAACCAGCGCCGCCGCCTGGAACAGGCCCGTGAGCGTGAGCGGATGAGGGAGCAGCGCCGCAAAGAGCGCAAAACCCAAACCCGGCAAGAGACTTCCGAACAACAACAACAACAACAACAGTAGTAGTGGTAGTAATATAATTATATCTGAAATGGACACGGCTGCCGTGTCCCTTTTTACTAACGGCATATGAAAGTCGATGACTTGATTCAAGTTGTGTCTTACGATGCAACCTGGCCTCGAAAATATGAGAAGGAAAAAACGGCCATTCTTGACCAGATTGGGTTGGTTGGCGTACAACTGGAGCACGTTGGTAGTACAGCCGTCCCCGGATTAGGGGCCAAGCCGATCATCGATATCCTGCTTGG
>JBNKDD010000066.1:0-19916 GCA_050288085.1 Anaerolineae bacterium
CGGCGTCTGCCCCCCTTGCAAGGGGGGCGAATCGCAGTGAGCGCGACAGCGCCAGTGCGATGGGGGGTGCTCTTACTCCCTGGATCAAACTGGTCACCGGCGAGGTGCTGTCGCTGTACACCCACAGTTTCATGGCTTTTGGCATGGTGGGAGTCAATCTGCTGCTGGCCTGGATCGGAATCAGGACCTTTCTCAAGGATCGAGCCGCCGGGATTCGCTGGCTCCGTAACTGGGTGATCAGCCAGATTACAACTGCCATCATCCTGCTCCCCACCTATCGCAACTATTTGCTCCGCGCCCAGGCCGGTCACAGCCCCTTCACGCAGCCGGTGAGAATACAGGATATCCTCCAGGCACAGTGGGCTTTCTTCACCGGTATTCCCTGGGAACGAGTCACCAACGATCCCCTGCTGTGGTCGTTATCGGTAGCCGTCCTGGTCTTGATCCTGCCGGGTTTGGTGATCGGCATCAGCCGCCGCAGCCGACAGTTTGTCGGCCTGCTGTGGTTGGTGTTTGGGATCACGGCCCTCACCATCGCCTACTGGATGGTCAACCCGATCTTCCACCCCCGCTACCTGATCTACCTGACCGGCCCATTTCTGATCGTGCTGGCCGTGATCATTGTATCGACCTGGGAACAGCCGATCTGGGGTCGCCCGGTCAGCGTGATACTTGGCGCGGTGCTGGTGGCGATCTCAGCTGTGAGTTTCAATTATCTGTATCGGGGCGAAGTCTGGGGTTACAGCCATGACCAACCCGGCTCGACAGCACGGCTTTTGCAGCAGCAGTTCGGTGCTAATGACGGAGTCATCTCTGTTGATGGCAACGATTTTGCCCTTGAATATTACGGTGTCGGAGAGGCGGAACTTCTCCGCGCCGGGTTATATGAGGGGATCAGCACCCCCGCTGAGGTGATCGATTTTATCGGCGGCAAAGACCGGATCGCGTTGGTCAGCTTCCATGCCCAGCGCAGTGATACGCGGAACCTGCTTCCTTTTTACCTGGAACGGTACGGCAGCTTGATCGAGGATCAGTCGTTGGGCGGCTACGATATTTACACCTACCAGATCGATCAGGACACTGATAGGCCCCAGTTAGCCGAGCTTGAGACAACTGATTTGAATTGGGGTGTGTTGAAAGCCACCGGAACTTCCATCGATAGCGGCGAGGCGGTGACGGTGGCGGTTGAGTTCGAGGCTGAATCACCTGATGATGCCCGCTACTCGGCGATCATCAGCCTGATCGATCCTCAAACCAATTGGACATTGGCGACCACCACCAACCTTCTTTACGACGACATCGGCTATCCGACCAGCGAATGGGAGTCCGGCCAAAGGGCGATTCAATATTACGTCCTCCCGTTGTGGCCCGGTACACCCCCCATTGAGGCAGAGGTGCAGATCACCCTGGTTGATTCGGCGACCGGTCAGGCCGTTGACCTGCGTGATGCAGGCGGCGCACCTGCCGGTCAGCAGGGGAAACTCGGTGTGGTGGTTCCCGGCCCGGCTCCTGAAAAATGGGCTTATGGTGATCAGGCTCCCTTCTCGTGGCAGCCGGTGATCGTCGATGCACTAAACGCCTATGCCACCGATTGGCCGACCACCACCCCCGGCGGAACGGTTGGCCTGACTCTGAACTGGAATCAGCCCGCCGACGAATTAGGCGATGTTGTGATCGAATTGGTGCAGGGTGAGACGGTGATAGCTCATGAGGATGGCCCGCCGCTTCAAGGCCGCCCGACTGCTGAGGGCCAATCCTGGTTAGACCGGCGGGTGCTGCCGGTCAGCGGCGAGGCGGTTAACGGCCCGGCTGATTTGATCGTCCGACTGGGTGAAGAACAGATTACACTGGGCACTATCAATGTGGAGGGCTTCCAGCGGATCACCGAACGGCCTGCCATCGATACGGAATTAGAAGCGACCTTCGGGGAGGGGATTCGGCTGCTAGGCTACCAACTCGACGCGCCCGACCCGCTGACCGCTGGCAGTACCTTGAATCTGACCCTCTACTGGGAGGCGCTTTCAGATGGGACACCGGGCCGTGATTATGCCGTTTTCACCCAGATATTAAATGCGGATGGTCAGTTGGTGGGCCAGCATGATGGTATGCCGGTATTCGGCACCCGCCCGGTGAGCGGCTGGCTGGCCGGTGAATACCTGATCGACGAGCACCCGATGGCCTTCAAAGAACCGTACACCGGCCCGATCCAGATACAGATCGGCTTATATAACCCGGTGACTTTTGAGCGTTTGTTCACCCAGGATGGACATGATGCGGTGGTCCTGCCGCTTGAATTGGAAGTTGTGCCAGACGAACGGATAGATTAGACTCGAAAAATGCAGCCCGGCTGCTTTAACCCTAAGCAGGAGATTCTTATGGACATTAGCTTACGCCTTAACGGTGAAGATGTCACTTACCAGATTACCCCTAATCAAACCCTGTTAGCCGTGCTTCGTGCTAATGGTGTATTTGGCGTCAAGCATGGCTGTGATACCGGCGAGTGTGGGGCCTGTGCTGTGCTGGTTGATGGCGTGCCGATCAACAGCTGCGTGATGCTGGCAGCCCAGGCCGATGGCTGCGAGATAATCACCATCGAGGGAGTTGGCGGCGAGCAGATGCGTGGCTGGCGTGGCAGTGAACCACTCCATGCATTGCAAACCGCTTTTATCGAAACCGGCGCGATCCAGTGTGGTTATTGCACCCCCGGCATGATTTTGGCGGCGATGGCGCTGCTCGATAAGGAGCCAAACCCCAGCGAAGCCCAGGTGCGTGAAGCCTTATCCGGCGTGCTTTGTCGCTGTACCGGTTATCTGAAACCCGTCCAGGCGGTGATCCGGGCGGCGGCTGTGCTGCGCGGCGAGGACCTCCCGCCCATCTCGCAGGAGGGTGCGATCCCCGCCCCGCCCGGCCTGTTTGAACCGCCGGAGGGCGAGACTGCCCCGCCGGAGCCGGCTGGCGGTGCGCCACGTACCTTGCTCAAGACCACGCCCATGCCGACTATGGTCGTTTCCGAAGAGAAGTCACTTGATTACATCGGCAAACCGGAACCGAAGGTTGACGCGCTGAAACTGGTGCAGGGTCAGCCCGCTTTCACCGATGACATTGAAAAACGCGGGATGCTGGTCGGTAAGTTACTGCTCAGTCCCCATGCTCACGCTTTGATCAAAGAGATCGATGTCAGCAAGGCCAGGGAATTACCCGGTGTGCACGCTGTCTTGACTTACAAAGACCTGCCTCGCGTGGCTTACACCACCGCCGGGCAGTCACACCCGGAACCCGGCCCGCACGACAATTACAGCCTCGACTCGAAGCTGCGGTTTATCGGTGACCGTGTCGCAGCAGTTGCTGCCGAAACCGAGGAGATCGCACGACAGGCCCTCGACCTGATCGAGGTTGAATATGAAATCTTGTCCTCCATCCTCGACCCCCGTGATTCGATGAAACCCGGTGCACCGATCATCCACGAGGAGGAGGAAAGCTGGCTGATCGAAGACCGGAGTAAAAATCTGGCCGCTATCGTTGATTGGGAATTGGGTGATGTTGAAGAGGGTTTCAAGCAGGCAGACCGCGTTTTTGAAGCCACCTACTATAGCCCGAAGGTGCAGCAAACCCCCATCGAGCCGCATGTGGTCGTCACCTGGTGGGACGAGGATGACCGCCTGATCATCCGTACCAGCACCCAGGTTCCTTTCCATGTCCGTCGAATCCTGGCCCCGGTGCTTGGCCTGCCGGAGAAACGAATTCGCGTGATCAAGCCGCGTATCGGCGGCGGCTTTGGTGTCAAACAGGAGGTGCTGATCGAGGATATCTGCGCCCATCTGACCATCGTCACCGGGCGGCCCGTTCGCTTTGAATACACCAGGGCGGAGGAATTCTACGCCAGCCGGTCGCGCCACCCCATGTACCTGACCATGAAAACCGGCGTGACGAATGATGGCAAGATTGTTGCCAATGCGCTATATGCCCTCTCTGATACCGGAGCCTGTGGCAGTCACGCCATGACGGTGGCAGGCAATACCGGTCACAAGGCGATGGCGATGTACAATGCACCGAACATCAAATTCCATGCCGATATTGTTTATACCAATACCCCGCCCTCCGGTGCATACCGGGGTTATGGAGTCCCGCAGGGCTTCTGGGCGGTTGAACTGCACATCGAGCATATCGCTCGCGAAATGGGCTTCGATCCGCTGGAGTTCCGCCTCAAGAACGCGATCAAATCCGGGGACGAGCATCCCGTCAGCAAAATCTGGAGCGAAGGGCGCGAGGGTTCTATCGAATATATCCATACCTGCGGCCTGCCCCAGTGCGTTGACCAGGGAGCCGCCGCCGTTAAGTGGCACGACCGCTACGGCAATGAGGAATGGCATCAGGTACCCGGTAAGCCGTATCTGCGACGCGGAATCGGTGTCGCAACCGTCATGCAGGGAACCGCTATCCCGAACCTCGATATGGGCGCGGCCAGCATCAAGATGAACGACGACGGATCGTTTAACCTGCTGGTCGGAGCCACCGACCTCGGTACCGGATCGGACACCGTCCTGACCCAGATGGCTGCGGAAGTGCTCGGCTGCCCGCCGGAGGATTTCATCACCTATTCGTCGGACACCGATTTCACGCCTTTTGATAAGGGCGCTTATGCCAGCAGCACCACTTTCATCTCTGGCCGGGCAACAGTGATCGCCGCCGAAAAAGCCGCCGAACAGATCAAGCAGGTGGCGGCCCGGATGCTCACCCAGGATGGCGACCCGGTCGAGGTTGACCAGCTTACCTTGCATGACCGGCAGGTCTGGGCACCCGATGGCCGTTCGGTGACCCTTCGGGATGTGGCCCTTAACTCGCTTCATGCCGAGGAACAGCACCAGATCATGGCGGTCGGCAGCTACGTTTCGCCCGATTCGCCGCCGCCCTTTGCCGCCCAGTTTGCCGCTGTGACGGTCGATACCGAAACCGGACAGGTGACGGTTGATGAACTGGTCATGGCAGTTGATGCCGGGGTGATCATCAACCCGGTGACGGCTAGCGGCCAGATCGAAGGGGGCATGGTTCAGGCTGCCGGATATGGCGTCTTTGAAGAGATGGCCCTCGACGAGCGGGGCCAGGTGATCAATCCGCGTTTCGGCCCCTACTGGATTTATCGTGCCGATGATGTGCCGGAACTGACTACCATCTTCGTTGAGACTTACGAAGAAACCGGCCCCTATGGAGCCAAAGCCGTCGCCGAGATTCCGTTGGATGGCGGCCCGGCTATTGCCAACGCGGTCTATGACGCCGTCGGCGTCCTGATCAAAGATGCGCCGCTCCTCCCGGAGAAGGTGCTGAAGGCAATTCAAGCAAAATAAGGAAATTTGTGTAGGGGCGAGATATATCTCGCCCCAACCCGCCCGGCTATTACGGAAAAATAGACCAGGTTGGTGGTACAATCAACTTATGGGACGTATACACGAATCCGGCCTGCGTCGGTTGGCCGAACAATGGTCGCCGATTGTGATCGATACCCTATCCGGGCTTGGAACACAAACCTGGCCCCCGGTCAAAAAACGGCGGCATATACTGGAAAAGCCCCGGATCATCCAGCGCTTTCTGATCGAGGGTCCTGCTTCTAGCGGGCAGGATATTATCTGGGCATTGTCACATACCAGCTGGCCATCATACTTTGACGATCGGGGGCGGCTGACCGAGGGAGAGCGGAAATTCTGGTTGATTACACTTCACGCTGACCAGGAGCCGCCGGTTTTTGAAATCCAGGGGGCACAAACATTCAATAGCATTCCACTCGACCGACAGGCATTTGTAAAAGCCGTAGAAAAAGCCGGTCAAGCCGGGCCTAAAGTCGATCATTTCTACGGCAACAAAGGCCCCATCACACAAAGATAAGGATACGGGCAGGGCGGTTTGTCAGCTTTGCCCCTGGAAGCGACGTTTAATTGTGTCTGACCACGAGATTTACCGGGCGATTCTTGAAATCAAACAGGGCGGCGAGGGCGCGGTCTTAGCGACGGTTGTCCGCGATCAAGGTTCTGTTCCGCGCCATGCCGGGGCCAAGATGCTGGCTTATGCCGATGGCCGCATCCTCGGTTCTATTGGCGGGGGGGAATTAGAAAGCCGCGTTATCACGGCGGTTCCCGATTTGCTAAAGAGCGGCAGCCCTTCGATGCTGCATTTTGAACTCTCCGACCCCCAACGCGGCGATCCTGGGGTGTGCGGCGGACAGGTTGATATTTTTATGGAACCCATTTTACCCGACCCGACTGTGTTGGTGATCGGCTGTGGGCACTGCGGGCAGGCATTAGCTGACCTGGCCCATTGGCTCGGTTACCGGGTGATCGTATCCGACGACCGCGCCGAACTCTGCAACCCGGAGACTGTCCCCCACGCTGACCAATACCTGCCGGTTCCACCGGGGGAACTGACCAAAGCCGCGACCATTCACAGCCGCACTTTTGTTGCTGCCGTCACACGGGGTGTTCCGCTTGACGTGGAAGTCCTGCCCCTGCTGTTGGAAACACCCGCTCCCTACATCGGGGTGATGGGCAGTCGTCGGCGCTGGGCTACAGCGGTGCAGCAGCTTAAAGAAAACGGGGTGGACGAGGCCGCGTTACAGCGAATCCATGCCCCGATTGGCCTGGAATTAAACGCCGAGACACCGCGCCAGATCGCGGTTAGCATCATGGCGCAGATTATTGCCGTCCATCGCGGCGGCTCAGCCGAATCTATGAAATGGATTGGCACACCTGAAGACGCAAGTTAAGCAATCAACACAGATTACGAGGAGCTAACACATTCATGTGGGAGACATACTATACACCGGCTACGCTTGACGAAGCAGTCGCTCTCCTGGCAGAACACCGGGAACATGCCCGGATTATCGCCGGGGGCACGGACATCATCATTGAGTTAGAGCGCAGCATCCGCAAGAATATTGATGTCCTGATCGACATCACCCGCATTCCTGGCCTGGATACCATCACCCTGGGCGAGGACGGCCTGATTCACATTGGGCCGCTGGTCACACATAATCAGATTGTGGCTTCATCGCTGCTCGTTGAACACGCGCTGCCGTTGGCCCAGGCTTCCTGGTCTGAGGCTGCCCCGCAGATTCGCAACCGGGGGACGGTCGCCGGGAACCTGATCACGGGTTCTCCGGCCAATGACACCATCACACCCTTGATGGCGCTGGATGCGCTGGTGAACCTGCGCTCGGCTGCCGGGGAGCGCGGTGTGCCCCTCCGGGAGTTCTATACCGGGGTGCGTAAGACCGTCATGCAGCCCGATGAAATCCTGACCGGTATCAGCTTCCGCCCACTTGACCCTGAAACCGAGCGGGGGATGTTCATCAAACTGGGTCTTCGCCGTGTCCAGGCAATCGCCGTGGTGAACGTGGCGGCTGTCCTCCGCTTTGACGGTGACCGGATCATCGAGGCTAAGATCACCCAGGGCAGCGTTGCCCCGACGATCATTGAATCGCCGGACGCGGAAGCCGCCTTGAAGGGTAAATCGCTCAACCCGGAGTTGATCGCCCAGGCTGCTGAACTGGCTGCCCAGGCCGCCACACCGATTGATGATGTGCGCGGAACTGCCGTCTACCGGAAGGAAATGATCAAAGTCCTGACCCGCCGGGCGCTGACGGCGATCCACGAGGGCAATGAGCGCGACAATTACCCGGTTGATCCGATCATGCTCTGGGGTGAAAATGAGGGTCGAGTCACCCAGCCGCTCGCCGCAGGTTTTGAGCATCAGCGCGATACGCCTATCGAACTGACCGTTAACGGCCAGAAACTGACCATCAGCGGGGCCGGACACAAGACTCTGCTCAGGATGCTGCGTGAAGATGCCGACCTGACCGGCACTAAGGAAGGCTGTGCTGAGGGTGAATGCGGGGCCTGTACCGTCTTTCTGGATGGGGTGGCCGTGATGTCCTGCCTGGTCGCGGCCCCACGTGCTCACCAGACCGAGATCGTAACGGTCGAAGGGCTGGCGGACGATGGGCATTTGCATCCGATCCAGCAGGCTTTTGTCGAAGAGGGCGCAGTGCAGTGTGGCTACTGTACACCCGGCTTCCTGATGGCCGGAGCCAAGCTGCTTGAAGAATGTGACCACCCATCTGATGGGGAGATCAAACAGAGCATCGCGGGCAATTTGTGTCGATGCACCGGATATTACAAGATCATCAGCGCTTTTGAGCGGGCTGCGGAACTCAGCAGCCAGTCAGACTGATTGCCACCACAAGGAGATGTGTCATGCAGAAGAAAAGTCAAAAAACTAAAGCATTCGTTCCACTGATCGGGTTTATCGTGCTGGTTATCCTGGCGGCCTTTTCCTTCCTGGTATCACCCAGAGTGCTGCGTTGGGCGACCACTGCCCACGTGATGTTTGGCTCGTTTCAGGTGTTTCCAGTCAGC
The DNA here is from genome assembly GCA_050288085.1 of Anaerolineae bacterium. GTDB lineage: Bacteria > Chloroflexota > Anaerolineae > Aggregatilineales > UBA3940 > JBNKDD01. Next base: position 8,403 of record JBNKDD010000066.1, read on the forward strand.
CTTCCAGCAGAGTGGCCGCTGATCGTCCGCCAATTGGTTGTGGCTTTTGTGATCTTCTTGGGCCTGTTTGTCCTGGCGATGATCGCCATCCTGCCCTTTATGGGAGGCTCTAACCCGGATGAGGAGTTCTCCAAAGAGGCGCGAGAGCATATCAGGGAAGAGTATAAGAAACGCACCAAACGCCGGTAGTTGGGATACGATATCTGATGGAACGTACCGTCCCACGCACGGACAGCGACGAGATCGAACTTTATGTTCGCACTTATTATTCCCTGCTTCGCAGCAGTGGCGAAGTGGCGATTGACACCCTGGTTGAATCGCATGTAGGGATGGAATCGCTGCTGCATCCCCGTGCTCGTGAGATCAACCCCGATGTAGACGCTTTGACTTATACGTCACTGCGTCTGCCATCTTGCCTCGCTAAGACCCGGCTGGTCGTTCTGGGGCAGCGCCGTGAGAACTTCCGGCGGTGGGGTTACGATTTAGACGACTGGCAGGAGGTCGCCGCACCGGCCCGCCGACGCCGGGCTTTCTTCGATGGAGAGGAAACGCTCGCGCTGTATATCGCCAGCCGGTCGGACATCGACGATATTATTCCCTCGCTCACCGCCTATCAGATCGAGTGGAATAAGATCCACCGTTATCTGAGTGCGCCGCCCAACCGGGCTTTTGTCGGGGAACTCCAACCCGGCCAGCCCTTGTGTGAACCTGATGTCGAAACGCTGGCCGAAATGCTTGACCTGACCCCTGATGATATCCGCCGTCTGTGCGCGGTCTGGGGGGATGAGTCCGCCATCCTGACTTTGCAGCAAATGGCCCGTGAGCCGAAGCGTTTTGCTTTGAAGCTCCTGGTGGGTTCACTGGCTGATTATCGCAGGGCAACACTGCTCTGGTGGAGCAACATCCGCAGCAGCAGCCCTGAGATCGACTACGAATCGAAGCCGGTCTATTTTGTCAGCAGCAACACTCACAGCCTGGTCAATCTATGGTCGGGCTACGCACTTCGTCAACGTGATGCCCTCCACGCTTACATCGAAGAGGCCGGTCACGTTGACCTGTTAGCCGAGTACCGGGATATCGAAGACCGGACGGTGTCCAGCAGCCGGGAGAACTTCCTGTACTATGCGATGAAGAAGTATCTTCAGGACAGTGACCCGGCGACCAGGGAGCATCGTTTTGAGGAGGAGCGGTCGGTTGGCATTCACCGCCTTCCCAGCGAAGAAGGCTTTGACCTGACCGCCCAGGTGATCGAGATTTGCAAGGCTAAACCCGATTGGCTCGATCCGCGCATCTGCCAGGATGGGATCGAACTGCTGGCAGACAGCAACGCTTTGATCGTCAATATTGACTATCCGCTGGGCATGGCAGCCTATGACATCCTGACCCGTGTCGAGGAGAACGTCGGCGAAATCCGGGGCGTCTATATCATGGGCAAGGCGGCCACATTAAACAGCCGGGTAGGGGATGTGATGATCCCGACGGTTGTCCATGACGAGCAGTCTGATAATACTTACCTGTTTAATAATTGTTTTGTCGCTGCCGACGTTGCGCCGTTTATGGTGTACGGCAGTGCGCTGGACAATCAGAAGTCGGTGACGGTGCGGGGAACCTTTTTGCAAAACGCCCGCTACATGAGCGTTTTCTACCGCGAGGGTTACACCGATATCGAGATGGAAGCCGGGCCGTATCTCTCGGCAGCTTATGAGATGCTCCGCCCCAAGCGCCATCCTTACAACGAGATCGTGTCCCTGCCGCTGTCTAAGTTTGAGGTGGGGATCATTCATTACGCATCCGATACGCCGTTAAGCAAAGGCCAGAATCTCGGCGCGGGCAGTCTTTCCTATCGCGGGATGGACCCAACCTACGCAGCGGCCATTGCTGTTTTGAGACGTATCGTTAACCATGAGATTACGCGTATTCGTAGACAGAATAAATAAAAACAAAACAGTAAGGACACGGCATGCCGTGTCCCTACTCCCGCCCCGATTTAATAAGTTGGGGTAAGACGCAAACGAGAATTGCATTCAACAATGAGGTAAACAGTATGCCGGATAAGATTATTGGGCAGAGTATTCAACGTGTAGACGCAGTTGGTAAAGTGACCGGCGAGGCGCTGTTCCCTGGTGACCTGAGCATGGACTCCATGCTCCACATGAAGGTGTTGTTTTCCGAACGTGTCCACGCCCGCATCCTGTCCATTGATACCAGAGAAGCCCAGGTCCAGCCAGGGGTAGTGGCTATCCTTACGGCTAAAGACGTGCCGGTCAATGAATACGGCCTGATCATACCGGATCAACCGGTGCTGTGCGGGCCGGGGAGTGACAAACCAGACGCCGACATCGTGCGGACGCTGATGGATCATGTGGCGCTGGTCATTGCCGAGACGGAAGAAGCGGCGGCTGAGGCCCTGAAATTGATCCAGGTTGAGTACGAAGATTTGCCCGCCGTATTTGATCCACTCGAAGCGATGGAAGATGGCGCACCGCAGCTTCATGCCGACACCCCTAACAACATTGCCAAGCATTTTGTCGTTCGCAAAGGGGAGATGGAAGACGGCTGGAAAAAAGCCGACGTGATCATCGAGGGTACTTATACGACCTCCTGGCAGGAACACGCCTATTTGCAGCCCGAAGCCGGTTTAGCTTATATCGATGAAGAAGGGCGGGTAACGGTTGAGGTAGGCGGACAGTGGACTCACGAAGACCAGGAGCAAATCTACCACGCGCTCAGCCTGCCCCCGGAAAAGGTGCGCGTCATCTACCCGGCAATCGGCGGGGCTTTCGGCGGGCGCGAGGACATGTCCGTCCAGATCATCCTGGCTCTGGCAGCCTATAAACTCCAGCGCCCGGTCAAGATCGTCTGGAGCCGCGAGGAGTCGATCACGGGGCATCACAAGCGCCACCCCTATCACATCGAAGCGAAGTGGGGGGCAACCCGCGACGGTATGCTGACCGCCGCCGAGATGCGTGTCGTCTCCGATTCGGGAGCCTACCTCTATACGTCGGGTAAAGTGCTGGGTAACGCTACCCTGGCCTGTACCGGTCCCTACCTCATTCCTAACGTCAAAGTCGATACTTTTACCGTTTATACCAATAACATCCCCAGCGGCGCTTTCAGGGGCTTTGGAGGGCCTCAGGGAGCCTTCGCTGCCGAAAGCCAGATGAATAAACTGGCCGAAGCGCTGGGAATGGACCCGGTCGAACTCCGCCTGAAGAACGTCCTGCGTGAAGGCGATCTCCTGTCTGTCAATTCGCCGCTGCCGCCGGGTGTTAGCATGGCTGAGGTAATCGAGGAGTGTGCCAAGCGCGGGGGTTGGGAGCAGGCAGGCAGCAGTTGGAAACGGGAAGAAACGCCCGAAGCATCCGCTCCGACCAGGCGTCGCGGCATCGGATTTGCATCGGGCTTCAAGAACGTGGGCTTTAGCTATGGCGCACCGGAGCAGTGTGAGGCCATCATTGAGTTACACGGCGGGGCAGAAATCGAAGAGGTGGTGCTGCGCCACGCTGCCGCCGAAGTCGGGCAGGGAGCCCATACTGCCCTGGCCCAGATGGCTGCTGAAGCCGCCGGAGTCCCATTTGAGAAGGTCCGCCTGCTGATGTCCGATACTGCCATTACCGGCAACTCCGGCAGCGTATCGGCCTCGCGGATGACCTTTATGGCGGGCAATTCGATCCGGGGGGCGGTCAAGGAAGCGCTCGAAGCCTGGGATGATGAAGAGCGTCCGGCCATCGTCCACCATACTTATTACGCACCCAAGACAACCATGTTCGACCCGGAAACCGGCGAATGTGATCCCAATGTTGCGTATGGTTACGTCGCAGAGGCGGTCGAGGTTGAGGTTGACCTGGAAACCGGTTTAATTGACGTGATCAACGTGATCTGTGCCGATGATGTTGGCTACGCGATCAACCCCCAGAATGTCCAGGGACAGATCGAAGGGGCGGTGGTGCAGGCTTTTGGCTACGCTGTGATGGAGCATTTCCAATCGCATAATGGGAAGGTGCAAACGCCGCATCTGAGTTCCTACCTGATCCCGACCGTGATGGATATCCCTCACAAGGTTGATTCGCTTATCCTGGAATTCGCCGAGGAGCGCGGCCCCTGGGGAGCGCGGGGTATGGCCGAGATGCCTTATATCCCCCTGGCCCCGGCTATCGCAGCCGCTATCCACGATGCAACCGGCATCTGGTTCGACAGCCTGCCGCTCATTCCTGACCGGATTGTTTCCCGCCTCCGGGAAGCTGGATTAGGGGGCTGAAGCTTTGGTCTCAACACCTTTTTCACAAATCCGAGTTGCGATCCGGGGCGGGGGTGACCTGGGATCAGGTGTGGCTTATCGCCTGCACACGGTCGGCTTCCCGGTTCTGATCACCGAACTCCCCCACCCGCACTTAGTACGCCGCACCGTGTCCTTTGGATCGGCAGCCATCGATGACGCAATCGTCGTCGATGGGATTTCTGCCCGCCGCGTTGATAACCTTGCGCTGGCGTTGGCCGTTCAATCCAGGGGGAATCTGCCCGTTCTGATCGACCCGGAAGGCGAACTGCTGCCAAGCTATGCTCCTACCGTCCTGGTTGATGCCCGGATGTTGAAACGTAATCCCGGCCCCTACCCGGTCAATGCCTCGTTGATGATCGGGCTTGGCCCTGGCTTTGATGCTTCTGCCAACTGCGATGCCGTGATCGAAACCAACCGGGGTCACAACCTGGGGCGGGTGATCTGGAGGGGCAAGCCTGAACCCAACACCGGCATACCGGGCCAGGTCAAGGGACAGGCGGCTAACCGGGTGCTGCGTGCCCCGATTGATGGTACGGTGACCGGCCTGGTCCCGATTGGTACCCAGTTGGAGCAGGATCAGCCGGTCGCGGAGGTCGATGGCGAGGTTGTCGTCGCGCCTTTTGAAGGGGTTCTGCGCGGCCTGATCCACGACGGTCTGACCGTGGAGGCCGGTGCAAAAATCGGCGACGTTGATCCGCGCAATGAACCATCTTATTGTTTTTCCATCTCGGAGAAATCCTTAGCTATTGGTGGAGGCGTGTTAGAGGCTGTGTTGTCATATGCGCCTATCTGGGATCGCATAAGGCGTACACCATGAATTTTACACAGGCCGTGCCGATTGCCGTTGGGGACATTATCGCTTTTGTCGGAGCGGGGGGAAAAACCCGCTCCATGTTTCGTTTTGCGGATGAACTGATGCGGGCTGGCTGGCGGGTGATCACTACCACCACCACCCGTGTTTCTCAGGATGAGCTTCAGTATGCTCCCTGGCGAATCGCATTGGGGGCCAGCGTGCGGCTGCCGGATTCTCTGGCAGACGAGGTCGAACGCCAGCGCCATGTCTTTGTCTTCACCAAGCTCGAAGCCAATAACAAAGTGCGTGGTGTGCCGTCCGGTTGGCTGGATAACTATGTCAGCCCGGCTTCCTTTTTCGATATTCTGCTGGTCGAATCCGATGGATCGCGGCGGCTGTCCTTAAAAGCCCCAATGCCCCACGAACCGGTTATCCCTGCTTCGGCGACGATTGTCATGCCTATCGTCGGCCTGGATATATTGGGCCAACCTCTGGACGAGGAACATGTCTACGGCGCGGATTTAATCACCCAGGAATTTGGCTACGCGCCCGGCGACCCGGTCACGCCCAATGTGATCGTTGCCGTTATGTTAAATCCCCGCTTCGGATTGAAGAACATCCCCCCGGAAGCACGGGTGATCCCCCTGTTGAACAAGGTGAGCGAACAGGCCCGCCCGGTCGCCCGTGAGATCAGCACCCGGCTGCTGCGAGATCTGATTGTCGAACGGGTGTTGATCGGAACCATGAGCGAAGCCGAACCGATCCACGAGGTACAACAGCGGGTCGGGGCAGTGATCCTAGCTGCCGGGGAGTCCCGGCGGATGGGTCAACCCAAGATGCTGCTGCCCTGGGGCAATAGAACCATTATCCGGCAGGTGTGCCAGCAGGTGATCGCCAGCCCTGGCTTACACGAGATCGTGGTGGTAACCGGTCGCTGGCAGGATGAAATCCAGAAGCAGCTTGCCGACCTGCCGGTGCGGGTGATCCACAATCCGCGCTACGATACCGGCGAGATGCTTTCATCGCTCAAGGTGGGATTAGAGGCGCTCTGGGAATCCTGCGATGCTTGCATGGTCGTGTTGGGTGACCAGCCCTCTATCGATCAGGCCATGATCGGGCAGGTGCTCCAGGCTTATGCTGAACTGCGGGGCCAGATTGTTGTGCCGGTCTATGCCAACCGGCAGGGACATCCCTTAGTGATCGACCGGGCTTTCTGGGGTGCGATCCTTGATCTGCCTGAAGGCGCTGCCCCGCGTGATGTGCTCCGCGCCAACCGGCAGGCGATCTACCCGCTGGTGGTGAACAATCCGTCGGTGATCGAGGATATCGATACCCCCGACGATTACAACAATGCCACTCGCCGGTCGGGGTAAGCAACCCTCGTGAATTGGTAATGCCACAGCGGAATCAATTCCGCTGCTACAAATGATACGTCTGATAAATCAGACCCGGAGTCCCCCCGGCCTTCTCTAGTTTTTTTGGTCGAATTTATTCGACGTATCAGCTTGAGCCTGATGATTTATCATCAGGTGACCAAGTCTTCCCCTTCTTGTTCCTTAACGTAATGCCTATGGGGCGACTAGCCAGTTGCCCCTACCAATAAATATAGGTTGTTATTTGCCTCGAACGCCGTATTAGGCTCAGCCAATAGGCTCCCAGCGCCACGTCTCCCCATCCGGCACCACGCGACCCAGTCCAGGCGGCGAAAAGTGATAGGTGCTGACCAGCCAGTCCTTTTTTACACAGCGTGCTAAAAACGCCCGCCGCGTTGTGACGACTTCCTCCGGCCAGCAATCAAATGTGGCATACCAATCAGGATGCTCAACCAGCAGCGGATTGAGCAGCACGTCCGCCACACATACCAACTGATCATTTACCAGTATCGCCATATGATGCGGCGAATGTCCAGGTGTATGGATCGCCGTGATACCCGGTATGATCTCACCCTCGCCTGACAGGAAGGTCACCTGATCGGAGATCGGTCCTAATAACTGCTGGAAACTTTCGGCGTGATGGGGTTCGGGATTCGATTCGGCAAACCAGTGATCCCATTCGCCGCGCTGCACGTATACGGCAGCATTGGGGAACGTTGGTCGGCCCGCTGCATCCACACAGCCGTTAAAGTGATCGGCGTGGCCATGCGTAATGATCAGGCCCGTAATGCTGGCCGGATCGATATTGGCGGCGGCCAGTTCGCGCAGCAGCTCGTTTCCCTCACCAAACCCCTTTCCCGGATCGATGATCACGCGCTGATCGCCGGTATCAACCAGTAAGGGATTCATCTGCATCGGGATACCGTCCGGGCTTAATCCATAGGCTTCCAGGGTGGCGGTACGCTCGTCAGGTGTCGCCGGGGCCATCATCACATCCGGGGCTATCAGGAAAAAGCCAACATTCAATGCCACACAGTTAAACTCATCTACTGTGAATCGGTGCATTATGATGATTCCTCAAGCTTCCTCAATGAAATTCTACGAATGGTTATTGGTCTTGAATGCCTCGTCCGGGATGATCGCTTCGAGGTCAACGCCGTGCCGGGTGCGCATCCGTTCCGCCTGGATGATCGTTTCGATCTGGGCCACCGTCTGATCCAACTGTCCGTGCTGGTTAAAGACCAGGTAATCGAAGTCCTTTGCGGCGCGGATTTGTTCGCGGGCGGTTTCCATCCGGTGATTGAGGTTCTCGGCATCCATGTGTTCATCCGGGCGATTGCGGATACGTTCCAGCAGTGCTACCGGTTCCGCCGTCACAAAAACGCTGATGCAGTCAGGGACACGGGCTTTTAACCGGTACATCCCGTGAATGTCCACCTCGGCGATCACCAGGTGAATCTCCGGTGGAATGCCCACATAAATATCGGTGGGCATACTGTATAGATGTCCCGCCCCATAGACATCATGCCCGGCAGTTTCTGCGTCAGCTTCCATCAGTGCTCCGTCCAGCGCCAGCTCCCGGAACTGCTCCCGGCTCACAAAAAAGTACTGCGCCCCTTCAACCTCATCCTCGCGGGGTTCGCGGGTGGTGTAGGTGCGCACGCGGGCCATTTCATTATCATGGTTTGTCAGTATCTTCTTTATGATGGTATTCTTACCCACACCGGACGGCCCAGAGATGACAAACAATAAGCGGGGAATGTATCCGGTGGTTTGCTGAATGACCCGTTCAACGTCTGTTAGATTTTTCGTCATGTTCGCTATCTGCCTCACGAGGGGATGATCTAAAGAGATTATACCCCAAAGTAAATCACATAAAGCTCAAAGGGATATGTGATTTACTTCAAACACCAGATAATTTTCAGGAGAGCGCCAAAAGTATGAAAGTTATAATTCCCATGGCCGGTTATGGCAAAAGGCTGCGTCCCCAAACCTACAGCCGCCCCAAGCCGCTGATCAACGTTGCCGGACGCCCCATGTTAGCACATCTACTGGATTCGCTTCAGGGATTAGACATTGACGAGTACATCTTCATCGTGGGTTATCTGGGTGAACAGATTGAGGAGTTCATCTCAGATAACTATGATGTGAAGGCCTCATTTGTCGTTCAAGAAGAACTGATCGGACAGGCCCACGCTATTTACCTCACCCGCCATTTATTGGGTGGCCCGGCGGTTGTCCTGTTTTCAGACACCCTGTTTGAGGCCGATTTGAGCGTGATCAATTCCACCAATGCCGATGCTGTTGTTTTTACCAGGGAAGTCGAAGACCCCCGCCGGTTTGGTGTCACCGTGCTGAACGATGAAGGCCGGGTGGTGCAGTTTATCGAGAAACCCGACGGTATGGAACACCGGCAGGCCGTGATCGGGCTGTATTATGTCCGGGATTCGCAGCACATGATCCGGGCTATCGAAACCCAGATGCAGCGTAAACAGATGACCAAAGGCGAGTTTTTCCTGGCTGATGCCTTCCAGATCATGATCGAGGAGGGAGCCGATTTCCGCACCCAGACCACCGATGTCTGGTTGGACTGTGGCAAACCCGAAACTGTCCTGGAAACCAACCGCTATCTGTTGGAGCATGGATCGGATAACAGTGAAACCATTCAACAGAATGGGATTACCATCATTCCACCGGTCTATATCGATCCCAAGGCCAAGATTAATCACGCCATCATTGGGCCTTACGCCACCATCTCCGCCAATTGTGAGATTAGCTATAGCATCATCCGTGATTCGATTGTTGATCGGTGTGCTACCGTTCACCACAGCATGCTCGATAAATCGTTGATCGGCCAGGATGCTTTCGTCGCCGGTCGTTATCGTACCCTGAACGTCGGCGATATGTCCTCGATAGATTTTGGTGGTTAGAAAGCAAATAAAACATGCGCAATTTTGTATCAGAGCGGGCACAAAGTATCCCACCCTCTGGCATCCGCAAGTTTTTCGATATCGCCGCTACAATGGATGATGTCATCTCATTGGGCATTGGCGAGCCGGATTTCGTTACCCCAGAGCCGCTTGTTCATGCGGGTATCCATTCGCTCGAAGAAGGGCATACCCACTATACCTCCAATGCGGGGATCATAGAGCTGCGAGAGCGGCTCAGCCTCCATCTTGAAGACCTGTATGGGATAGGCTACCACCCGGTAGATGAACTGTTGATCACCGTGGGGGCATCGGAGGCCGTTTACCTGGCCTTAAACGCCATCATTAACCCCGGTGATGAGGTGATTGTTCCCCAGCCGTCTTTTGTCTCTTACGTCCCAGAGGTGATATTGGCCGGAGGGAAGGCGGTCACTGTACCGACCAGTGTTGAACATGACTTTCAGGTCACGGGTGCAGAGATCGAAGCCGCTATCACCGACCGGACCAAGGCTATCCTGATCAGCTACCCCAACAACCCGACCGGGGCGGTTATGTCCCGCGAACGGTTGATGGAGGTTGCTGCCGTCGCAGAGAAATACGACCTGCTGATCATATCCGATGAGATTTATGACCAACTGGTCTATGGCATTGAGCATATCTGTTTTGCTACCTTGCCGGGGATGCGTGATCGCACCGTCACCCTGGGTGGATTCTCAAAGAGCTATGCGATGACCGGCTGGCGGATCGGCTATGCAGCGGCCTCGGAACCAATTCTGCAAGCGATGGGTAAGATTCACCAGTACACCATCATGTCCGCTCCGACTACCGCCCAGATTGCCGCGCTGGCTGCGCTCGAAAAGGGCGAGCCTTTTGTCGAAGAGATGCGAAGCAGGTATGATCGACGCCGCCGGTTGATCGTGGATGGATTGAACGACCTCGGCCTGGCGACCTTCGAGCCGCGTGGTGCATTCTACGCTTTCCCATCGATTGCGGTATCCGGCATGGACGAATATCAATTTGCCGAAAAACTTTTAGAAGAAGAACAGGTCGCCGTCGTGCCCGGCAGTGCGTTTGGGGCAAGCGGTGCGGGCTATGTACGCTGTTCGTATGCCACCGCCTACGAGAAAATCGAACAGGCTTTAGAGCGTATGCGGCGCTTTGTGCAGCGTCATGGTTGAGTTGAGCCGTATATAGCTTTTCTATTGGAATTACATAATTGATCGGTAGTGGGTGGGGCACATCGATGTGTGCCAGAACAGACATAGATGTGCCCCTGCTTTTGCCGGAGAAGATGCTTTTGGTACGCAACCTGATGGACAATGTAACCCTTTTTCTCATACTTCTAAGCAGTATACGAAGCTCTGTAGTAACCATCCTCACTCCATGAGGGTTTGCCGCCATCTTGCCAACAGGGGCGATGGGGCACATAAATTCCCATCGAGCCGTTTAAGTAATAACCATACCAAATTTTTCAATCTGAAAATAAAGCGTCTCTATATCTGTACTCGCGTTGAAGTTAAACCGGTATAGCGCGCTATGTAAGGTGTTTTGTTGTTTATGAAAGGTAATATACGCTATTGGCTGCCTCTGGTTGGTTTATATCTGGCTGCCAGTTTAATGTACAACCTGTCTTTTCCCATCCTTGAGGGATCGGATGAGCCTTTTCATTATGGTTACATCGAACAGTTAAGGCGTGGTGAAGGACTGCCGGACCCGACACGCGCACATGAAAACCTGGCCGAGTATGAATCTTCTCAGGCTCCCTTATATTACCTGACCACAGCGGCGGTCTTGCGCCTGGTACCCGGAATCCCGGATTGGAACGGGGAACGTACTATTAACCTCTGGTTTGGTGGACAGCCCGCGAAAAATGATAATCGGAATATCTGGCTGCATGACCTCGACAGCCCACAGGAACGTTTCACCGGGCTGGCACGTGGCGTTCGGATCGCCCGGTTTATGTCGATGCTGTACGGCCTGTTGGCGGTTCTGGCTGCCTACTGGTTGACTCAAGAAGTAATCGACGGCCCTCCCTGGCTGCCGGTCGTATCGGCGGCATTTGTTGCTTTTAACCCGCAGTTTCTCCAGATCACTGCCGTAACAGAAAACGATGCAGCAGCAGCAGCGTTGGTTGGATTGACG
>JBNKDD010000066.1:20369-22010 GCA_050288085.1 Anaerolineae bacterium
CACTGGGTGATCGAACATAGAATCAAAGTTCAGGAAGAGAAGACTCATTTTGTCCTTTTGTTACTGATTGCAAGCTCGGCAGTCATGACTATTGTGATGTATATCCGGCTTCAGCAGACATTTAGCTTTGCCTGGGGGCGGCATTTACTGCCGAGCGTAACGGCTTTTGGAACCTTAACTGCCCTGGGTTTATATCATCTATGGCCGCACCGGGCGCGGCTGCTGGGGCAGGCAGTGACGGCCTTTCTCGTGGAGTATGCATTCTACATCCCGGTGCTGGTATTGCTGCCCGCTTACCTGCCGCCGCGCGTTGCTGATTTGCCCCCGCTGACCGAGCAGCTGGACTGGCAATACGGGGACGTGGTCAAGCTGGTTGGTTATCAGATCGACTCGCGGGTAATCCAACCCGATCAGGACAAGTTTGTAACCCTCTGCTGGGAAACCCTGAGTAGTGTGGATATTGACTATGCCTTCGCGCTGCAATTTGTTGGGCCGAAGGAGCAGTTAGTCGGGGCAAGGGATTCTCATCATGGGTTGGGGCGCTACCCCTCATCGGCCTGGCGCGAGGGGGATATCTTCTGTGACCGGGTTCGGGTAGGCGTTGCACCCGATCTGGCACCGGCCCAAATCTACCAGATTGTCGTTGCCGTTTACGACCCGGTGACGGGCGAAAAGCTCCCGGTCACCGGGCCGGATGCGCAGCCTGCACCGACCTTTGCCGGGTGGGTGAAAGTCCCGCCGCAAGGATACATCCCTGAGCAAGCGATCTTATTCGATGAGGATATCCGGTTTGCCGACCAGATAGTGTTGAGAGGGTACCAATTCACGGGCAATCGTGATCTTATCCTTTACTGGGAAGCTCTGGCTGCTGTGCCGGGGGATTATACGGTGTTTGTTCATATAGTGGATGAGGCTGGCAGCATTATTGCCCAGGTCGATGGGCCGCCGCGCAGTGGACAGTATCCGACCTGGGTATGGGAAGCTGGGGAGATCATCGAAGACTTCCGCCAGGTTGACCTTCCGGTTGGGGCTCATCGTATCCTGGTTGGATTATATGAGCCTGCGACCGGTGAGCGGATTCCGGTTTTTAATGGTGAGGACAACTTGCCGGATAATGCGGCGGAACTGCCAATACCTTATAGATAAATCAAAACAAAATAACAGAATTGGGCGGAGGCCCATACCTGTCCATAAAATTGCTCTCGAACAGGTTCTCGTTCAGAAAGGTCTCGAAATCGCCCACCAGTTGGTTGAAATCGCGATAGCAATGGTTGTGGCTGATAGCCTCGCGAGCTAAGGCCCAGATATGTTCTTGCGGGTTCAGTTCGGGGCAAGCGACCGGGAAGAACATGGTGTGTAAACGGTCGTTGTCCGCCACCACTTCCCGCACAGCAGCTCCCTGATGCCACGGAGCGCGGTCGAGCAGGAGTAAGATAGTATGGGTTGGAAACAACACCAGCAAGACTCGGATGAAATCAGCCGTTACCTGACTGGTCTGCTCCAAGGCGGGCAGCGCAATTTCGCGACCACCCCGTACATCCAATGCCCCATAAAAGTGAACCTGGTCGCGCTGAGCGCTCAACCGCACAACAGGCGGCTGTCCTTTGGGAGCCCATACTCGGGTGAGGGTCGCTTGATAAT
>JBNKDD010000067.1:0-21996 GCA_050288085.1 Anaerolineae bacterium
CTACTGGGAACCCGGCGTTTATTTTTGTGACCGGGTGCGTGTCCCGATTAACGATGATGCCCCGTCATCTGAAACATACCGGGTCGTGTTGAGCTATTTCCACAAGGACACTCTCAACTCCGTTCCGGCGAAGCTGGCGGACGGCACAACGCAAAAACTGGTTACCCTGGGCGAGATTGCCGTCCTGCCGGAGGACTGGCCGACCACCGGAGAACCCCGGTATTATGCAGGTGATTCACTTGCCATCACCAACCTGGATTTGCAGGCAGCATCCGAAAACCTCACCCTCCAGGTCGAATGGCTGGCCCTATCCGATATTTCTAGCGACTATACGGCCTTTATCCACGTAATAGATAATGAGACCGGACAGCTTGCCGTGCAGACTGACTCACGACCGCAGCTTCCCACCGTCTTCTGGACGAAGGGGGCAGTCATCCAGCAGGCGATTAGCCTTGACTTGCACGACGTACCACCGGGCAGTTATCGGGTGTTATTTGGTTTATACGAGAGCGCCTCGGTGACACGTCTGCCGGTTACCACCCCGGATGGAGTTGGGCTGCCGGACAACACGATCAGCTTAGATGTCATCGAGATCAGGTAGGGAGGATGCCCTGCCTGAAAATTGAACAGGTAGAGTTATCATGCGAGTTATTGTTTATACGGGCAAAGGCGGCGTTGGGAAGACCAGCGTTGCCGCTGCCACCGCCCTCCGCTGTGCTGACCTCGGCCACCGCGCCCTGGTCGTTAGCACCGACACCGCCCACTCACTGGGCGATTCCCTGCAAGCCGAACTCGGCCCGGAACCGATCAACGTAACGAAAAACCTGGACGCCCAGGAGATCGACGTACACTACTCCATCGATAAATATTGGGGAGCTTTCCAGCAGTTCATGATCTCATTGTTCACCCGGCGCGGCGTGGAAGATGTGATCGCTGAGGAAGTGACGATCCTGCCCGGACTGGAAGAAGGAGCCAGCCTGCTCTGGCTTAACGAATATGTTTCCAGCGGCCAGTATGATGTTGTCGTGATCGACGCGGCTCCCACCGCCGAAACGCTCAGGTTATTGAGCCTCCCGGATGTTGCCCGCTGGTGGGTAGAAAAGCTGATCCCGCTGGGCCGGACCGCCGCCCGGATCGGATCAATCGTTGCCAAACCGCTGGGCATGAAGACCCCCGACGAAGCGGCCATCACCGGCGTCGAAAAGCTGTTTGATACGTTGGATGAAGTCCGTGCTATGTTAAGCGATGGCAATCGCTCATCAATGCGGCTGGTCGTCAATGCCGAGCGGATGGTCATCAAGGAAACCCAGCGTACTTACACCTATCTTTCTCTTTACGGCTACCCGGTCGATGCAGTCGTCTGCAACCGCCTGATCCCGGACACCGTGACCGACCCCTATTTCCAGGCATGGAAGGATTCACAGGTTGAGCATTTAGACCTGATCCATGAATGTTTTGACCCGCTCCCCTTATTGACTGCCCCTCTCTTCAATCAGGAGATGGGGGGATTGGGTTTGCTGCGTACCATGGGAACGGAGCTGTTTGGTGACCGCGACCCAATGGAACACCTTTTTGAGGGGGATACCCAGTCTCTCCAGCCAGATGAGGACGGCGGTTACACCCTGACTCTGCCGCTGCCACTGGTCGAAAGCGCGAACATTGACCTGTACCGCTCCCCGGATGAGATCACATTGGGGGTGGGCACTTACCGGCGGAATATTGTGCTGCCGCGTGTCTTGTGGCCGCTGGATGTCGAATCGGCCAGATTGGACGAAGGCGCACTCCGGGTTCGTTTTGCTCCTCCTGCACCCGAAGCGGAGCCACCGGACAAAAGTTAGTGTACAATCAATTCAAATTTATACAAAAGGCCGTTGTGATCGCCTGAGGAGGAAAGCCGGATGAGAAAGTACTGGTTGTTGTTCGTCGTCATAACCGCCCTGCTGCTGGCTTCTTGTGCTGGTAACCAGCCAACCGCCGCCGAAATCTTGGCACAATCTGCCGATACGATGGCCCAGGTAGATAGCCTGAAATTCTACATCGAGCGGCAGGGAGAACCGATCCAGATCAAAGTTGGAATAGCAGCCGCTTCAGTTGTCGGTGCAGATGGTGTCTACCAGGCACCGGATAATGTCCATGCAATCGCAAAGGTTGAGTTAGGCGGGTCAGTTGCCGAAGCAGAAGTGTTGTGGATCACCGATGGAATCTACCTGAAATTCCCACCCTTATTGAGTAAATTCACGCCGGTTGACCTGGGCGAAACCTTTAACGCGGCGATGATTTTCTCCGAGTCGGAGGGAATTCCTTTCGTCCTACGTGAAGTCCTGAGCGAAGCCGAACTGGTCGGCGAAGAGGATGTAGACGGCATTGCCACGTACCACATTGCCGGTACAGCCGAAGGCGAGGAACTCGGCGGGTTGGTCGGGGGAGGCGTTGCCCCCGGAACCGCGGCGGTTGATGTCTGGATCGATAAGGAAACCTCAGAAGTCGTCCGGATCACCTTAGAAGAGGCTGATGGCAACGGCTGGCTGCTTGATTGTTACGGGTATGGGGAAGCCGTCGAAATCCCAACACCCTGATTGACTATAAGGGCCGCGAGGGCTTCTCGCGGCCCTAACGATAGTATTGGGAAGAATAACTGACAGGAATGCCCGTGTCTGAATACATCGATATTCGACCTGAGCCAACCGACGACCCGGAGGTGGTGTGCCTGATCACCAATTTGAGTCTCACCCCGGAAGACGAGTGGGTAGAATACCTCACCCCGGAGCATGGGCAGGAAGGTTCCCCACTCGCCCAGGCTCTATTTGCCGTACCTGGCCTGTACGCCTTGACCCTTGAAGGGTCTAACATTTTCATTACCCGTGCACCAGACGTTGAATGGCACAACTTGATCAAAGACATTAGTGACGTTCTGCGTGACTTTTTTCTCTAGAAGCGGTATAGATCAATGCAGCCCTCCCAACTACAACGGAAAGAGTAGAGATTATGGAACTACCGTTGCTCGAATGGTGTGACATTCCAGCCGGAGAGACGGTAATTGAAAATACGATTTATCCCATTAAGCCATTCAAGCTGTCCAAATATCCGGTAACCTACGGCCAATTCAATGCATTTTTGGATATCACCGATGGTTACTTCAAGCCGGAGTGGTGGAAGCAGTTATCCATGCGACATGACGCCCCCGGTGACCAGGAATGGACAATTAACAATCATCCCCGCACGCACGTCAGTTGGTTCGATGCGGTGGCTTATTGCCGGTGGTTAAGCAGCAAACTGGAAGAGTCGATCCGTCTACCAACCGAGTGGGAATGGCAGTGGGCTGCACAAGGCTTCGATGGGCGAGAATACCCCTGGGGAAATGAATTCGACTCAAAAAAGGCAAACACACTAGAAAGTGGTATCCGCCAGCCCACCCCGGTCGAACGTTATACTGCATACCCCAGCCCCTTTGGGGTATGTGATCTGGCCGGTAACGTCTGGGAATGGTGTCTCAACGAAAGAAAAAACCCCCAGAACGTGGGGGTAGGGGGCAAAGCGTGGCGGTCAGTTCGTGGCGGGGCCTGGGACTTCGGGAAGCAGTTCGCAACGACCACCAGCCGTTTCCACTTTATTCCGGGTGAACGATTCAACATTATCGGATTCAGGCTGGCGATTGGTGGTAACCCTACGCCATCCTATACAGTGCCATATTAACAGCTGCCTATTGGCAGATCTGCGCGGCCATCCCCTGCAATTTCATCGGGTCGATGGGCTTGCTCAATATCATGTCAACCTTTTGTAACTGCCCAACCATGCCTGGATCGCCACTTATGACGACGACATAAGTGGAGGCAAACCGGGGGTCATCACGAAACTTATCCCAAATTTCTGGCCCATTCATATAGGGCAGATGCATATCCAGGATCAGAATATCAGGGGCCGATGCATTCAAGTTATCGACTGCTTGCCTTCCATCGCGGGCATTTGTCGTCTTGAATCCGGCGGCCTGAAGGGTATAAGCAAATAAAAAGGCGAGATCGGGGTCGTCTTCGACTATCAGGGCAGTTGGGTTGTACATAGATCACCTCGGTTTCCATGAAGCAGGGACTTCTTGCTCCCTACCGGAATGTATAGATGACTTAAGTCTAATATGATGTCAGTAAATTTTGTGTTACAAACCGCATACAAACATATCAATGCTTATATTTGATATAATCTGTCGTAACAGTTCCTCGCACGCTTTGGGGTTTTTGGAAGGGTATAGTAGTGTTTTCAAAGCTGAGTATTGGCTCAAAATTCAATGTGATCCTGGTGCTCGTATTTGTTGGTGGCATAGCCCTGAGTGCGCTCACCTTATCGCAGGCGCTTCAACGGTTAGCCGCAGACGAAGTCACCTCAAAGGGGCAGGTGCTGCTTCAAACCATGAATTCGGTCAGAAGTTACACCAGCAACCATGTACGCCCACTACTGCTTGATGACCTTGACACCTCGCCAACCTTTATCTCCGAAACCGTACCGGCCTACTCCGCTACTGAAGTTTTTGAAACACTGCGGCAGAATGAAGAGTACGGCGCATTTTTTTACAAAGAAGCCACATTAAATCCGACTAACCCACGTGACAAGGCCGACGAGTTCGAGACAGCACTGGTCGAGCAGTTTCGAAGCAACCCGGAGTTAAGCGAGCTGTCAGGGTATCGCACCATGTTTGGCGAACGGCTTTACTACACAGCCCGTCCCCTATCGGTAAACGATGAAAGCTGCCTCACCTGCCACAGCACCCCGGAGATTGCCCCGGCCAGCCTGATCTCAACGTTCGGTGACACAGGTGGATTTGGCTGGGAGCCTCATGAGATTGTTGCGGCGCAGATCATTTATGTTCCGGCAGGCAACGTGATCGATATTGCCCGGTTGTTCCTCACAACGGTGCTGGCAATTGTCGCAGCGGCATTCGCGGTCGTGATCCTGGCGATCAACCTGCTGCTCCGGCGGGCCGTACTCGGCCCGGTTGGGGAGATCACCGCGCTGGCGGAGAGCATCGCTGCCGATCAGCTAACTGAAGAAGACCTGGACGCAGAGAGCCTGCGCAAAGTCATCAAGCGCTCGGACGAGTTGGGGCAGTTGGCGAAGGTCTTCCAGACCATGACCTGCGAGGTCTACATCCGTGAGCAGCAGCTCAAACAAACCGTGCAGGAGTTGCGGATTCAGATCGACGAAGTCAAGAAGGCCAAGCAGGTAGAGGAGATCACCGAGTCGGATTACTTCAAAGACTTGAAGAAACGTGCCTCTGATCTACGTAATCGCCCGGCAGCGGATTCAGGATCAGAGTAGAGAAATTCTCTTATATTCGTCTAATAATGTTCTATACATTATCTTATGCGGCTCTGATCAAATTCATATACAGACCCTCTATACTCCTATTCAGTTGAGTAAACTGAAATTGAGAAACAAATTGTTTTTACAGGGAGATAGAGTAACATGACGATGATGCGTAGAACCCCAACTGCTGAGATGATGAACCGCTTGATGGACTATGGCTGGTCACACCAGGACAGCGGCCCACAACCGGCCCGCCTGGCGATGGATGCCTACAGCAACGAGAACGAGATCGTAGTGTTCGCGTCAGTGCCCGGCATTAACCCGGAAGACGTCGAAATTACCGTTGAAGACGATGTTCTGACCGTTCGCGGCGAAATACCCGCCCGGCTTGAGAACGTAGAATACATCTTCACCGAGCGCTTTCACGGGCCATTCAGCCGCCAGCTCCACCTGAACACCAAGATCAACGTGGACGAGATCGAAGCCAGCTTCAAGGACGGCGTGCTGACTCTGGTTCTGCCCAAGGCTGAAGAAGTCAAGCCGAAGGTCATCAAGGTACAGACCAAGAAGTAAACGATAATATCTTCTATCAATTACCCGCAAAGAAACGCCCCTGAACAAGGGGCTTTCTTTTTCCCAACGTATCCCCTCCGAGAATTGTTTATCGTTGACCGTGCGATACAATCAGCACAACATCAACGGATTTAGGAGGGATTCCATGCTAACCGATGATCAACGACGTGAGATGATCGCCACGATTCGCGATCTACCTGCTCAACTGGAGGCACTGGTCAAAGACCTGACCGAGGAGCAGTTAACGACGCCTTTTGATGAAGGCGAATGGACGATAGCGCAAAACGTCCACCACATAGCCGATTCCCACATCAACAGCTTTATCCGCCTGAAATTGATCCTGACCGAAGACCACCCGCCCCTCAAGCCCTACGATCAGGACGCCTGGGCCAATATGGTCGATGCCAACCATGTCGATCTTGAAGAATCGCTCCTCATTCTGCGGGGGCTGCACCGGCGCTGGGTCAGAATCCTGGAGAGCCTGAGCGGATCAGATTGGGAGCGGGCAGGCTATCATCCCGAACTGGATCAAGACCTCGTCCCGGATGATTTTCTCCGCATCTACTCAGCTCATTGCGAGGGGCACCTGGACCAGATCAAGCGGGTTTTAGCCGCTGCCAACGATTAATAAACCTTACAGATCAATTTCAACCGCCGGTAAATCTCCGGCGGTTTTTATTTTTTTGCTTGCATCCTTCAATTTGCAGACTATAATTCCCGCAAAGTTGTACTATCCATAGACTCGAGGTTGCTGATGAGCAAGGACATCCAGGACATTTTGACACACGCCAAACTGGTACTATTTGACCTGGATGGAACCTTGCTATGCCAGCAGCCCACGCTGCACCAGACCTTACTCACTTTTCTGGAGGAACTCGGCTGCCGACCCGATCATGAAGCACAGGCTGCCGGGGCCCGCTGGGCTGACCAGTACTGGGCACAAGCAGACTCAGCCGATCGGATGCAAGAATTCCACCAGGATAAGTCGGCCTTCTGGCCGGTATACGCGCAGCAATACTTGAGTGCTATGGATTTGTCGGAGGATATACTGGATTCTATCGTTGAAGAGATCGTCCAGAGTTTAACAGAGAGCTTCAAACCGGAGGTGAAGCTGGCCGAATATAGCAAAGATTTATTGTGGCGGCTGCGTGCCCGCCAGGTTATGACAGGACTGGTATCTAATCGCCATCACCCCTTGACCGGTCTGGCTATTGATCTTGGACTGATCGACTTGTTCGACTTTACATTGTCTGCCGGTCAGATCGGAAGACGTAAACCGGATGGGTTGATCTTTGAGCAGGCGCTGGCTATGGCAGGTCATGTCAACCCCAATGAAGCGGTCTACATTGGCGATAACTACTATACCGATGTCGTTGGTGCTCATAGTGCTGGCCTGTCGGCCATCCTGATTGACCGGCATGATGCCTATGGACACTTTTTGGAAGATTGTTTAATCGTTCATCAACTACGTGATGTAGCTAAATTTATACCAGAATAGGAGAAAACCTATGGAGGCCAAATCTAATCGCTTCGGCCCAAATGATTGGGAAGAAGAAGAAGAAGAATGGGAAGAGGAAGAAGACTGGGACGACGAGGACGATTGGGATGACGACGATGACTGGGATGACGACGACGAAGATTGGGATGATGACGAGGAAGACTGGGACGACGATTTCTAAACCTGATAAATAGCAAAAGAGCCGGTGCATCATACCGGCTCTAAATGATCTTTTTTCTGCACTATTCTTCCAGGTCTTCGATTAAGCCTAACTCCAAGGCCTCATCGACTGAAATCGTCCCTGCCTGTTCAACATCAACTTCTTCTGCGGCAGCCGCCCAGAAATCATCCAGGTCGTCCATTTCGGCTAAATCGGCATCCAGGGCGTCCAGGTCAAGCTCAATCCTCTCGCCATCGTCATCGCCCAGGTCAAAGATATCGCTGACATCTCCCGTATCGGCTGCTGCTATTTCTGCCGCTTCTACTTCTACCTCTTCTTCAGCAACAGGTTCATCTCTGTCAACTCTAGCCGGTTTTTCCTTCTCAACCTTTTCTTCTACAGGTTGTAGACCTCTGCCGTCTGCAATGGTCAGGGCTGGTTCTCCGATAGACTGGATCATATCGCGGGCTTCTTTTCGCCACAGGCGGAGCACCTGACCCATTTCCCTGGGGCTGCCTCCGGGATAGATGATCGTCAGGAAGAAGTGCAGTCCTATCGCCAGGGCATAGATATCATAATCCGTGCCGGTATAATAATGCACCGCGCCGGAGGGCCGATTGCCCATCATATGCGTAATCTCTGCCGACCAGGTGAAGTTGTAAGCCAGCAGTTGCTTGATCTCGTTAAACTGCAAGCGGTTGTCAAACTGGCCGGATTCCACCAGCACCGTACCCTCTCGTGAGATAAACGCCATACCAATTGCTCCTAGATCAGGCATAACATCTGCCATGATCCGCGCAATCTGCTCATCATCGATCTCAGGGACCGGGCCTAAAACACTTTGTGGCGCGCTATAATATTCCTCGTCTGGCAGGAATTCTTCTTCCTCAATCCCGAACACAATGGCTTTAACAGCATTGAGGAAAATCTCAGCGTCAATTGGCTTCTGGATCAGCTCCGAGATTTCCAGGTCACCGATATCTTTCCTGACCACATCCAACGGCGTCCCGGTAATGATCAGCGCTTTGAGGTCAGGGCTTCTCTTCCGGAGTTTTTTGATCAACTCGACACCGGTCATCCCCGGCAGGTGATAGTCGGCAACCAACAAATCAAATGGATCGCGCCCGATCTCTAACATGGCCTCTTCGCCAGAGGGCACATCAATCACCTGAATAACTTGTTCTATCAATTCCAGGCTCATTTTTAAGGCGCGGGATTGTTCGCGGTCATCGTCAACAATCAGAATACGTGCGTCATACTCTGAACTCATAGTTCCCCCACTTATAATTTCATTGGGTGGTGCGGATATCCTAAGTGATTATACTCGATCTACAGAACGAGGTAGAAATCAAAAACATTACAGATTCAGGGCACCATCACCGGCTCATCTAAAACAACCCGGTTATCAGGCACAGGTTGTCCATCTGCCCGGTGGACAGGCAAGCGAACACTGCCCGGATCGTACCAGCCAAGCGCAATCCGGTATTCACCGGCAGGAACCCCGCTCAGGTCAAATACGAACGTTTCACTCACCACCTCACCGGCAGCCCACAATGAGGTTGGATAGGTGTAATCACGCGGCATGGTGTCAATCTGAACCGCGATCTCCTCCGTCTCTGGGTTGAACAGATGAATGAAGATTTTGTAATCGGTTGACGGTGTAACTAATGCACCCCAGGCCGCATCCATCTCCAACGTGTCATCCGACCGGCGCAGCGAGTAGCCCCATAGTTTAAGCTGCTCACCAAACGTGATATCCAGGGGCACATCAAGCGGCGGCACATCAAATACCCGCACCCGCCCTTCGAGCATTACCGTTCCGGCTTCATAAGAATCTCCCAGCGGAATGCCATCCTCGGAGAGCACCTGGAGAGTCAATGTGTAATCACCCGGAGCAAGATCATCCGGCAGATCAAACCGGTGGCGGCCCAACACATAGGCTATGCAGTCGTTTTCTGACTGCCAAGTACGGGGATCAGACTCCGGAGCCAACGCCGTGATCTGTGTGTAGGCTGCTGTTTCATCCTCGGCCCGGAGTACCCACTCCACCTGATAGTCCTGATCGGGTTGCCGCCCGGCCAGCCAGCCAACCTCAATGGTTAATGCTTCGCCCTCCGGCAGCGATGCCGGGAAGTTCACTGCCTCAATGCTCAAACCGTCAACCAGCTCATGTCGATCCGCCGCTGCCAGACAGTACTGAGACACCTTATCATATTCAACCCCATCAACATGAGTTGAACCAACCGGCTCCAACGTGGTTACATCATATAGGGTCACCTGAAGGGTATATGATCCCGGCGGCGTACCCTCTCGGAGTTCAAGGCGATAGCTGTCCGGCACGATCTCGCCCGGCTGCCACAATCCGGTCGGATACAGTCCCGCGCCACCCGCTTGCGTATCGAGCGCCGCCCACTCGTTCCCGGCCTCATCAACTAACCGGAAGGCAATCGCATAATTGGTGACGGCCTCCCTGGCGGCTTCCCACCATGGCGACACAAACAGCACTTCGACCTCCGATCCGGTGCGCAGATCGATCAGCGTTGCAAAGCCAAAATCATCCTGGCGGGTGGGCTGATCTTCTACCGCATCATCAAGGATTACCGGCGACAGATAAATTGTGTCACGGGGTTCGCCGCTGGCAGTGAATCGACCTTCACCCTGATAAATGGGGAAGTACAATCCAGGCAGGTAATGATCCAGGTCGGCAGTTAAAACCGGTCCACCCTGAACAGCCTGGGGTAGCGGCACACCGATCAGGGAGGATTCGCCATCATACTGCCAATCTGGGCTGTGATGGAAATACGCCTCCTGGCCGAAATCTGCGTTGATCGGGCCGTCCAATTCTTTGTCCGGGAGGCTATGCAAGATCATTGCCAGCACCACCACCGACAGGATCGCCCCGGCAACCAGAGTCCACCCCATCCAATCCAATCGAGGGAGGCGTGGCCGCCACAGGATCAGGGTAATTGCCAACCCGACCAGCGACACGATCTCCGCCCCCAAGCGCAGTGGTGTCCGCCCTAATCGCAGCCGGATAGTGTAGTCTCCCTGCGGTACGGTCATCTGGATATAACCCAGGCCGTCCAATGGAGCAATGTCGATTTGCTGCCCTGAATCTTGGCCTTCGATGATCCGAGCTTTCCACCCAGGCCAATACAGCAAGGGAATTGCCACCCGCGCCGATTCACTCTCCACCTCGAAAGCCCACACCTGTTGATTTGCTCCGGCCTCGATCCGCTCTGCTGTCCCTTCCCCTTCAAGGAATTTAGCACGCGGTTCGCGCCCCAGCAGCATGTCCGAGGTATAAGGCCGGGGCCTCGCCCAGGTGGGTAAATACTCATAGCGGATGGTTGTTCCGATATTCCCACTGAACGACTCGTACCAACCCAGGCGCTCAGGGGTGACATCGGCATCGGTCAGGGGGATGAAGTTTGGATTCAAGGCTCCCAGCATCGTTACGGCCAGGATGATACCCAGTCCAGCAGCAGGAAGAAGCCGAACCAACAATGAAGGCGACGACACTTTGTCAACTACTGCTGGTTCTCTTTGTGTCTTTATGGAGCCGCGAAGTTCATTCGCGGCGGTATGCTGGAATCGAGGTGTGAGGATCGTTACCACCGCCCCACTGATCGCCGCCCCAAAGCAGGCCTGCAACGACAAGAATCGCCAGGGGAACTGCGTAAAGGGCAGCAGGGGGACATGTTCCCACAGCAGCCTCGACGCCGGGGTGATCATCCACGTTGAGAGCGCCAATCCAAACAGCAGGAATCCATCTCGCCACCACGCTCGCTCTCTAACCATGCGGATAACCAGCGCGATCACACCCAGCCCGATCAATACCGCCTGCCCCAATCCCATACTGAACGGTGTCGTATTGTCGCTGCCGGTGTCGTAATCGAAGAAAAACCCACCCTGAACCAGATCATCGCTGCGGAAGTGATTCTCATAGGAGAAGTAGCCGGTCGTCTGGTCACCAAGCTGCACATAGTCTTGCTCGCCCAGTGCCGGAACCCAAACCCATGCCGCCAGCGCCAATCCAAGCACCCCCGCCAATACCAGGTATACAAGACGTTGTAGGGGGGATTTAGAGGGTGCCCCTTCTGCCGGTCGGGTCAACCCACTACCAATGGCATAGACCGCCACAAACGGCGCGAAGATCAACGCCGACACGTTGTGAGTCATCACCAGCGCCCCGAACGCCAATCCCACCCACGCAATTCGCCGGGCAGATGGCTGCCGGGCAGCCTGATACAACGCCAACAGCACCCAGGGATACCAGGCCATCGCCCAGAACTCGACCAACGAATCGCCGCGCACATAGACGTTCACCAGGTGATAGGGCGCAAAGGTATAAGCGGCTGAGGCCAGTAATGCCACTCCCCTCCGACCGGTAGTATGTCGTACCCAGGCATACATCCCCCAGGCAGCCACCAGAAAACCGGCCAGGTGGGTTAATTTGAGACTCAGCACATACGAGAATCCCAGCCCTCGGAAACCCGCCGCGAAGTAAAACGGCAGCGAAGCATAGTAGTTGAAGAATGGGTATCCCAGCCCAAACGCCCCATTGGGCATCCACCGCACAGGGAACACACCCTGGCTCAGGGCATAGGACAGCTCGTGAAGGCGGAATAGTAGAAAGGGGCTGTCGCCACCCCCACGTGTATTCAGGAAACCGGCCTGGAATAACAGGGGAGCAGCGGCAGTTAAGGCAAAGAGAAAGGAGCCAACCAACCCCCAACAGAAAGACAAGGGACATATGTCCCTTGTCTGTGATTTGTCAGGTATATGGTGCTGGCTAGATTTTAACACTGCGCCGGATGACCAGGAAGTAAACAGCCGCACCGACGCCGCTCAGGAAGAAAACCACCCCGATGGCCCCGATTAATGCTGTTGCCCAGACGGGCAAACCTTCCCGATCTGACTTTTTACCCGTGTCATCTGCCGCTTCACCGCTTGATTGTGCCCCAAACTCACGGCTGACCGTTGCTCCGGCAGCGACACTGGTTGCCCAGGTTTGCTCGGTAGTCGCTGTATATTGATCGCCTGTCCAGGAAACGATATAGGTTCCCGGCGTCAATTCGGTAAAGCAGTAGGGCTCACTAACCCCATCGGTAGTATATTGCGCCACGATTTGTGTGCTGTCACTCACCGCAAAGGTAATACCGGCCAGGGGGATTTCGCCACCGTCGCGAATCCCGTTGGCATTGCCATCTTCATAACTCATAACACAGACAGTGCCAGGGCCGGTAGCTTCCGCAACTTCGGGGGCGGTTTCTGGTGCCGGTTGTTCTTCTACGGGCGGCTCTTCGGCAGGTTCTTCTGCCGGTTGTTCTTCTGCCGCGGGCTGCTCAGCGGCTCCTGGTGAGCCGGGGAGCGCGATCACCAACTGCTGCCCGACAAACACCATATCAGTAGTCAGGTTATTGTTGGCCCGGAGTTCTTCCAGCGTAACGCTATAAGTCACCGCAATCCCGATCAGGGTTTCACCCGACTGTACCGTATGCACAACTGAGCCATCCGGTGCCGGAGTCGATTTCGGGATCGAGCCAACCGTCACACCAGATGGTTGAGGTTGCTGCTCCTCTGGTTTATTTTCTTCGGGCTTTGCCGTCGGCGCAGCAGTGGAAACAACCACCAGGCTAACATCATCCCAATAGAAATCAGTTTGCTCTACCGGATAATCGGGGCTGCCCCGCAGAAACACCGTAATCTCGGCACCTTCGGCGGTCGCTTCGACGGAAAATTCAGAATAAGTGTCTTTGGCATTCTGCGCCCCTGACCACACAATACTGCCAGAATTGTGGTCAAAGCCGCCATTTTTAGAGATGCCGACTTCCATTTTTACATTGCTTTCCGACACTGCCTGGCCGTAAGCAGTAAGCCGGTAGGTGGTACCTGGGGAGGCCGCCACCCGCTGGAACAAACCGCCGTCAAAATCCCGGTACTGTTCCCAATAGCTGGCCGCCCGAATACCCCCGTGAATTCGCTCAGCTACACCCTCTGATGGGTTATAGCGGGGCGAATCATACGCAGAATCCCAAAAAGGTTCCCATCCTTCAGGAATCCTTTTGGCTTCGTCGCCATAGTATTGGTAGTCACCTGCCTCAAAACCAGGGTTGAGGAGGAGATTATCCAGGGCAGGCTGATCGCCCTGTGCCGGTGTAACGAAGATCAGCAGCATTGCCAATACAGCTACCGGCGTTATGGTTGTAATAAGCCGAAATATTTTCATGGTCTAGATCACCTTGAACTTTGTTGACCACTTAACCTGCTTGGTAGTGGCAGGATGATCGCCTGGTTTTGTATTGATAATTGTGTATCAATTATCCTCAAGCGATCTCCAGAACCCGGATCATAAAACCCAATGCGCAACAATGTTGGCATTTGCCCAGATTCCAGTTTTATCGATTGAATAATAACGCTTCCTTGCTCCCATGACAAAGGTGGATAGTAAATTGTTCCTGGTGGGCCATCATATTGATCCAGAATAACATCCCCATCCTCGTTCACCAGGTGGACAAATAACTGCCCGGTGGCACCCGTCAGGGTTTCTGCCTGCCACCACAAAGTGGCAGTGACATATCCATCCTCTTCTTTGACCTGGGCATCGATCAGCGTTATCCCATTCTCAAAACGTGCTACCGGCGTGGAAAGTTCCCCAATAGGTGCAACATCCCAACGCACATACAGCCGGTAGACTTCTTCCTCGCTGTCACCGCGAGTCTCTGGCCCCGGTATCACCGTAATCAGCGAATCTCCGGGAATGCTATCCAACACCGGGCCGAGATCATCATGTGGCCACACAAACAGGCTGAATGGAAGTGTGGCTTTTACCGGCAGGCTGCCCGAATCAAACAGCCGCAGCCGCTCATTTTCCGGGATCAGAAAGCGCACCGACGGGAAGGTATCCCAAAACCGCCGATCCAGGTAAACCGTTCCTGTTGCGGCCTGAATATCATTCGCCAGATCGGTCGCTTCTGCCTGGAAGAAATACCCCCGCACCGGATCGATTCGATAACAGCCCACATAACTATACCCGGAAAGCGGGACAAAAGGTTCGTTCCGGCAGCCAAAATAATCACGGGCGGTCAATCCGGCACTGAGCGCCAGTATGCCTATGATAACTGTCTGTAGGGGAACAACTCGCCACCCTTTGCTCTCGAAAAACTGTAAGGCTGCATCCAACCCCAGTGCCGGGATTAAAGCCGCCACCGGCAGCACACCCACCCCCCGCAAGAAATGCGGTGCATCATCGGCCAGCAGGGTAGGGAGCATCATCGCACCCACCCAGATCAGGCTCAAGGCCAGCGCCGGGCGATCCTTCCATTTGATCACCGCCAACACCACACCACCCAGGAAGGCTACCGACAGCAGCGGATCGAACACCGGGCGATTCGGAACATTGTGCCGCCAGATCCAATCGCCTCGCCAGGTAAACATCCCCAGCGTGCGAATCGTACTCTGGATAGCCGCCCAAACCGGTTTACCCTGGTGAACCGCCTCATTCCAGATCGCGACCTGTCCACTCCGCCCAAACACTAAATCGGGCTGGGTGACCAGCAAAACGGCCAGCGGCAGGGCAACGATCAATGCCGCTCCTCCCATCCACAGGAACGATTGCCAACGCTCACGCAGCCAGTCCCGATGCCAGACCAGCCCATAAACCAGCATCAACACCAGGGCCAGCGGCGTGAATCGCACTGCCAGATAGGTATAGAATCCAATCCCGTAGGCCACACCTGCACCGATCAGCGCCCACCGCGACCGTTCTTTCAGGCCGATTGCCCCTAAACCCAGGGCCAATGCCATAAATAAGGGCAGTGCCACCGACCGGAATCCCACTCGACTCAGATGGACGTGCCACAACATTGCCGCCAGCACCGCCGCTCCGATCAGCCCCACCCGCCGGTTACCCCAGGCTTGACCCAACAGGTACGTGGCAGGCAGCGTCAGGATACCCAACAGAGCAGCAGCCGCCCGCACACCGAGCGCCGTCCGCCCGAACAGGTTCACCGTTATCGCCATCAGGTAGATGAAGAAAGGTTCACGTCCATTATTCGCTGCGAAGTAAAGTGGCCGTGATCCGTCGAGCACACGCAGGGCATCCAACCCATTGAAGGCTTCGTCCTGGTATAATCCGTAGGGATGATCACCCAGCATGATCAGGCGCATCACCACCCCGGCCAGGATAATGAGCAATGCCCCGGCAGTTAAAACCCATTCCCGACGGAATGGGCTGCTTTCATTCACACTTTTGTCTTGACGAACCATCACTGGGCGATTATAACATCTGACAGTTGCAGAGAACCACCAGGAGGTTAACGAAAAAACTATGATTACCCTACCCCGGCGAAGCCGAAAGCGGCAGTAATGAATCCTTTTCGAGTCTTGATGATCTCCAAAGCCTGCTTGGTTGGAACCTACCAACGCAAGCTGGAAGAGATTGTCG
Organism: Anaerolineae bacterium; assembly: GCA_050288085.1. Taxonomy (GTDB): domain Bacteria; phylum Chloroflexota; class Anaerolineae; order Aggregatilineales; family UBA3940; genus JBNKDD01. The sequence continues at coordinate 15,976 of JBNKDD010000067.1, forward strand.
CTTTCCCTGAAATCGACCTGACTGTGATCGTCCCCCCACGCTGGGATAATTTAGTTTTAGAACGTGCCCACACCGAGGGTTACCGCCTCCTGGTTGAACCGATCCGTTTTAATGGGCAGTTTCATTTGCATTACTACCCAACCCTGGCACAGCGAATCAAAGAGTTAAAACCCGACATCATCCATATCGACGAAGAACCTTATAACTTTGCTACCTATCACGCGCTCGGCATCGCTCGCCGTGCCGGGGCCAAATCCTTGTTTTTCTCCTGGCAAAATCTTGACCGGCGCTATCCGCCGCCATTCAACTGGATGGAACGGTGGGTCATGCATCACGTCGATCAGGCCATTGTTGGCACAGAAGAAGCGGGTGAAGTCTGGCGGCGGAAGGGCTACACCGGCCCACTGGCAGTGATCCCCCAGTTTGGAGTCGACCCGGAAATCTTCGCCCCTGATCCGGTAGAAGTTGAGAAAGAACGTCCATTCACCATCGGTTATGCCGGTCGGCTGGTTCCCGAAAAAGGACTCGACCTGCTGATCCGCGCCGTTCTTAATCTGCCGGGCCGCTGGCATCTCAGTCTGGTTGGAGACGGCCCAGAGTATGAAGCGCTCAGCACCCTGGCCGGTGTGCTGAACCTCGGCGGCGCAGTGTCATTTGAGAAACCAATTCCTTCTATTCAAATGCCGGATTACTATCGCCGGATCGATGCGCTGGTGCTGCCTTCACGCACCCAGCGCAACTGGAAGGAGCAGTTTGGCCGGGTGCTGATCGAGGCGATGGCCTGTGGCGTCCCGGTGGTCGGAGCCGAATCGGGGGCCATCCCGGAGGTGATCGGCGAAGCGGGCCTGACCTTCCCAGAGGGTGATATCAAGGCTCTCCACCGGCAGTTACGAAGACTGATCGAAGATCAGACCCTTCACCGTGCTTTATCGCAGGCCGGGCGGCAGCGCGTCTTACAACACTTCACCCAGGCCCACGTCGCTGCGCGAACTGTCGAAGTCTACCGGGAGATGGTGGAGAATCAATGATACATCGACTGCGCACCTGGATCAGTTCACACCGCGACCAGATCGGCTTGTTTATCGGATTTCTGATCCTTTATGCTATCACCGCCGGTCGTTCATTGAAATACCCTTCTGTCACCCCACACTATGCTTATCTCGCCGAATCCCTCCTGCACGGCGTCACTTATTTCATTACCCCGATTAATTCAATCTACGACCCGCTTATATTCGAGGGGCGGCAGTATTCATCTGGCGGGCCGCTACCATCCCTGGCTTATATCCCGATCATCTTGCTGCGCGGATCACCTCAGGGATTCCCGGATGCGGTCGTGACAGTGGTCTGGGGCGCGTTGAATGTTGTGCTGGTTTACAACCTGTTAGGAAAGATACCTTGCCTCCTTCCGAGCCGCCATCAGCGGTTCTCCCTCCCCCTCTCCAAATTGGAGAGGGGGCCGGGGGGTGAGGTCAGCCGGGGAACAAAACTGGCCCTGTCCATCGTATTTGGAGCCGGAACGCCACACTGGTATCTGGCCTCGCTTGGAACGATGTGGTTTGCGGCACATGTCGCGGCAGTGACCTTTGTCTGCCTGTATGCCGGGGAAGTGATCGGACGGAATCGGGGTTGGCTGGCCGGATTGTGGCTGGGGCTGGCCGGACTCGCCCGCCCAACAAGCTGGTTCGCTTTTCCATTCTTTGCAGTGATGGCGTTTTACCAATCCACCAGCGACCGCCGACTGGATTTCCGATCTTTGTTATCCAGAATGATTCCCTTCACCCTGACACTGGCAGCCTGTGGCGGGATGGCGTTCCTCTACAACTATGCCCGTTTCGGCAGTTTCCTCGATTTCGGTTACGACTACGTCATCGCCGCCGACAACCTCGCCGAACTACAGATCCGCTATGGAACGTTCCACCCGGTATACACCCTCCGTAACCTGCGGATTATGCTCCTTCAGCCTCCAATCATGGCCCAGGGCACGATCCAGCCAAGCCCCTGGGGGATGAGCATCTTCCTGACCACTCCAACCTTATTATTGGGTTTTCGAGCTATCATGCGCCGCCGGTTCACAACCTGGCTTCGATTGGTCCGCCACGCTTTTCAACATCGACCGGCTGTCGCCTGGCGAATATTCTGGCGATTCTTCAAATTCACCCCTCTCACCGCCGCCGCTTCGATCACCGTTTTGAGTGTGACCACCGTCCTGGCTTTCTACCACAACACCGGATCCTATCAATTCGGCTATCGTTATATCCTGGATTGGTTACCGGTTGGCATGTTGCTGATCGCCATTGGATTCGAACGTACCAAAACCGGCTGGGAATGGCTGTCAGTTGTCGCGTCGGTGCTGATCAACCTGTGGGGTGTCCTATGGATTTACCCCACCCTGACCCCTTTCCATGAACCCTGGCATAGGCAATGGCTTGATTTGCTCAGTTGGTTTTCCTTCTGATACCTCCACTTTCCCCTTTTGGAGTGCATGAATTCAATCAAGGAAAGATAATCTTACCCGATCTTAGTCAACGTGCATTTCACTTACTTGCAGAGTAAGCAAAAATGAACGAAACTCCAATAACAACGATGTATGTGAATAAAAATCCTCTAGATTTACAGGCTACAGGAAGTCACTGTGCGTAAAACTTGGATGGTAATTGCTTTTATATCTTTGCTTACAACACTTGCAGCCTGCGGTGATGAAGAACCCCAAGCGACCTACCCATCACCAGCCGCCACCCTCGCTCCGACTTTGACAAGTGAATCTGCCCCCCCTTCATCTGCCTTCCCGGAGTGGTCATACAATCTGCACCTATGGCCGTTCGACATCCTTTACCCACATACTTCTGAGTCCGAAATCCGCGATCGGCTGGACGATGCGATAGCAGCAGGGGCCAACAGTGTTATCGTCTATATCGAGGAAGAGCACATGTACGGCACATTTGTGGACGAGGCTGGCTTCGACCACATCCTGCCACTGTTGACCACACTGATAGATGAAGCACATGACCGCAACCTGCATGTTATCGTCTATCTCAACGGCCTGGAAGTGATGGCCCACGAAGCGGTAGACCCCAGTACCTGCGAAACCCTCCCCGCCGAGACAATGGCCCGCGCTCATCCCGACTGGCTCCAGCTTGACCTGACAGGGAAGCCTATCGTTTACACCTGTCTGGATTCGGACTGGGTAATGCCAGATATGGAAGATGCCTGGGTCAGCCCCTTTTCGCCATACCGCGATTTATTCAAAGAACGGCTGGCATCGCTGGGCGCATCAGGCGTGGATGCGGTGTATATTGATGCTACTTTTATGCCTGGACTCCAGATAGATGAGGAAGATTTGCTCTGGGGCACCACTGACCCTCTGGCCCGCGAACACTTCCAGGCGCAGACCGGACACGAAGTCCCGGTGGAAGCAAACTGGGATGACCCGGCATGGCGAGCATGGTTGATGTGGCGGCACGAGGTTATCCGCAACTATCTGGGTGACCTGGCTGCCGCTGCCTGGGATGCAGGGATGGTCCCCTTCTGGGAATCTTCCAGCAACGATTCTCCCGAATCCGTTCACCTTGCCAACGAGACAGCCCTCACCGCCCTTAATCCAATGGGTTTCTCGCCTGAAGTAGAGCCGGAAGGCGATTGGTTGGCCGCTTTCCGCATGGCGCAATCAGCACGAGATTTTGCACCCGATCACCCGATGATCTACCTCGGCTGGCCTGAAACCGCCGAAGCTGCCCGGCACGAGTTTGCTACTGCCCTAAGCTTTTCGAACACGCTCTATCCCACTTCCGATGCGCCTTATCCCGAAGACGCCTTCGAGTTTGCAGACACCATTCAAAACGAGATATTAAGTCAGCGCCAGCCTTATTGGGGCCGCGTTGCGCTTTTATATTCTATTCGAAATAAGGATTGGACCTATGAAACCGGGGAGTATTTTGAAGCATACGACGATGCCTTCCGCGACCTGACCAAAGCTCACATACCATTTCGCGTGCTGGTTTTAGAAAACCTCACTGCCGACGCCCTCGCGCCTTTTGACACGGTTGTGCTCCCGAATCTGATATCCATCTCTGATGCGGAATATGCTGTCTTGCGCGACCGGAACGTGATCGCGCTGGATTGGGAGAACGGTCTGCGCGACGAAAATTGGGTTTTGCGCGACTCCCCGCTCGATTGGCCGGGCGCGCTCGACACAGAAATGGACGATCTACCCACCGGGCTACCCTTCGACCTGGAAGCACCGGAAACGACCGCCATCACGTTTTATCACGATGGAGCGGACGATTTCTTCCTCTTTGCTGTGCATATCAAAGATAGAGGTGAGATAGTTTTGAGCGCGGAGGAATCGCTGGCAGTCACGGTCCACCGCCGGGGGCAACCCGCCCAGGAATTGCACGGTAATGAGGTGGCTATCCCCGTTCTGGGAGAATTGACCGTCTTACACATCACGCCTGCTGACTAATTTGCGCGAATACTTGTTAGAGGCGCACCTGCAGGTGAGTCCACCAAAATCGCCATGAAAAAGCGGAAACACGTTGGTCTATATTTTCCCAAAGGAGTGAGGTCATGTTGAAGCGTGTATGGGGTTTTGTTTTCATCCTGATCCTGGTCAGTCTGATTGGCTGTGGATCATCCGAGGATACGGTAGACCTGCCTGACGAGAGCGTTGACTCGGACGAAGCAGAACCGGCAGCACTGCCCCCATCATCTTTAGATTTTACCTACGAAACCCGCCCCGACGGTGCAATGTTGATCAGCATCCCACCGGCAGGGTCGAGCGACCAGAACCCGACCTTCTCACCGGACAGTCAGACGATATTGTTTACACGCTTTGATAACGGGTATAACGAAGGCCCAGCGGGGTTATATTTACTCAACCTGGAAACCGGCGAGATCATCCAGCATTTCTGGGAAGATGACCAGGATGCGGTCAACATGCCAGGGACAAGTTGGAACCCCACCGCCAATCGAATTACATTCGCCTCAGACCGTGCCGATCATGAAGAAGTCTGGACCATGCAGGCAGATGGCAGCGACCTTTTCCGTGTCACAGACCATGCTGGCACCATCGCCTATGCCGAGCCGACTTATTCCCCTGACGGTGAATGGATCGCTTTCCAGGTCATCGATTTCAGCCTGCCAGAAAACCATCAGCAGGGCAGCATATGGAAAATCCGGGCAGATGGCAGCGAGTTAACCCCTTTAACTGATGGCCCTGGCGGCGGATATGACGACCGCCAACCTAATTGGTCACCTGCCGGAGATCGTATTCTGTTTCAACGGCGGCAGCCAGATGGCGAAGACTGGGATTTATACACCATCAAGGCTGATGGCACAGGTGAACAGGTTGTTACCTCCGGCCCATCTGATGACACCGATGCAAGCTGGTCACCCGATGGGAACTGGATTGTCTATTCGTCAAATTACGGCGATCTGGATGTACCAAACATCTTTGCTGTACCCGCTGACGGCGGCGAACCGGTTCGGATCACCCACGACAACACCCATTATGATGGCGCGGTTTCCTGGTCACCGGACGGGCAGTGGATCGCTTTTGAATCCTATGAGGGTGATGATGACCAACCCTCCACCCTGTGGATCATCCCAGCCCCCAATTTGATGGAAGGCACGATGGCTGGAGCCTCCACATTAGCTGATGTCTCCCACTGGTTTTATATGATCGACGTTAACCTGGAACAGGACATGGTTGATCAGGTAGCGGAGTCAAATTACGACCTGGTGGTATTTGACTTCATCCCTTCGGAAGAAAACAACACCGATTATCCAATGGCCGAGGTGATCGATCAACTGCACAACGCGCCTCATCCCAAGCTGGTGCTGGCCTACATCGACATTGGGCAGGCGGAGGAGTGGCGTACTTACTGGCAGCCCGGTTGGGGAATCGGTAGCCCGGAGTGGATTGTGGCGCTTGACCCGGATGGCTGGGAAGGGAATTACCCGGTCATGTATTGGCATGACGAATGGCAAGATATCTGGCTCGGCAAGGAGGGTTATCTCCAAACC
>JBNKDD010000068.1:0-21537 GCA_050288085.1 Anaerolineae bacterium
GGATTGTGCTATGATATTTACAGTTTACTTTGCATCGCAAAGTAAACTGCATTACAAATAATTCGGCAGTACTAATTACTCTTAGGGAACAAGCATGTCTGAGCTAATCAATTTACAGGAAATCGAGAAAAAAGCCTGGAAGTCATTTTTCCAGGATGGGATATGGGATATTTACCTGGGCCTACTCCTGCTGGCTTTTGCCGTTGGTGCATTTATGGGTACCCTCGGTGTCAACGATACTTTGAGGATAACAGCCTACATCGGCGTGGAACTGATCGCGTTCGCCTGGTTGATCATCGGCAAGCGATACATCACCATTCCCCGATTGGGACAGGTGAAGTTCAGCAACCGCCGCCGCAAGAAACGGCTCTGGGTGAGCTTCCTGCTGGGGTTGTCTGTACTGGCCGGTCTGGTCGTTTATTATCTGACGGCTCGCAAGACGGCAACGCTCATCAACGCACAGACCATGCCCATTATCTGGGCGATCAACTGCATCATTGTCTTTGGTGGGATGGCCTACTTCCTCGACTTTGACCGCCTGTACCTGATCGGATTATTATATGCCCTGACCGTACCTTTCGATCAGTATGTACTGACACGTCTGTCGGACGCTAACCTGGGCTATCTGGCATTCGGTATCCCGGCTCTGATCGTATTGGCAATCGGTATCACGATCTTCATACGCTTTCTGAAACAATACCCGGCTCCGGGCAAAGAGGCATACGATGGGTGATCTACCCACCTTACCTGACGACATCGATAAGCTAATTCACGAACCGGCCCGGTTGATGATCATGGCGGTGCTGTACGTGGTTGAAAGCGGGGATTTCACGTTCCTGACCCGGCAAACCGGCCTGACCTGGGGGAATCTATCCTCCCACATGAGCAAGCTGGAAGCCGCCGGTTACATCGAAGTGGAGAAGGAATTCAAAGGCAAACGCCCCAATACGATGCTCAAACTCACGCCGCAGGGACGGGACGCCTTCCGCAATTATAAACAGCGCATGGAGCAGTTATTCGATGATCTGCCGGATTGAATTAAGCGCTATCCCAATCCACATGGAGGCGACCCGCTGTCAACTCGGATAGGGCCGCATCGAAATCCTCGATCTGATCGATGGCAAAGACCAGGGCCAGGGTCACCTCGGCGGCAAATTCTTCTTCTGCGATAGTGCCACCGTGTTCATTAACCAGCAGTTTAGCCCGCTCGTAGAGGTTATAGGGGATTGTCACAAGGCCCTGCCGCTGCTCGACCCGTTCGGTGACCGGCAGGGCTTCAAGCGCCTCCTGGGTCGATTGGGTATAAGCTCGCACCAGGCCACCCGTCCCCAGCTTAGTGCCCCCAAAGTAACGGGTGATGACAACCACCACATCCCCTAAATCAGCCCCACGCAAAACGGCCAGCGCGGGCCGACCTGCCGTACCGGGTGGCTCACCATCATCGCTCATCCCCTCGGTGATCGAGCCGCCATACCCAACTCGGAAGGCATAGACGTTGTGGGTAGCGTCGCTGAACTCCTGCCGCATCTCGTCGATAAAGGCTTTAGCAGCCTCGACCGTCTGCGCTTCACCAATCGTTGCGATGAACCGCGAATTCACAATCCGAATTTCGATCCGGGTAGTTTCCGCCGGAATAGGATAACGTGCTGTACCACTCACCAGGGCAGCTCCTCACCGTTCCATTGTAAATAGCGGCCCGTATCCTGGAGAGTCAATCCGGCGATCACCCGGATCATCCCCTGCACCGCTTCCTGTGGCATAAGCGATGCCTCGGAACCGCCCATATCAGTCTGCACCCAACCCGGATGCAGAATCATCGCCGTGATCCCCATCGCCCGCACATCAAAGGCCAACGCACGAGTCAACATGTTCAAGGCTGCTTTGCTGGCACAATAACTGTAATTGCCGCCGCTTTGTTTACGGGCCAATGATCCCATCTGCGAAGAGATGTTGACAATCCGCGGACGGCTGCCCGCTTTGAGCAGATCAAGGTAAGCCTGGGCGACCATCAGGGGAGCGACCGAATTGACGGCAAAAGTATCCAGCATCACTTCGGACTGAAGGTTTCCAGGGCGCTCCGCTCTCGGATACTGCCCGGCATTGTTGATCAGGATATCGAGGCCACCCACCTGATCACTGACGGCGGCAGCCGACTGCTCAATGGATGCCGGATCGGTGATCACTAACGGCAGGATGATCACCTGATCGGGATAGCTGCCGGAAAGTTTTTGGAGATCGGCGGCCTGTTCCGGGCGGCGGCATCCGGCATAGACCCTCGCGCCCTGGGCCGCATATTGCCGGGTAAACTCGAAACCGAGGCCGCGATTAGCCCCGGTGATTAACACACGCTCCACCTGTTTTTCCTTTGTTTGGTTCGGATCAGACTTCCAAATTTTACCAAAACATCAAGAAGATGCTGTTTTATCGAGAAATATCGAATCGTGATTTGATCTAAAGACAAGAAATATGGTAGTGTATCAGCATGTGGGCAGATAAGGTATGACTACCACCTGCTAAGCCAATGCCGCATACGAAGGATTAAGATGGCCGAAAAAACTTGGATTATTGTTGAGGACGACCAGGGCGTAATGACAATGGTCGCCGCAATGTGCACAATTTGGAATATCGAGCCGATCAAACTCATTGACGGCTTCGCTGCCACGCAGTGGATTGAAAAGTTCAAAGAGGGCAAATACACCGGGCCTATTCCAGAATTAGCCCTACTTGACATCCGAATGCCTGGCCCACAGGGACCGGAGATCGCCAGCCAGCTTCGCAAGATTCCTGAACTTCAGGAGATGGCGGTTGTCATGATGACAGCATTCCGGCTGTCCCCGGAAGAAAAACATCAGGTGATGACCAAATCCGAGGCCGACCTGTTATTGTATAAACCCCTGCCCAAGCTGTTTGAACTTAACCGCATGGTGCTGCAAGCTATTGAGAACCGCAAGGCGAAGGTCAGCGGAAAAGAGAAAGAGAAGAAGGATACCGATACACTGGCTAATAAGTCTTAGGTGGAATTCGCCTGGCCTATGTAGTTGAGGGACACGGCCTAATGCCGTGTCCCCCCTGAGCAAAAGATCGGCCCGGCTATATTTCTTCTTCCACACTGTGGATGCCGGTTGAACCACTTGGGCGGGCCTCTCGAACTTCTTCGATCTGCGGCGTGCCATCACCTTCAGCACAACGCACTTCAAAGGTATGATCGCCTGCCTCAAACATCCAGTCATACCGCCAGATCACCCAGGTCACATCCGAGAGCGGGTCGCGCAGTTCGGCCTCCTGCCAGGAGCCTCCATCTACCCGAACCTCAACCTTTGAGATACCGCGTGCACCGGCATGAGCAATCCCACCGATGGGAATCAACTTCTGCCCGGATTCATCTTCGTAAGTGGCATCAACCGCCACCGTATCGATCACCGAGGTAGCATTCATCCGTGCGACTTTATCCCAATTGCGTTCAACCCAATAGCCATCTTCATAGTCGCTGACGACTTCGATATCGGTGATCCACTTGGGCTGTTTCATGCCGTAGCGGTCGGGGACATAGATACGGAGCGGCGCACCATGTTCAGGTGGCAGCAGGCGACCATCCCAGGCATATGCCAGCATCAGCCGGTCGTCCTTTTCGACCAGGGATAGGTCAACCGTCTCATGGAAACCATCCGCCGAGTAAACCCGTAAATACTTCGCGTCAGCCTGCAAACCGGCATCGGCCAGCACCTCATTCAGGTTGGCCCCCGTCCACAGCGTGGTACCGATCAAGCCGGTTCCGACTCGCCCGGAAATGCATGAGAGCGTCACGTAACGATTAACCGGCTCGTAGTTGTTACGCAGATCATCCAGCGTCAGAACCAGTTCTTGATCAACTAATCCGTGAATCCGCAGTGACCATTGATCGACATCGATCATGGTTGGCTCGGTGCGGATAAACACCTTGTAATGATCGGGCAGCGGGGTGATCTCCGGGCGCGTTCCGGGAGCAGGCATCAATTCACCCGGTGCATCGGGCGTCACCACAGCGATTACTTCCTCCGAAGCAGCTTCAACCTGTCGGCGGCGGCGTTCGGCAGAAGCCAGGGCAACCCCGACACCCGTTCCCAGCACGGTGACGGCTGCTGTCCCAGCCCCGACACGGACCAGAAATTCCCGGCGGCTGAGTTGCTCGACGGTCGGTGCAACCTTATCTGCCGCTTCCGGCATTTCTTCGACTGCGTCTTCCTCCGGCAGCACACGCAGATAGTTGTACGTCCAGCCAAGCATCAATCCCCAGGCCAGGAACAAAGCCATGATCCACAGCCCGCGAAGCACCGGGTTGATGCTCGAAAAGCCGATGGTCAGGCTGATGATCAGCATCGGCAGCCCGGCGACGAGTCCCAGAATCAGGCCGGGGATCAGGTTGGCCGGCACCTTTTTGAGCCGGTTCAGTACGGCAAAGAACACCACCGCGCCGATCACCCCCGGCACGAAGGTTCCGAAGACGGCCATGATCTGCTCGGCAGTTTTGGCCGTATCCGCTACATCAATACCCAACGCCCGCATGGTATCGATCATCGTATCGATGCCAAAGGTGATCACCGGGCCGGGCAGCACACTGGTCATCCAGTCAAATACATCGAAGGGAATAAAGGGCAGCCCAACCAATTCATAAGCAAAATACGACACCGCGATCAACGCCGCGGTCAGCAGTAACCCCAACCACAGCCCGGTTAAAACAGCAGGTTTTTTCATCGCTTTTTTCTCCTCTCGCCAGAACCTATCCAGAACTCACTCCCCAATCCTCGCCTGCCTTATCAGGCGTCACGCTCGGATTTGCCCCCCTTGCAAGGGGGGCAGACGCTGCATAGCAGCGGCGGGGGTCACACCAAACAGAACAGCCTAACCATATAATCTCCTCCTAGACCCTCTCCCTGAACGAATGAATACCGGTCGCCCCGCTTGGATGGCTGTCATCCACCTCCACAATCTGCGATGCACCGTCGCCATCGGTACAGCGAACCTCAAACAAATGAGCACCTTCCGCAAACGGCCAATCGTAGCGCCAGATCACCCAGGTCAGTTCGGAGAGCGGAGTGCGAAGCTGTGCTTCCTGCCAGTCCCCACCATCGATCCGCACCTCGACCTTTGAGATGCCCCGCGCCCCGGCATAGGCGATCCCGCCCACCGGGATAAACTGTTGGCCGTTCTCCTCAAAAACATCATCAACCGCAACCGTATCGATCACCGAAGTGGATCGGACAATCGCCTCCCGATCCCAGCCTCGTTTGACCCAATAGCCCGGTTCCCAATCGGCGATCACGTCGATCCCGACGATCCATTTGGGTTGTTTCATGCCGTACCGGTCAGGGATGTAAATGCGAAGTGGGTAGCCATGTTTGAGTTCAAGCGGCTTTCCATCCCACAGGTAAGCCAACATGATCCGCTCATCAGACTCGATCAGGTCAATGGCTACCGTTTCATGAAAACCGTCTTGTGAATAAACTCGAAGGTAGTTACCGGTTGGTTTTACTGTCTCCAGTATCCTCTGTAAACTCACACCTGTCCAGCGCGTGGTCCCGATCAGGTCGCCGCCAACCGGGTTGGAGATGCATGACAGGGTAATATACTGATCCATCGATTCGTAATTATTTTGAATATCATCCAGCGTCAGGGTGACCGGATTTTCCACTTCCCCGGCAATCGGCAGATTCCAATCCCCATCGATAAATGATGGCACAACATTGATATCAATCCGGTAGTGATCATCAACCGGCGGATACTCCAATCGCGTGCCGGAGGCGGGCACTAACGGATCATCAGCATTGGGCAAATCGGGCGGTGGACTGTATGACGCGGGAGCAGACACGGCCTCACCCCGGCGATCTTTTGCGGTAGCGATCACACTTCCCAGACCTGCACCAACTAACGTGATTGCCGCCGATGCTCCGCCCAGCCGGATCAGAAACTCGCGGCGGCTGACCCGTTCCAATGCCGGAGCGTTACCGGACGGGACGAGTCCCAGATAGACCCGGCCCAATACCAGCCCCCAGATCATAAAACCGGCCATAATCCACAACAGCCCGAACACCGCCTGATTCATCAGGAAGCTGATCAGGGCAAAGGGCAGCCCAACCACCGCTCCCAATATCAGTCCGGCAGCATCATTGACCGGCTTCCGCCTGTGAAAGATCGCAAAAGCCACAGCCCCAGCGATCGGACCAACCACCGTCACCGCCAGGACTGCCATGATCTGCTCGACGGTTTTGGCAGTCGCAGCAAGCCCTAACCCCAGACCGGACAGCACCACAACCAGCCCATCGATCCCGGCGGTGATCAGATCGCCGGGCAGTGTGCGGGTTACCCAATCCAGCAAATCGAAAGGCACAAAGGGCAGTCCGCCGATCTGATTGGCAGCATATAAAATGGCAATTAATGGGATGATCAGCAGCAGCCCCATTAACGCCCCGGTTGATATTTTTGGATGGCGCATATTTCCCTGCCAGTTGGTTAAAGAAGACCGACATGATGATTATAGTAAAGTAGCCGCAGAAAATCAGCGCCATTTGGCGGATAAACCACCACTCGATCTTGACAGGGTATCCGATTCTGTGTTATATTCTGAACATGTTCAGAACGCGTTCAAAACATATTCAAAAAGAAAGGCCAACCATGAATGCCTCGGAGCCGGATGCAAAAGAACGCATCCTACAGGTGACAATAGACATCCTCAACGAAGTGGACGACCCAACCCGGATCACCGTCCGGCAGATCGCCGAGCGGGCTGGCGTAGGAGTCGGCTCGATCAACTATCACTTCCAATCGAAGGATAACCTGTTCAATGAAGCCATCGGCAGGATCATGATGTTGGGAGCAGTGCGCTGGTTTGAGCCGGTCACGGACACAAACATCGACCCGGTCACCCGCCTGAAAATGATGTTCAAGGAAACCAGTCAGATTGCGATGAAATACACCAAACTTTCACAAATCATGCTGTCTTATACCCTGCAACAGGGTGAATTCACCGCCGCTTCCATGACCTTGCCCCTGATACGCGAGATATTCGGCAGCCAAAAAAGTGACCTTGAACTCCGACTGCTAACCTTACAAATGCTCGTCCCAATGCAAACACTCTTTGTCCGGGCGGAACAGTTTCAGCGTTATGCAGGTGTCGACCTGTTCAACGACGCACAGCGCAATCAGGTAATTGACATTCTGATCGACAACATAGTTAAAAATGAAAGGAACAAAAAAGAATGAAAGTGGTATGGTACATCGTTGGCGGTGTACTACTGGTGACAGGGCTGATCATCTTCAGCCTCTACCGGCGCGATCTGCGGATTGCCCGCGCACGGATAGCCGCAGGCAGCACGATGATTGACACCGCCTGCGGCCCCATCGAATATGCCGAATCGGGCGAAGGCCCCGCCGTGCTGATCGTTCATGGTGCAGGTGGCGGTTATGACCAGGGGCTTTTGCTGGGCCAGGCCATCTTCGGCGAGGGCTACCGCGTGATCGCCCCCTCCCGGTTTGATTATCTGAACAGCCCAGTTCCGGCAGATCATGACCTGGAAGCACAGGCCGACGCTTACGCCTGCCTGTTGGATAAGCTCGGCCTGGATAAAGTGCCCGTCGTCGCGGTGTCGGCGGGTGGGCCGTCAGCCCTGACTTTCGCCCGGCTGCACCCCGATCGCACCTCGGCCTTGATCATGATGTCGGCCATCAGCTTTATCGACGAGATAGATGTCGAAAGCGATCAGAAAGAAGCGATGATCAACCGGATGGTGAGCAATGACTTCGTTTACTGGGCCGCGATTCACGGGGCAAAAGGCTACATGCTCGAATTGTTCGGGGTTTCCAAAGAGGCCCAGGCCGACATATCAGCAGAAGAAATGGCCCAGACTAAAATGTTCCTGGACTCCATGCTGCCGATGAGCGCCCGCCTGGATGGGATCGCCGTTGATCAGGGCCGGTCGATGCCGCGTGATTATCCATTAGAAGAGATCACCGCCCCAACGCTGGTCCTCCATAGCAAAGATGACAAGCTAATCCCTTACGAGAACGGGCAGCACAGCGCCTCGGAGATTCCCGGCGCGGAGCTGATTTCCTTCGAGCAGGGCGGACACCTGATGATGGGTAACTTTGAGGCGATCAACGCACAAGTTACAGCATTCTTAGCAGCCAATACGGCTAAATAATATCTATTAAACACTGAAAGGATTTTTTAAGATGAAAACAATTACGATGATTATGGCAGTTCTGACCGGTCTCAGCTTATTCTCAACGATGGTTTGCGGGTTGTGGATGCGCAACTCCGGCGTAGAGATCGTGGAAAGCAGCCTGAACTTCCACCTGGGGGTGGCCGTGCTGACCGCAATACTGACCGTTGTGACCGTCGTGATGGCACTGGTGCAGGTTTACCGGCTGAGTGCCGTTTAATGATTTTCCCTGCCGGGAAAAATACGCGCCCGGTGAGCGGATTTTCGTCCACTCGCCGGGCACTCAACCACCTGTATTGTAAGCCCGGCAGCCTCTTAACACAATAAGATAGGGAAAAGAACTGGGCTTTCGCGAATTCTCGGATTGCGAAAGCCCAGTATTGTTGATCCCACTATTCTATTAACTATCCCCTACCCGACGATCAGGGCGATCACACCAGCCACCATCATACCGGCCCCACCTAACCGGCGCGGGCCATGTTGTTCAGACAACACCTTGACGCCAAGAAATGCCCCGATCAGGGTGCTGATCTCACGGGCCGGGGCGACATAACTTACCGGGCTGAAGGTCAGCGCAGTCAGAATCAGGATTTAAGCCAGCGGGCTCAGGATGGCAACGCCGATAACTTCCTTGAGATGCTGCCGCCACAACAGCTTAACCTCATCACGATGGCGGATAGCATACGGAGTCAGCAATGCGGCACGGCCAAAATTATTGGTCCAATCCAGCAGCAGCGGCGGGATCAGGATAACACTGACAGCCTGTTTATCCCACAGCGTATAACCGGCAATCACTACCCCGGTAAACAAGGCATAGGCCACACCTTTTAAAGCGCCCTCTTGCTTGATCTGTGTTGGATTACCGGTCAACACATAGATACCAAACGCAATCAGCAAGGCCCCGGCAACGGCGATTGGTGTTGGTCTTTCTCCCAGAAAGAGGATCGCGACCAGGGTGGAAAACATCGGGCCAGTTCCACGAGCAAGCGGATACACCAGCGAAAGATCGCCGATCTTGTAGCCCTGCATTAACACCAGGAAATAAGCCAGGTGAAGCACGATACTTCCAAAGAGGAAGATCAGGGTGCGCGGGGTAACGACCGGCGGTTGGAGGAGAATCAACACCAGGGCAACGGGCGCATAGATCACGGTGCTGAATACACAAAACAGCCATACAAACGATGTGCCACCCTCGGAACGCTTGGAGAGGAAGTTCCAACCGGCATGGAGAACAGCAGCGACAAGGACGAGAAGAACAGCGACGTTATTCATAGCAAACTCCTAAAACACAAAGGCGGATAGAGATGTAAAACTACATCAATCTATCCCCCCTGGTTTTTTAGTCCTTTAGGTGTCTGCCAGAAAAACTGGTTTTATACAGCGCTCGGTCCAGATATGCCGGAACCCTAGCTGAACATAGATTAACTTGACCTGACTATATTCAATTGCGGCTATTCTATCGGCATGGATCTAGGGCGTCAAATAATCAGGCCATCTCCTGATCGAGCAAATGCCGGAGCAAGGTTTGTTCCTGTTCCGAGGTGCTGATCTCACCATCGAGCCAGGCCACCCGCAGCCGCTTTAGCACCCGGCCAAACATTGGCCCCGGCGCAAAGCCCATCTGCTTGAGGACGGCCCCATCGGTCACCGCCGAGATGTGACGCAGCCGCCGGGCATAATCGGCGATCTGATTGCGGGCCATATCGTTGGGATCTGCTGCCCACAGGGTGATTAACACATTCTCGCTGGCTTTATGCAAAACCGCATCAATCTGGCTGGGCTTCTGTGGCAGCTCCAGCACATCGATCTGTTTGCGAATCCGTGCGATCTCGTGCAGCACCTCGACCGTCCGCCGCTTAACCCGAATCCGCTTGCAGATCACATCCAACGTATTAACCGGCAGGCGATAGGTCAGCAGCGCAAAATAAGGCAGTTCCGAGTCAATGGCTGCTAACTCCGGCCAGACCGGATCGGCTAACCCGGATCGCAGCCGGGCAAATGCCCCGGCCATCCACTCATCCCAGTGCAAACTCGGGTGGATAGTTCCCAGCACCCCCAGCACATCAAGGCGGCGGAAGGCATTCTCCGGCTTCTGCTCGATTAAGATCAACTCGATCTCGTGCCGGATGCGGTCACCGCTCACCCGGTCAAGCAGCGGCACGGCATCGGCGATCAGTTCCTGGGTGCGAGCCTCGATCCGAAATTTAAGCCGCTGTTCTAACCGCACCGCCCGCAAAATACGGGTCGGATCGTCGACGAAGCTCAGGCTGTGCAGCACCCGGATCACCCCGGCATGCAGATCGCGCTCCCCTTCGTAAAAGTCGAGAAGCTGCCCGAAGCGATGCGGGTCAAGCCGGATCGCCAGTGTGTTGATCGTAAAGTCGCGCCGGTGCAAATCGAGCTTGATGTTGCCCGTCTCGACGGTTGGCAGCACAGTAGGTGCCTCATAAAACTCGGCGCGGGCCGATACAAAATCGATGTGGGGCGGCAGATATCCAGATGAATCGATCATCGTATTCAACCGGTCGGAGATTTTCTCCCAGGTTGTCAAATCGATCATCCACTTGCCGGTTCCAAACCGGGCATGGGAGCGCATCTCGCCACCAAATTTACGGCGCAGGGCACGGGTCAGCGCGACGGCATCCCCCTCAACCACAAAGTCAATGTCAAGGGTCGGCGTGCCCAGCAGCAGATCACGCACAAATCCACCAACCACATACAGGTTCAAATCCATATCTTCGGCAATCCGCCCGATCTCACGAACCAGGGCCAGCAAGATCGGGGGCAGTGCGTTTTCTAATCGCTGGATAATGGCTGCCCGCCGGGATACTTGATTGGCGTCCGATGGGTAAGCATGTCCCAGGTGATTGATCAGGTCGGTGCGTGTGACCACCCCCAGGATCGTGCCGTCATCACCCACCACCGGAATCTGTCCCCAGCCACTGGTCATCATGATCTGTTGCAGCTTGTTGATCGAGTCACCGGGGCTGACGATGATCTCCCCGGCATCCATCAACTGCCGCGCTTTAACCCCCACCAAGCCGTGATCCAATGCCCGGTCAACGGCATTCCGGGTCAACAGGCCGACCACCTGCCCGTCATCCACAATCGGGAAGCCCTCATGCCCCCGGCGGCGCATCAATTTGATCGCATCATCAGCACGAGTATCAGGAGCGAGAGTCTGCACCCCGCGTGACATCAGGTCAGACACAACCACGCCCGGTTCGATCAGGTCAGGCAAAATGTCCAACAAGTTCTGTTTAGCTTCCCCAAGCGGCTGATCGCGGATAATCGCCGCCGAGGCATAGATATGCCCCCCGCCGCCGAATTCCCCGGCAACCCGGCCCACATCAATCTCATCAACCGTGCTGCGGGCCACCAACTGCACATGCGATCCCAGATCGGCCAGCACAAAGATCGCCGCCGGGTCGAAGGTATCACGCAATTTTTGGGCCAGCACCGCCAGGCTTTCCTTCAATTCGTAGGCTTCACTGGCACATACCACAATCGGGTGGCCTTCGATATGAAATGTCTCCGCCTGTTCCAGCAGCTTATCAAACAGAGCCCGCTGATCATCCGAAAGCGGATAATGCAGGAACTCGCGCAGCACATCCAACCGCGCCCCCTGCGTTTTAAGCCAGGCCGCCGCAAAGATATCCCGCCCGGTTGTCGCCCGGTAGCTGAGTGACCCGGTATCCTCATAGATACCCAGCATCAGCAAGGTAGCCTCAATCGGGGACAGGGCTATGTTATGCGATTGCAGCCGCTCACACAGGATGGTAGTCGCCGCACCAACTGAATCGGTGGTCAACTGCCATTCCGGTTTTAAGTTATCGCGGGGGGCGTGATGGTCGATGATCTGAATCTGGGTGGCTTCATCCACGCCGCGAACGGTCGGGAAATGCTGCGAATCAACGACGATCACACGGGAGACGGGTTCGCGCGGGACATCATCCAGGCGGATGTAGGGCAGCTCATCCCAGTACAGGGACAAAAAATGCCGCACGTTGATGTTCAACCGGCGGGACAACACCGGCTGAGCTTCCGGCATGAGCTTATGCGCGGCCAGTTGAGAGGCGACCGCGTCGAAGTCAGCATTATCATGGGTGAAGATCAATTCCATAATGGGAATTGTATCATGCCATCCGGGAGGGCGCAGAAAAGAAAATCCGGTATCATTGCCCACCGTCATGATTACCCAACCTATGCTGACCTCAGCAAATCAATGGTTTGCCAAATCACGCCGATGGATTTACCCGGCCATCGTCCTGATCATCGCTGCCGGTCTGCGCCTGATCAACCTGTCGGATAATCCCGGCTGGTACACCGACGAAGGCACTCACCTTGATATCGCCCGCCATCTGGCAAATGGTCAGATTCGCTATCTTGCCATCACCGGCTCGACGCTGCTGTTTGCCAAGCTTCCGCTGTTTGAAGGAATGCTGGCCGGGTTGGTACGGCTGTTCGGCGTGAAGATGATCACCCTCCGGGGTCTGACCGCCGGGTTGGGGATTCTGTCGGTGATGGTGTTGTTTTGGGCTTTGCAATGTATATCTGGCAGTTCGCCCTCTAGACCTCACCCCCGATCTCCCTACGGTCGATCTGCCCCCTCTCCAAATTGGAGAGGGGGAAAGCCGGAGCCTGAGCGACGGCTGGGGGTGAGGTTAAAGACTGAGCAAGCTCACATGAATTTCCCCACCCTGTCCGCGATCCTGCTGGCGATCTACCCAGCCGCCGTGCTGTACAGCCGGTTCGGATTCAGCTATAACCTGCTTGCCCCGCTGTTTATCCTGTGTTGGCTGGGGATGGTGCAATACCGGCGGGAGCATCATCGAAAGTGGTTGGTACTGGCATCGATAGCTGCGGGACTGGGAACGATCACCGACATCATGGCGATCACCCTTCTGCCCCCCATCATCCTGATCGTAACCCTCACCAATTGGAAAGACTTGCTATGGAGCCTGCCGCTGATCGCTCTGCCTTTTGCGATCTATCTCGGCCTGATGCTGATCCACAACCCGGACGCTCTCCTATTCGATCTGCGATTCACCCTGGATCGGCTGGGCAGCCCGCCACTCCCCGACCAGATCAGAACGCTGATCCAGAATTACACCATCTTAATGACCGAGGATATCTGGTTTCCGCTGGGGGTGATTGGATTATTCGCGCTGTCGGATCGCGATCTGCGGTGGATCAGCCTGCTCTTTTTTCACTTTCCCATCCTGGCGATGGGGCGCACGGTCGCCCTGCACAGCCTGACCTTCTACTACATGATCCCGCTGCTGCCATTCATTGCGGTTGGAATCGCGGCGCTGGTTGGTTTCATCCGGTCATTTGTAACAAATTTACCGGTGGCGATTAGCCAATCGCCCCTACATGATCGTATGAAGTATGCCTTACCGGTCGCGATATGCGGGGTTTTGCTTTTCTCTTCTTACCAGACTTTCCGACAAGTCAACCAGGGATTCCACATCCCGATTGATTCCTTCCTGATCAAACCGGAAGATGCCCGTCAGGCCGCGCAGTATGTCAATGCACACGCCCAGCCCGGTGACGTGGTGATCGCCTCACCGGGAGTCGCCTGGCTGATCGAGGGGGATGTCGCCGATTTTCAGATGGCAATGGCCGCCGCCGGGCAGGTCACACCGCACTTACCCGCCGACCTCCCGCCGGAGCGCTTTGCCTTCGACCCGCGTTTTGAGGAAGCTCGATTTGTGATGGTCGATCCTTTGTGGGACACCTGGGCGATCATTCACATTCCAGGGCTGTCAGATGAACTGTTGACTATACGAAACCGGGGAACAGCTTTCCAATCGGGGAGCATTGAGGTCTACGAAGAACCGAATGACTAAAGGCTGTTACTCATTTTGTCCGATCACGTAGATCAGGCTGGATGTCGGGCCGGTCCAACTGGTGGAAAATCCAGCGGTCGTTCTGTGGGTTGTTTTTTACATGCCGCTTGATGATCTGTTCCAACCGCTTCTTATCGACATGGTGATACCACGCCCCATCCGGGTAGATCGTTATCACCGGCCCACCCAGACAGCCGCCCAAACAGGTAACTCTCGATTCTGACTGAGAAGGGGGGACATCGTAGCGGACCAAAATACCAAGCGGTTCAACTAACCGGGCAAACATGGCCCTGGTTTCACTATTGGTATCACATAGTTGACTGGCACAAAAAAGCATGTGGTGGACACGATGCGGCCTTGATGATTCATAATTGGTCATGATGTAATCTCTTGCCTGCTGCAAAGAAGTTCGTTGTACTTCATTGGACATCGACTGGTTTATGACGACGGGTTGACCTCCGGCTACAACCAACCTGAAGTGAGCATTACGAGGTTCCCTTCCACGCTCCACACCACCGGGATGATCACCTGAATCAGGCGAAGGATTCGCTCTGGGTAATCAGCTGTGAAGCTGATCCCGGAACACTCTCGATAGCCATCCTCTTCCAGGGTGTGGCGCTCTGCACCACTCAGGTGATCCGCTGCGATCACCTGCCCATCCCCGGATACATACAAAACAATCCGGCATACCCGGTCTTTTACCCGATGAAGCCGCTCGCTTCGTTCGCGTTTATAGGTCGTGCCACGCCGCTCCGCAAACAGCGCAGCCTCGTTGAGTGTCTTGTAAGCAAGCAGGCTGGCCCGCAGGTCAAGAGTAGGAAACAGGGCCGCCGTCACGCCAACTGCCATCACCAGGGTTTCATTATCCCGGTAACGCAGGGCATCATCCAACGCCGTTCTGATCGAAAGCCGCCAGTTGTACCACATTCGCTGCCGCCGGTGCAGGTCTAAGCCCGGATCACGGATCAGCAGGACGTAAGCCTGCTTGAGGTGTCCGATCACCAGGCTCTCATAGACATTCAAGCCAAGACCAGCAATGGCCTCACGGCTGGATTTAGAAAGCTCTTTAATGCGACGCAGTGCTTTGATGATTTGATCGTCAGGAGCCTTGCGCCGCCCCACGTCAGCGCGTCTCCAGGTAAGCGGCTAAGGCATCAAAGGTCGGGTCAAGCGTGGTCGGCTGGGCGATGGTGTTCAGCACCATTTCGGGATCTTTCAATCCGTGCCCGGTCACCACACATACCACACGCTTACCGCGCACATCCATCTCACCGCTGGCGATCTGCTGGCGCAGTCCGGCTACCCCGGCAGCGGAGGCCGGTTCGACAAACACGCCCTCTAAGGTAGAAAGCTCTCTCCAGGCCGATAAAATCCCCTTGTCCGGCATGGCAATGATATTCCCATCCGACTCTTCGAGCGATTGGGCCGCCTCACGCCAGCGGGCCGGGTTGCCGATCCGGATCGCGGTGGCGACGGTTTCCGGCTTCTTGACCACTTCTCCCCGCACAATGGGAGCCGCACCTTCAGCCTGTACGCCTAACAAACGAGGTTTGCTTGCTGCCTTTCCGACCTCGTGATATTGCTTGAATCCCATCCAATAAGCGGTGATATTCCCCGCATTGCCGACCGGGAGACACAGCCAATCCGGGGCATCGCCCAGCGCATCGACAATCTCAAACGCGGCGGATTTCTGTCCTTCAAGGCGATAAGGGTTGATCGAATTGACCAACTTGACCGGCAGCCGCTCGGTCGCCTCGCGGACCAGATCTAACCCGGCATCGAAATTACCGGTGATGTTGATTACCTCGGCTCCATAAGCCAGCGCTCCGGCCAGCTTACCCCGTGCGATCTTCCCCTCCGGCACGATCACGATACACCGCAGACCGGCCCGGGCCGCATAAGCTGCTGCCGAAGCCGCCGTATTGCCGGTGCTGGCACAGATCACCGCCTGTGCCCCCTCGTGAGCTGCCTGAGTGATCGCAGCCGTCATCCCGCGATCTTTGAATGACCCGGTTGGATTGAGGCCCTCATACTTGAGCCACAGCTCAAAACCCCCACCCAGCGACTCGGCCAGGCGTGGAACCGGGATCAGCGGCGTATTGCCTTCTAACAACGATATGGGATGAGCATCTTTTGGCAGGTCTAGCAGACTGCCATAGCGGGCAATCACGCCCTGCCAGGATTGGGTTTGAGTATTGATTACTTGCGTCATGCCCCCATCATAACGCATTTCGCGAAAAATGGGGCAGCAATCTCAGGGAATAATTAGATTGGCGCTGAATTCCGAGGTATTTCCATTCGTATCCGTAACGGTGGCGGTCACTGTGATACCGGCAGGAACGCCCAATGCATCAATGTTCACGCCAATCGCGCCCAGCGCAGGGTCAAGATCATTGGCCCCGTTGTCCTGAACGGTGAACAGGTAGGTCTGTCCTTCTCCGTAACCGCTTGGATCGATCGCCACCTGGTAGAAATCGACATAACCACCCTCGGCTGGGTTCGACAGGTTGCCCGTGATGCGGCGCGGCGGGCCGCCAATATAAGCTAGGCCAGAGGGGAAATTCAGCAGATCGTTCGGCCCGGCATCCCCATCCCCAAAACCATCATTGGGGGTCACGCCGTCCGGGTTTCCCGGATCACCCAGATCGATCCCCAGGCCGAGAGCACCGACATTGTTATAAATGCTGTTGAACCGGATGGAATTACGGACAGACCCCATGTTCAAAACCAGGACGCCGCCGCCATTCACCGCTCCGCCTCCCGTGCCGTTATCGTGGACAAGGCTGTTGGTCACCGAATGGTCGGTTCCACGCAGGGTGATACCCGAATCATAATTCGTATCAACCTCAACGTTGTTGATCGTAACATTGGTTGGATAGATGGTAGATCCGCCGAGATCGGCCAGCCGGATTCCATCGCCGCCACCGTTGGTAACCTGGAATGCGCCGGGAACTGTACCGTTGATCTGGATATTGCTGCTGTTCTCCAATATCTGAACCTGGCCGATATTGGGATTAACGACATTAACATTGTTAGTCAGTATAAGATCCGTCAAGGTCACATTGTTCGCATCTTCAACTCTGACACCAGCCGACCCGAAATTCTGGATGGTCATATCCCGGACGGTTACTGCATCGACCTGGATATCCAGCCCATTACCGCCAAAGCCTGCACCGTTCAAGGTGACAGTCGATGTGCTGCCATCAATCGCCGTACCGGCAGCATTGAAGTTTGTCAACGCGGTGAAGCCCCCCGCAGGCACATTGATGTTGTAAGCCGCCAGCGAATTATCAAACGCGATTCGATCTACACTCCCCGCGGCGACCTGATTGGCATTCTGTAAAGCCTGTTCAAAGGAACCCTGCCCGGTCTGGTTCGCATTGACTACCGCCTCGAAGCTAAAGCCAAAATTAATATTGGTGACGGCAGTTCCCGTATAGGTCACGCCAACCCAGTGATCGTCGGCGACCAGCGGCCCCATGACTCCACCTAAGCGCGCCCCGGCATAATCCCAGGTTTGTTCCGGCAGCCCAACCGGGAAGGAGCCGGACAGAACGCGAATAGTGTAAGTCCCAGCAGCAAGAGGGCCGGCAAATTGGTAGGTGCAGGCACCATCGGTAACAACGGTCTGTACCGGTGCTCCGGCGGGTGGTGGCACTCCTGCAAACAACTGCACCGTTACCCCCTGCATCGATGCATCACATCCCCCTGCACCAACCGACACACCAACACCATTAAAAGTGCCATCATTTAACAATTGGCCTGAAATGACTATCACCGGGGGTACCACAGTCGGGGGGGGCGGCGGCGCAGTCGGGGGGATTCCTGTTGGGGCGGTGGTTGGGCCAACCGTCGGGATCGCGGTGGGGACGGCGGTCGGAACAGCGGTCGGGATCGCGGTCGGTAGAGCAGTCGGCGGTGGCGATGTGGGCGGCACGGTTGGCGGCAATGTGGGCGGGTAGGCCGTTGGCGCTTCGGCGGTCGGCTGCACACCGGGGAGCAAGGTCCCTGAATCAAACCTCGACGTGGGGAATAAACCGGGCAGCAGATCGATCCCCGCCACCTGGGTCAGTTGATCGGCGCGGATGGTTCCGATCAGTTCCGGGTTAATCGGTTCAAACCTATCGACGGCCCAGGCTTGATAATTGGCCGCCAGGTTAGATAACAGGTTGGCTTCGGCATCTTCTTGCCGGAAGCCTAACAGGGCAAGCTGGGAAACCAGGCATAAGCAGAGCGGAACCAGCAGCAGCAAGAGGAGAAGCAGCCAGTTGGGACGCCGCTCCTTTTCTTCCGGGTCCTCTTCCTCAAGCTTTTGACGCTCTTCGATAAACTGATCCGCCTGAATGGTCATGAGCCTTCATCATCAGTCGTAGGAGTGAGCGGCAAGGTAATCGAAAAGGTACTTCCCTCGCCCAGTTGAGTCTTCTCCAATTCGGCGCTGCCATCGTGCAATTTAAGGACGGACTTCACAAAGTACAGCCCCTGCCCCAGACCGCGCACGTCGATCAAATTCCCCTCTGCGTCCGTCGGTTCGCCCCGGTAGAACTGGTCAAAAATCTTTGACCGGTCATCCTCGGAAACCCCCACACCCGGATCGGTGATGCGCACTATCGCCTTCCCATCCTGTACCTGCAAAAGCACCTTGAGAGGGCCGCCTTCGGGACTGTAAAGCCGGGCATTTTTCAACAAGGCCCCGATAGCCTGACGCAGGCGACGAGCATCAGCCAGAACATAGACGGAAGAACCATCATATTCAAACTGTGGGACGATCTGAGATTTCTCGAAACCGGGCTGCTGTTCATCAAGCGCACGGCGCACCAGTTTTTCCAGGTCAACCTTTTCATGGCGGGAGGCCTGCTGATCCGGCTCCTGTGAAGCGATATCGCGCCGCAGCGCCTCTAATTCCTGCTCCAGGTCGGCCAGGCCGATCACATCATTGACCATCTCAGAAAGCTTTTCCGTCTCCTCGAAAATGCTGTCGAGACGTTCAATCCGCTGCTCGGTGCTGAGTTTATCCTTCTGCAAAGCCATCCGCAGCACATCGGCATTGGCCCGGATCGATGTCAGCGGTGTGCGGAACTCGTGCCCAATAGCGTTCAGGAAGCTGTCTTTTGTGCGCTGCCCGATTGTCTCACTGGTCACATCATGCAGAACCAGCACATCTCCCAGGTATTGCCCGTCCTTTGTATTGACCTGGGCCACGCTGATACTCAATGTCCGCCCGGCCACGTCAAAGCGCGGGAAAGCTTCGTCCGAGTCGGTTGGCTCGGTAAAATCATCCAGCAGGTGATAATCGATCTCACCGCTGTGATCCTTTAATAAGTCTCTGGCCGCCGGGTTGATCCGCTTTTCAATATAATCACCCTTCGGATCACGAACCACAACCCCATCGGCAATGCTCGCCAGAATGGCCTCAAGCTCCGCCAGTGTAATCTGGAGCTTATCCGCCATCTCGTTAAAATCCCTGGTCAGGTCGCCAACCTCATCGCGGGTAAACGTATCCGCCCGTACTTCCAGGTCACCACCGGCAATTGCCCGTGTCACACCGGCCAGTTTGGTGATGGGTTTTGATATCCGACGGGAGATCCAATAACCAACCACAGCCATCATGCCGACGGTAACGACAAAAATAATCAGCAGGATAAACTGGTTGTCAAAGATAGAATTCAGGACAAAGCCGCCGGACAGCGCCACACTGATCACCCCAACCGGCTGTCCCCTCAATACCAGGCTCGTATAGGCAAACCGGTATTCACGGCCATACAACGACAGGGTTTGAATGGGGATATTCTCAGGATCAAACAGCACATTCTTGAAAAGGTCCTGATCGATTGACAGAACATCGAGTTGTTCCTGGTGATCCCAGTTGGGTAAAGTACTGCTAATCGGGGTAGGCGACGCGGTATAGATGGTAATGTCTGCCAGAGCCTCTTCCTGCTTGAGACGCACCAGAATCCGTTCAAGCCGGTTCCCGACCAGGATCACCCCGGCCAGTTCTGCTATCTCGTCGTCCTCAAAACGATAAACCGGCGCACTGGTGTAGAGCACCGGCCCGGCAGGGGTCTCCACAATCCCCGCAAATTTATCACCCAATGCGTCACTATCTCCGGCTAATACCCGGGCGATAATTGGCTCCTGAGCGTAATTCCCACCGCTTGAGAACTGATATTCGTCAATCACATCCTGGTGAAAATTACGGACGGCATCCAACCGTAAGACCAGATTACCACTTTGATCCATCACCAGGACGCTGTCCAGATTTCTATTGTAAGCCTGGACTTCGAGCAGTTCGCGCAGACGGTTAATATCCGCATCCTGGATGGCCTCCGCAACGCCGGTTGTTTGTGTCATCGGACGGAGGTCTTCCAACTGGCGCGCTTCCTGCCGGACAAGACCATCCCCGGCCACCCGCAGCGTTTCGAAAAGCTGCCTGATGAACCGCTCTTCCAGCGAGTCGGCAACCTGGCGCGTGACAATAGCCATGCCAATGGCGGCCACCATGATGGTGAGAATCACATACGGGAGGATAATCTTACGGTGAATGCCTGATCCCAGTAAGTCCTGGAAAATGGGTTTTCGTTCCCGTTTGGCCTCCGAATTGGCATGCTCGTCTGGCCCAGACTGTCCGGTCATTGTCAAAGTTGCTTTAATCTTTAGATGCAGAATCCGGCTTACCCTGGGACTCGGACTTAGGCTTGGCATTGGCATTGGCATTAGTATTGGCTTTGGCTTTGGCATCATCAGCCTTAACCTTAACCTTTACCTCTGTCCCAGGCTGTGGTGCTTCAGGGAGTTGTTCGAGAGTTTTACGTTCCCGGAGCACTTCTTGAACCAGGTTCAGAAGCTCATCCATAGCCGGTAAGGGTTTATAAATGAGCCGATCTGCCCCGGAGGTTTTGATCATTTGTTTTTCATCCGAGCCGGGTAATTCATAGGCTGTCATTAACACAATACCAATATTGCCCAGGGTAGAATGCTGCCGGATTTTGCCGCTAATTTCATGCCCCCAGGGGCCGGGCATCCGAATATCCAGCAGGGCTACCTGTGGTACAGGCGCAGGTGTCGGGTCTTTTTCTAAATATTCCACAGCCTGAAAACCATCTTTGAAAGTGATGACTTCAAAGTTCCATAGTTCGCACATGGTTTTGATGACGTCGCGAATAGCCGGATCGTCCTCAACAATCATCAAAGTCATCGCTTCATTATCGGTCATATATGTTTTCCCTCAATTATGATGGCACGCCCGGTTAACTCAACCCTATTATACACAATACCCTCGATTCTACTTAGTACAGGTACAATCTCACAAAACCCTTTCAAAACTCAGATTTTCCTGTCAGTGTGCTAGAATAACAATATATATTATATCCAGGAAGGCTTAAATGGCAGTTCAGGCATTATGGCAGCAAATCGCATCAAAATGCGATTACCCCGCAGGAGACTATCTCTTCAGAGAAGGAGATCCAGGCAACGCCATTTACATCATCGAG
>JBNKDD010000069.1:0-21407 GCA_050288085.1 Anaerolineae bacterium
CAACCATCGACGGGTCAGAATCTCGCATTTATAAAGCCTATGGTGTGTTTAAGACCATCTGGGTTGAAGCGGGAGAACATACTATTGAGTTTCGCTATCGTCCGCCGTACAGACTGACATATATTTTGATATTTATTTATAACACTCTATTTGGCCTTGGCCTGCTAGGTATCTTCGCCCGGCTTATTATCAAGGCCGAAGATAACGATTGAGTTGGGCTTACAAATCCAGGCCCTTTGCCCCTGAGAAGGAGAAGTGGTCTTTTCACAAGCTCACTATACCTTCCCCTTAATCTTCTCATCTGCTCCTAATGGGTGGAAACAGATCAGGCTTTTTTTGAACTACTATCTGTTTCCACTCTGTATTTTCAAGCCGTTTGTTTTTTATGCGAAAAAACATACTATAGAATAGCATCCACTAGCTGAATCCAATTAGCCAAATGGTTCTCAGATGTGGAATATATAGACCAGAAACGCCATCACTCTGCCCACATTTCACCCAAGAATCTGTCAACAAGGAAAGTGTCTCCTGATGAACATCAAGAGTATGAACTGCCCCTCCTGTGGTAATACGCTCCCGACGGATATTCAAGCCAATCAGCTTATCAAATGTGCCGCCTGTGGCAATACACTCTATCTAAGTGATTGGGAGATCGGCAATACGACTACCGCCGTAGCAGTAGCCACACCATCACATGTCTACACGGTAACCGACCTGTTATCCAAAGATGATCTATGCAATGTGTATCGCTGCACCTATAAAATAGAGGACAAAGAATGGCAGGGCATGTTTAGAATTGCCCGTGATCCCGCCGATAACGACCTCGTTAAAAATGAGGCGCAAACCCTGTATCACCTACAATCCGCCAGAGACTATGACCAGTTTGGCCTGTTCCTACCTTCCATCCTGGAGTCTTTCTCCTATCAGGATGCGTCGGCATCAGGCACGAGACAGGTCAATATCTGCGGGCTGCACAAAGACATCAAGAAGCCTAACGAGTTGTACTCCTTTGAAGAAGTCCGCGAGCATTATGATTCAGGCATTGATCCAAAGGACATGGCCTGGATGTGGCGGCGGCTGCTCTATATTCTCGGATTTGTACACAGCAATGAAGTTGTGCATGGGGCCATTGTGCCATCCCATGTATTGATCGAACCTAAGGAGCACAAACTGCTGCTTACCGGCTGGGGCTTTTCGGCGCGTAAACCCAATCGAATGAAGGCACTGAGCATCCGTTATGAATCATGGTATCCGCCCGAAACAGAGGATAAAAAGCCGCCAACGCCGGGTTTCGATCTGTTTTTGGCGGCACGGTGCATGCTTTATCTGGTCGGCGCTGATCCGCTGAAAGACCTGAGTTTTTCCAGGCTCAACCCGGCATTACAGAAACACTTCGAAAAATGCCTGGACGAAAACCCACGCAAGCGACCACAAGACGCCTGGGCCGTACTCGAAGAGTTTGACGGGATCATCGAAGATTTGTGGGGAGAACGCCAGTTTAGAGAATTCAGTATGCCCTATAAAAAATAGGTTATGACTAGAGCTTCTTGATTATAATTAGTGAAAGGAATGGCATAAATGGGCAGTGGAAAATGGTCACCGAAAATCTTTAGAACACGCGCCTCACGGCGTCAAAAGAATAACCAGGATGTCTTCTCATACAGCATGGAAGCATCCGGTGTGCATCCCACCTTGAACCCGTATGGCTTAGAAGTGCGCGAAAGCCGGGACAACGACGAGCATCCCGACTCGAACTCGATCATCATTGGGCTGGATGTGAGCGGATCGATGGGAGCGGTTGTCCGGGGAATACACCGCGATCTCCCGCAGCTGCTGGGCCTTCTGCTGGATCGCAAGTATGTACCCCATCCGCAGATCATGTTTGCCGCGTTCAGCAATGGCGTCAAGGATCAGGTGCCGGTGCAGGTCGGGCAGTTTGAGTCCGATAACCGTATGGATGAAAACCTGGAGAATATGATTCTGGGGGGCAGACTGGCCGGTGGTTGGGATTCTGAACATGAATCGACGGAATTAATGCTCTACCTGGCGGCACGGCATACCTCGATTGACTGCTGGGAAAAGCGCCAGCGAAAGGGTTACCTGTTCCTGATTACGGATGAGATGGCCTACGAGGAAGTCCAGGCATCAGAAGTTGAACGGATATTTGGGACCAAGCTGTCAAAGAATATTCCGCTGGGGCAGATTCTGGCAGAAGCACAGGAACGTTATCATGCTTTTGTGATCATCCCCACCCAGACAGACAGCGGGAAGCGAACCATCGTAAACCAGTTTTTTAAATCACATCTTGACCCACAACATGTGATATTGCTGGAAAACGCCGATGATGTGGCGGAGACGATTGCGCTCACCATCGGGCTGACAGAAAGAACGATCAGCCTCAAAGAAGGGCTGGAGCATCTCGAAAAGGACGGAGCGGGTCAAAGCACCCTGGACTCACTGTCACGTGCATTAAGCCTGTTAGATGGCGATGCCGTTGACAGTGGCGGCAGCCTGGATGATCTCGATCAGGGTGACGGTCAGCGCGGCGCAAGACGGCTCTAAATCTTGCCGCAAACAGCTTATATCATCGTTGATCTGGGGTATGGCGATGCGGGAAAAGGTTCGCAGGTTGATTACCTGACCCGTGCCAAACAGGCCCACACGATCATCCGGTTTAATGGTGGGGCGCAGGCCGGACACAATGTTGTCACGGCGGATGGCCGCCATCACACTTTTTCGCAGTTCGGGAGCGGCATGTTTGTGCCGGAGGTGCGGCTGTATCTTTCCCGGTATATGCTGATCGAACCCTACGCGATGTTTAACGAGGAAGAACATCTTCACGCCTTGGGTGTGGATGTTTTTCCTCGCACTTTTTTAGATCGGCGAGCGCCGGTAATCACCCCTTATCATCAGGCAGCTAACCGGTTAAAAGAGCTGGCGCGAGGGTCAGAGCGGCATGGAAGCTGTGGAATCGGGATTGGCGAGACGGTTTCTGATTATCTCGCCTATGGGGATAGGATGATCCTGGCCGGTGATCTACCTCATCCTGAGATCGTGAAGAAGAAACTGCGGTTTATCCGGGATGAACGCTATGCAGAAGCTGAGAGACTCTACCCATCCATCAATGAGAATACGTCGGCACGCGATGCCCTGGAGGTGTTCTCGGATCGAGAGATCATCGAGATTGCAGCCGAGAACTATGTTTACCTGGCAGAACAACTCACGCTGGTCGATGAGACGTTCATGCCATCACTGGTGAAAGAACCGGGCGTGATTCTGTTTGAAGGTGCACAGGGGATATTATTGGATGAGACTTACGGGTTTGCGCCTTACAACACCTGGAGCAATACCACCACCGCCAACGCGATGGAACTTCTAAACCAATCAGGTTATGAGGGTAAGATTACGAGGCTCGGTGTGCTGCGAACCTACTTTACCCGGCATGGGGCAGGCCCGTTTGTCACGGAAGATGAAGCACTCAGAGAATCGCTCCCTGAGCCGCACAATGTCACATCGCCCTGGCAGCAGGACTTCCGAGTAGGACATTTTGATCTGGTTGCGGCGCGGTATGCCAGGGATGCAACCGGCGATCTGGATGGGTTGTGTCTTAACCATGTTGATAGAATTGCGGCGCTCCCCGAATACCGCATCTGCGAGGCGTATCACTTCAGCGGAGATGGCTCAACGCTGGATGGTTACTTCCAGCACAGCGGCCAGACCATCAGCGGGATAGCGATAAAAACATCGCCGGAACTCTCACACCAGGAGAAACTGACACAGCTTTTATTTCAATGCGAACCACATTATCGCGTGCTCCGCGAAGATAGTGAATCATGTCTGGGAACCCTTGAGCAAGCACTTGGCCTGCCATTGGCAATCGTTTCCTACGGGCCTACGGCTCAAGAAAAACAGATCCGTTTACCACTTTAGAGCCTATCCATAAATCGCCGTAGGGGCGGATCGTGATCCGCCCTGGGCGCTTCACGAAGCGCCCCTACAACCGGCGTTTTTTTAATTTACTGATAGCTACTTAAGCAATCCCCTGATCCAATGACAGCATTTGATTCGGCTACCGGTATCAGTTGTGTCATAATTTCCATCGGGCCACAACCCAGAGCAGACGAAAGGTTTATATGAGATATGCATATTTCACCGAAGTCTCATTGCGCTCTGTTCTACTCTTCTTATTGCTTCTTATTGCCCTGACCAGGTGTAAGGCATCAATCAATGCTGAACCCGGTGCTACCCAAACAGCGCCCAAAGACGGTATGGTTCAGGTCTATATCCCGGCAGGCGAATTTCTGATGGGGTCCACGGAGGCCGACATCGATCAGGTTATAGAAGAATGCCCGCACTGCCGGCGCGATTGGTTCACCAACGAAATGCCGCAGCACGAGGTATACCTGGATGCTTTCTGGATCGACCAGACAGAAGTGACCAACGCCATGTTTGCCCGGTTCGTCGAGGAGACCGGTTACGAGACCGAAGCCGAAAAAGCGGGCGGTGGCATCGACCTGAACCTGCTTTCCAGAGATTGGAAAATGGTTGCAGGTGCCAATTGGAGACACCCGCACGGGCCCGGTTCGGACATTCAGAGATTGGATAATCACCCGGTCGTGCAGGTGAACTACGACGATGCCCAGGCTTACTGTCAATGGGTCGGAAGACGCCTTCCAACCGAAGCGGAATGGGAGAAGGCCGCACGGGGAACCGACGGTCGTATCTATCCCTGGGGCAATCAGTCACCGGCAGGCAATCTTCTTAACTTTGCCGACATCAACGGCTACTCGTTAACACCCGACATCAGCCAGGACGATGGTTACGCGTTCACCGCACCGGTGGGCAGCTACCCGGAGGGGGCAAGTCCGTATGGTGTATTGGATATGTCCGGCAACGCCTGGGAACGGGTCGCCGACCGGTACAGCACCTATCCAATCGACTCACAAATCCGCAACCCGACCGGCCCAGCAGAGGGCGATCATGTGATACTAAAGGGCGGCTCCTGGAGCCGTTCAGCCTGGTATATCCGCCCGACGGCCCGTCTTCGTTATCTCAAAGAAAACCGGAGCAGCGGTCAGGGTTTTCGATGCGCCGCTTCCCATGATTAAACCAGGTAAGGACGAAAATGCTCTACCTCATGTTTGAGACTATAACGAGTGAAAATATATGAAAACGAAACGATTGCATCTGCTTTTCCTGTTGATAGGGATCCTATCGGTCGCGGCTATAATCATCTGGATAATCGACGTTGCCCAGGAAGATCCGCCGATTCAAGAGACATCCATGCAAGACCTCGACATCGAGGATTTCGATGCCTTACATACCCCGGTTGATGGAGATACCAACACATACCTGGTCTTTGGCAATCTGCCGATATCAGAACCGGCGGCAGATCTCCAACCTGAACTGGCGGGCTTTCTCGGTCGATGGGAGGGTTACAGTTACGCCGCGCCGGTACAGAAGGACTGGAAGATTGTATTGGTGATCCAGGAGATTACAGAGCAAGACGGCAAAGCTTCCCTGTGGATGGGCACCAATCTCCAGTATCCCAGCGATGTTAAAGAGATACATTTCAGGGTCAATCCCGGTGACATTCCTTCAATCGAGTGGGAATTTGAGGATGATTTTTACCTCACAGGGATGTACTTATTTACGGTTGATCCTGATACAGGACTTCTCCAGGGTGGGCGAAATTCAACCCGTGACAGAGGAACCTGGGGCCCGATCGTACTCAGCCACAGCCAATCTTTCTACGTTTACAAAGATTATGCCCAATACCTGGCCGACCTGCGGATAGTTCCCAAAGAATATCGAGATGATGTCCTGACTTCTTTCTACGGTGACGGGTATCTGCTGTATCTCCCAGAAGGTTACGAAGAGGACACCCAACAAACCTGGCCGCTGATCATCTTCCTGCATGGCTACGGGGATCGGGGTGACAACGTGTTTCTGCTGGCGAAGGCCAGCCCCTTTATGATGATCCGGGAACAAGGGCCGCTGCCTTTCATTATCGCTGCACCGTTGTTGAAAGAATCCGACGATTTCGCCTCGTTCCCGGACAACTATCTGAACGGGGTGCTGGATGAACTCCTGGCCGATTACCGGGTCGATCAGAAACGCATCTACGTCACCGGATTGAGTATGGGAGGCGAAGCAACCTACCGGTTCGCCCTGCTCCAACCCGACACTTTCGCCGCTATCGCCCCATTGGCCGCCTACCTTGATTCGAAACTGCCGATAGAAAGCATCAAAGACCTGCCGGTCTGGGCCATTCATGGGGCTGATGACAAGGTTGTGCCCTTATCATGGGCTGAAAAACCTGTAAAGGCGCTGGAAAAAGTGGGGGGCAACATTCAGTTTACGGTTTTAGAGGATCACGATCACGATGTATGGACCGATACATACTCTGATCCTGAGTTCTATGATTGGCTCCTCCAGCATGAGAAACCCTAACTATCGGGGTTAAAAAGGCGAACCTCAAATTTACTACGATCACCCCGGTGGAAGGCCACGAAATATTCCAGCGGGGTGCCATCTTTCAGATAGCCCACACTGGTCAATTTGCTGAGCGCCGCCCCGACCGGAACCTTGAGCAGTTTAGCTTCCTCCTCAGATGCGTTGACGCTTTCGATGGTGCGGATGCCTCCCGCTAAGACCAGCCCGTATTTCCTCGCCAGAAGATCATAGAGCGACGCCTCACGGAAATCTTCATTGACCAACCCCGGCGTGAGCTGCGCGGGCAGATGCGTGACTGCTACCACCACCGGTTCACCATCTACATGGCGCAAACGCCGCAGCCGCACCACATATTCCTGCTCGGCGAGCTGCAACTTTTCGGCTACTACTCCGGTGGCCGGGATCAGGTCAAGCTGAAGCACCTTTGTGATCACCTTTTTGCCGTGACGGGTCGCATCATCGTAAAAGCCACCCATCGTTTGCATCAACTGCCAGCCAGTCTTGACATTCGCCACAAAGGAGCCTTTGGCCCGGTAGGTATTGATCAGGCCATCGGCGGCCAGATCAGACAAGGCCCGGCGCACCACCGTGCGGCTGACTCCAAGAAGGTCACAGAGTTCTTTTTCACTGGGGAGCTTGTGACCGGGCGGCCATTCCCCGGCCCGGATTTTGCGGGTCATATACTGGTAGAGTTGAAAATAATAGGGAACCACACTCTGATGGTCGATAATCACCGTATCAGCAAGATTTACAACCGAATCACCACTATCTTGTTCTTTGCCTGTCATTTATCTCACCTGTCGTCGGGTAGGATTACACATACTATCACTATATCTTTATCATAACTTAATATTTCCGCAAGTTATCACGTTATCAGCTTGTTAATTTTGTACCCAAAATCCCTGACCCTATAACAGTTTTGTAAGCAAAATTTGAGATACGCATTTGGGGGGACTACTGACGCGTTGATGCACCTGACGTGACAGGTCGTTCGTTCACCCCATTTTTAGGAGGTTGACCGCAGAAAAAGTGGCTGATATACTGGGCTAAGTACCGGGACAGCAAAACAAAGATCATTACCCAATGCCAGTTGGCTATCAACCCATCACCATCACATAGGAATACCCAGCGGCAAAATGGGCATCTAACCAATCAAGGTACCCAACATGAAACTAAGGATGAAAGTTCTGGTGTGGAAATCAATATTCAAACAGCGGTTTAGCACCCTGCTGCTGTTCTTTATTTTTATTCCTGGACTGCAACAGCCCCCGGCGGATCAATCGATTGAGGTGACTCGCAACGAGGCCGAAACCGACTTTCCAACGAGCATTACCTTTCACCTGTCGGCACAAAGTGACGTGACGATCGAATCGGTGGAACTGAACTACGGCATCGAGGTTTTGTCGTGCGCCGAAATGATCACACGGGCGGTACCGGCTAACTTCACCCCTGGGAAAGTGGTCATACTTGCCTGGGAGTGGGATATGTATCAAAGCGGCAGCATCCCTACCGGCACGACGGTCTGGTGGCAGTGGGTGCTGATCGATAAAAACGGGCAGCGGATCGAAACCGAGGTCGAGACGCTGCGTTTTGAAGATACCAATCATAACTGGCAGATCGCTCAATCGAATAACATCAACCTGTATTACTATGAAGGCGGCGCTGGCTTCGGAAGAGAACTGGTCAATGCCGGGGAAGCAGCGCTGCTTACCATTGAGGATTTGCTGGGTTACGAGTTGGACAGCCCCGTCCAGGTGTTCATCTATGCGACCCCCCAGGATATGCGCGACGCCACACTCTATTTGACCGAATGGACCGGCGGCTATGCCATGCCTGAATACGGGCTCCTGATCATAGCGGTCGGGACGGATGAGCTTGCCTGGGGAAGGTCCACGATGGCGCACGAGCTGTCACATATCGTCGTCGGGCGGATGGCCTTCTCGTGTGTCAGCGATATACCACGCTGGTTGGATGAAGGGCTGGCTCTGACCGTCGAAGGCCGGTATAACATCGGGGCCGAGCAATTTCAGGAAGCCCTTGATACAAACAGTCTGCTGAGAATCCGTCAAATTGAGGGAGCCTTCTCAGGGGACGATGACACAGCCGTCTTGAGCTATGCCCAGTCATTAAGCATCACCAGCTTTTTGATAGAGGAGTATGGTTCCGATTTGATCCGCGAACTGCTTGAGGCGCTCAAAGCGGGTAACACCACCGACGAAGCGCTGACGAGCGTGTACGGTTTCGACCGCACCGGGCTTGAGGTGCTCTGGCGGGATTCCATCGGTGCGCCGCCAATCGATGACGAAGATCTGGATACGGAGGCAACCCCAACCCGCACCCCCTATCCAACGATTGCCCCCCTGGGTGCAGCCGCCACCGAAGCACCGGCTGAACCAGAACTATCTACCCCTACCCCCACCATCACGGTGACGGCGGAGGCTGACACGAACTCCCAGCCTGAAGCCATCACTCCGACTGCCGGTCAAGAGAGCGGATCCTCGTTTCCGATTAAAGGTGTGAGAACAGGCGGGATAGTGCTGTTCCTCGGTCTGATCGGATTGATCGTACTCGCGTTGATCGGGGGTGGCGTTCTGTTGATCCTCCATTCTCAAAAGCGTCGTTGAATCTGGCATAACCATTAAGTGGAACAAGATAATGGTTTTGGGAAAACCTTACTTGTTCCGGTAGCAGTTGGGCCATTTGATATAAATCTATTGTCTGGCCCAACTTAACGGGAGATTTATCAATGAAACAACAATACCGGGTTCCGATCTTAGCTGCTGTATTATCCCTGGCCCTGTTCGCCTGTAGTTTTTCATCGCTGATGCCACAGGACGAACCCGAAATAACCGAGACACCAACCCAGGTGCCGACCGAAACCTCAACGCCAACGCCGCTGCCGCCAACCGCAACGGCAACACCATCACCAACCCCAACGCCGGTCGCGACCGCCCGCCCGTTAGCCAAGGCTAGAGAACAAGACGGCGTCTATACCAATGACGTGCAGGGAGTATCCCTCAAATATCCATCTTCATCCTGGGAAGACCTCGGGGGGGAATATTACAACAGTTTCTTCTTGCTGTGGCTGGCAACGTCGGATTACGAATCACAGGTTTACCTGTTCTCAGATTTCGTACCGGAAGACTCAACCTTCGAAGAATATTCGGCAACGTCGCTGGATGATCTCGTTGAATGGCTGCAAATCACAACGGTAAACAACATCGAATATGACCTGGAATACACCCTTCCATCCGGGGAAGCTGCCTGGCTTGGGCGGGGCGATGGGATCGAACAGTCAGGGTTTGCCGTAGAGTTTCAGATGTTCACCGTGCAGCGGGGCAGCCGGATATTTGAACTCGTCACTTACCAGTTCACCGGTTACGCTGAACCATACCAGAAGGAATCGGCATCGATCATTGATAGTATAGAAGTCTTCGAGCCACACCCATACGGGGTAGCACGCGACAATGCGTTGTTCCTATATGGGGCTGAGCCGGATTCCTTCGATCCCGCCAGGTGGACGGGCAGCGCCGACAGTTTTATCGGTGATATTTTCAGCGGGTTGGTGCGCCTCGATCCGTCCCTACAGCCGATCCCCGATCTGGCGACGGACTGGGATATCAGCGAGGATGGCACGGTCTACACCTTCTATCTCCGCGAGAATGTCAAATTCCATGATGGGAAGCCTTTCACCGCCAAGGATGTCGTGTTCTCGTGGGAACATGCCCTCGACCCGGACACCGAGTCAGACACCGGGCTGACTTACCTGGGCGATATCATCGGCGCTGAAGATTACGCCACCGGGGATGCAGATGAAATCGCCGGGGTTCGCGCTGTCGATGACTACACGATTGAAGTGACATTGGATGCCCCGAAGGTCTACTTCCTCTCGAAGTTGAGCTACCCGGCCTCCTGGATCGTCGATTCGGAAAGTATCAACCGGATCGATGCACATCCCAATGGAACCGGCCCATTCCGGTTTGTGCAGCATGATGAAAACGAGGTGCTGATCCTCGAACGTAATGCCAATTATCACCTGCAACCGGTAGCGCTCGAATATGTGGTGTATATGCTGATACCGGCTCCCGGCATGCAGTTATACGAGACGGGTGATACGGACATTGTCGGGATCAACAAAGACTTCCTGAGCCGTGCAGAAGACTCCAACGATCCGCTGTATGGCACTATCCACGAAGCTAACAATTTGTGCACCTACTACCTGGTTCTCAACTCTTCAAAACCGCCCTTTGATGACCCGGACGTGCGGCGAGCCTTTGCGATGTCCATCGACAAAGAAGGGCTTAACGAACAATACCTCGAAGGCGATGGGGTCGTCGCGGCGGGCCTGTTCCCACCGGGGCTGCCGGGCTATAACCCGGATGTCAAACCGCTTGGCTATGATGTCGATGCGGCTAAACAGGCGTTAGCCGACTCCACTTATGGCAGCGCCGCTGCACTCCCGCCAATCAGCCTGACCACCGTCACATCAGGCGGAGATATCCCGCCGGAGATATCCTTCCTGGTCGGGCTGGCAGAGGAATCCCTGGGTATCTCGATATCTATCGACTCGATTGATGCCAACAGTTATCACGACATGGTCTACGCAGGCAATTATGGAAACCTGCTGTTCTGGGGTTGGTGCGCCGACTATGCCGACCCGGAGAATTTCGCGGATGTGCTGTTCCACACCGGGAGCAAGCAGAACCTCGGCGGGTATAGCAACCCCGAAGTAGACGCGCTCCTTGAGGAAGCCCGCAGCGTTGAATCAACGGAGGAGCGGCTGGCCCTCTACCAGAAGATCGAGCAGATATTGGTTGATGATGCGGCGGCTGTTTTCGTCTCGCATAGTGAGGCATACTATATCGTCACCCGCGCGGGACTGGAAGGCTACCAGGCATCACCGATCGGAGTGGCACAGAATATGAATTTGTATTTCGATCAGGAATAACTGAGACTTAAGGCCCGGTCGGATAATCCTACAACCGACCGGGTCTGGTATCCCCTTTATTGTTAGAGAGAAAGTTATTGATCACACGAATCATCGAATGGCTGAAGGCAACCCTCAACATCCCGCAGCAAGATTCAATAGCCGAAAGACCAACCATTGTATGCCTGTGCGGATCTACGCGATTCAGCGAGGCCTACCAGCAGGCCAATCTCCAGGAAACCTTGCAAGGTCGCATCGTCCTGACCATTGGCAGCGACATGAAAAGTGACCACGTATTATTTGCCGATCGCTCAGAGGCAGAACTCCAGGAGATTCGAGCCACTTTAGACGAGCTGCACCTTCGCAAGATAGATCTGGCCGACGAAGTCTTGATCTTAAACGTCGGGGGATATATCGGCGAAAGTACCAGGAGGGAATTGAATTATGCGGAGGAACATGGGAAGAAGATTCGTTATTGGATAGATGATGTTTAAGTAGGAGCAACCCCATGTATATTGCATGTCCCAAATGTGATTGGCGTCCCGATGCAGGCAGCCTGTGGCAGTGTACCTGCGAACATGTCTGGAATACCTTCCAGACGCATGGTGTCTGCCCGGCCTGTGGCAAAGCCTGGAAGGAAACTCAGTGCCCCGGCTGTACCTGCTGGTCGGATCATGAAGATTGGTATCACGATGATGACGGCCTGACCGTCGAAGAATACCTCGCCAATCCAGAGCGAATCAGCAAGCCCTGCCCCACACACATAACCCGGTAATCGTCTCCCTGCGATGCTCAACCTCACCCCCTTCCGAACTGCCTGAAGGCAGATCTCCCTCCCCCTCTCCAAAATGGAGAGGGGAAAGATCGAACGCGCTGGAGCGCGTGAGAGCAGGGGTGAGGTCTAAAATGAGTCTTTCAGAATGCTATCCACAAAAACGCTGCCCGGCTCAATGAGCCGGGCAGCGTGTCCCTAGTGTCAGGAGATTATACTTATTTATTCAGCGGCCACAACCGGGTTACCGGCGTCCATCCAGCCGACGATACCACCGGCCAGATTGCGAACGTTGGTGTAGCCGTACATCCGCAGGATAGACATCGCCATCGTGCCGCGGGTACCGGACTTGCAGTAGATGACAATGTTGGCGTCCTTGGCGGGCCATTCAGCCTTGAGGCTGATCAGTTCCTGAAGCGGAATGGTAGCAGCGCCTTCGATCACGCCGACTTCTGCAACCTCTTCCGCTGTCCGCACGTCAATCAGGACGATGCCTTCGGGGTCTTCGGCCAGTTCTTCAACCAGGCCATCGCTCTTTACCTGTCCCCAACCTTCGTAGGTGGTCAGGGTGGTATCAACTAAGGCCAGCAGGGCCGGGTCAAATTCGACCGCGTTCAGAGCTTCGGCTTCCGGCACGCCATCAACCGTCGCATTACCGGCAGCGGCCCAACCGTCAAATCCGCCTGACAGGTTGCGGACATCAGTGTAGCCCATACCAACCAGGGCCATCATGCCGATAGCACCGCGTGTACCGGCCTTGCAGTAGACAACAATCGGCGTATCGAGCGAAGGCAGCAAATCGGTGTGCTGGGCCAGTTCGGCCAGCGGGACGTTGACTGCGCCTTCGATGTAGCCAACTTCTTCCAGTTCAGGAACGTTGCGAACGTCAAGCAGGTAGGTGTCAGGAGCTTCGGCCAGCAGTTCGGCCAGACCTTCGGCGTTGATCTGCTGATAGCCTTGCATGCTGCTCAGGAAAGCGGCGTAATTTCCATCCAGGCCGCCAGCAACCGGGTTGCCAGCACCGATCCAGCCGACGATACCACCGGCCAGGTTACGGACATTGGTGTAACCGTAGGTGCGCAGAATGCTCATGGCATATGCGCCGCGGGTACCGGACTTGCAGTAAATGACGATGTTGGCATCTTTGCTTTCCGGCCACAGGCTGTGATCGGCAACAAAGGTCTCAAGCGCAACATGGGTCGCGCCTTCGATCATGCCGGTTTCCATCACTTCTTCAGGACGACGAACGTCGATCAGCACGGGGGCTTCCTCGGCCAGTTCTTCGGCCAAGGCTTCGACGGTCACCACGCCCCAGCCTTCGGGCAGAGTGCTGAGATTGGCGTCAACAGCGGCCAACAGGGCCGGGTCAACTTCGGCAGCATTCAGCGGTTCGGCAGCGGGCGTACCCTCAACAACCGGGTTACCGGCATCGATCCAGGCCAGGATACCACCGGCCAAGTCGCGAGCATCCCAACCCAGCGCGTTCAGTTCAACGGTCGCCAGTGCGCCGCGGAAGCCGCTCTTGCAATAGACCACAATCGGGGTATCGAAACCGGGCAGCAAATCGGTGTGCTGGGCCAGTTCGCGGAGCGGAATATGAACCGCACCCTCGATGTAGCCGGTCTCTTCCAGCTCGGCAGTTTCACGCACGTCAAGCAGGAAAACCCCACCCTCGGCTAACTGCTCATTCAGAGCATCAACCTGGGTGACCCAGTAGCCGGTCATCCCATCCAGGGCTGCCGTAAAAGCGGCATCCAGTTCGGCGTCACCGGCAGG
Organism: Anaerolineae bacterium; assembly: GCA_050288085.1. GTDB lineage: Bacteria > Chloroflexota > Anaerolineae > Aggregatilineales > UBA3940 > JBNKDD01. The sequence continues at coordinate 13,932 of JBNKDD010000069.1, forward strand.
CTCGGCCATCTCTTCTTCGGGCATTGCCTCTTCAGCAGGAGCTTCTTCTTCGACCATCTCCTCTTCGGCGGGAGCCTCTTCTACAACTTCTTCGACTTCTTCCGTAGCAACCTCGGCTTCCTCCATCAGTTCTTCCACTGACGGGGATGCACAGGCGCTAAGAAGTAGTGTGGCGATCACAACTGTGACCAGGAACAGTAAGCTCTTCTTCATATGATATGTCCTCCAGGTATATTAACATATACGTATAAGCTAATAGTTCGCACGTTCAAGTTTCCGAACATTCGGAATACCGAGTAATAAAACCCGGTGACATGCCCACCCTGTATGGGCCAGGATGGGCATGTTGTTAACTGACTACTCCCGCCTATTGAGCTGCTAACTCCTGCTGTGCACGATACTGCTCAAGCAGCTCGATACTCGGCGGTTCATTGACGATCACCTGGGCGTTGGCCGGCAGTTCTTCCGGCAGCACCGAGTCGATTGTCAGGAAGATATCGGCGTTGCCATGACAGTTTTCACACTGGCTGGCCTGCGGCGTCAACTGCTGGATATTGTGCGGTGTAGCCTGAACCCACGTAGGCCGACTGTTGAAGTTCGGCAGCAGGTTCGCCCCATAGAAATCGAATGAGGTCGGGCTAATCGGCACATGCCGCACCAGGACATACTGCCAGGGTCGCTCCGGCGTCCGGTCAGGATTAAGACCGATCTTGAAATCCATCCAGGACGGGTCGATCTCATAGTATGGGATGCCATCCGGCGTCTGCTGAACGTGGCAGTTCGAGCAGTTCTTATACTCTACCGAGTGGCATACCTGGCAAGATACGTCCTGCCCGTGAATGGTATGTTCTTCGATTCCGGCATCGGTCGTCAACGCCTCTTCATGGCAGGATTCGCACAGCGGTTCGCGGTCGCCATCATAGCGATGGTCCACGTCTACCATATCCGTGCCGTGCATTTCCGCCCCACTATGGCAGTCCACACAGTTCATCCGGCCTTGCGATAGGTGAATGTCACCGGGAATACCCTCATTGCGCCCGGAGTATTCATCCTTAACGCGGCTGCCATGACATCCGGTGCAGGTCCGGCTCATCGGCGGTGTCAGGACAAATTCGTGCCCCTCCAGCAGCCCGCCGCCGACACTGGTCGGCTGTGAGACGTGACACTGCCCACAAGTCGCGTGGCAGCTATTGCAATGGTTGGCTTCCATCTCTTCCAACGCCGGGTGATTCTCCGGTAAACTGCGCTCGTACAGTACCGTATCATACCCCGCCAGCGTGGCATGCAGGCTGTTCTCATGTGCAACCTGGATATCCTCGTGGCAGTCGCCACAAGCGCTGTCGGGTGCCTCAGAGGGATCGGTAATCATCCCCTCGTGAGCCTGCTCCATATCATCAACATTGGTTCCGCCATGACATTCCGTACAAGAAACGTAGGCATGAACACCGGTCGTGACAATCCCCTCATCAATCAGAACCTTCTCCCAGGCCTCCAACGGAGGCACATCACCACCTCAACCTTCGCCCGAAGAAGGTGACTCTTCGGGCTCAGCCTCGGTTGCCAGGGCTTGCAGGAGCGACGCATCCGCGTGGCAGTGCACGCAGGCTTCGTCGATTTCCGGTTTAGGAGTGAGTTGGATCGTGGCCGTTGGGCCAGCCTCAGCTTCGGTTGGCTCTACGGTAGAGGTAGGCTCCACCGTTGGAGGCACTTCTGCAATGATCTCGTCTACGATCTCCAACACTTCAGGCTCACCGGCGCAGGCAGTTAGAGCAAGCAGCACAAAAACAATGAGCAAGATAGATTTGTGAAATATTTTCACAGGGTACTCCAGCATTACAAAAACTTATTGTTTGTGAAGCCTCTCACATATTGTATATGGGTTTGCTTATTTTAATCAAGGTCTAGCATAGTTTTCGAATATATGAATTTCTTAGTAAAGTATATAAGCAAATCAAATAAAGAGTACACTCTTGTATGCTTTACATTTGACCCTAGAGTTTGTTACAATGTTCACAAACAATGTATTGCCTATTAGAGCGTCGGCATTGCATAGGAACCACTTATGCTAAACCTTCATGAACTACAAGTTTTCCTGGTTGCAGCCGAGACTGAAAACTTTTCAGAGACAGGGCGACATCTCAACCTTTCCCAACCAGCGGTCAGTATGCAGATCCGCTCCCTGGAAAAACAGTTGGGCGTTGAGTTGTTCTACCGTGCCGGTCGGCATATTCGGCTCACCGAAGCAGGAAATGCGTTGATTCCAATGGCCCGCGAACTGGTTAACCAGTCGATCCAGGTGGAAGAATCTATGGCCTCCCTCCAACATGGCGAGGTGATCGGCTTGCTCAAGATCGGTTGTAGTACAACCGTCGGCAAGTACATCCTCCCCAGGCTGATCGGTGGTCTGCGCCAACAATATCCTTTGGTACGGGTGCAGTGTTATGTCAGTAAACGGGAAGACGCCCTACAATGGCTGCTCAACGGTGAAGCCCACATTGCCATGTCCAGTCTACAGGAGCCGCTGCGAGAGGTTGAATACCGCCCCTTCCTGGTTGACCGGATCGTCCTGATTGCCAATCCCGATCACCGTTGGGCAAAAAGCGGCGGCATCATCACGCCAGAAGAGTTATTAGGGGAAAACTTTATTCTACGTGAAACAACTGCCGGGACTTATATTGCACTCAGAAACGGGTTGGCCGAATTTGAACTCAGCCCACTTTCATTAAAAACCGTCATGACCCTGGAAAACTCCGAGGCCATCCGTATGGCCGTTCAGGAAAAAATCGGGGTTGCATTCGTTTCCGGGTTGGTCGCAGCCGAGTCTATCCAGGCCGGGACATTGGCGTCCATAGAAGTCGAAGGGCTGGATATTCACACCACGCTTTACCTGGCCCGCCACACCGGTCGCCCTGCCACCCGTGCCCAGACAGCTTTCTGGGAATTTGCTTTTGCCCCAGAAAATGAAGCCCTTCGCCAGATGCCGGAACCGTTTCTTAGTCTGGAGACACCTTCAGACAACCTTGCCAATTAGTGTTAATTGAGGGATTGGTACCAATGAAGTTTACCAAGCATATCAGGCCCGCCATCATTGCTACACTTATTGTGTTCACGCTGGCCGGGGGGCTGGTCGGCCTCGCCCTGGCAGGCGATGGTGACAGCTCACCAGCTCCACAACCAGCCGTTCAAGAGCAGGAGCGCAACGATTGCGGTGAATGTCACCCGGATATCGCGGCTTCCTGGCATGACAGCCCCCACGCCAAAGCCTACACCGACCCCATCTTCCAGGATAGCTGGGCTAACAACAACAACGATCCATCCTGCCTGGAATGTCACACCACCAACTACGACGTGGCAACCGGTGAATACCTGACCGAGGGGGTGACCTGCGAAGCCTGTCACGGTTTTGCATCAGAAGACCACCCGCCCGCCACCGTTGACCTGAACCGGGCTAATGAAGTCTGCGGCGACTGCCACGAAGTCACCCAGGCAGAATTTCACGTCAGCCAGCACCGGGTCGCGGAATTGACCTGCACCAGCTGCCACTACTCCCATACCAACGGATTACGCGCCGGGACAGAGCTGGATCAATGCCTGATCTGTCACGCCGATGGGCTGGAAGGGTTTGTGGCACACATTACGCATATTGAAGATGCCGAGCTTTCCTGCCGCGACTGTCACGGTTACGTCTCGCCGCATACCGAAATCCCGGAAACCGGACTGGCTCCGACCGGCCACGACTTCCAGGCCAGCTTACGATCTTGCCTGGATTGTCATGAAGAGGGTATCGAACTGGTACCGGTCGGCGAAGATGCTGAACCCTGCCCCGACAGCCGCGACCTGGAAAACTATGACCTGGGTGGACGCGAGGCAACCCTCCGTGCCACGCAGCTCGAAAACGTGCTCCAAACCGTGCTGATCCAGCAGCGAAACCAATCGGCGCTCAGCCTGGTTGAAGGCGGAGGTGCCGGTCTGCTGATCGGTGCAGTTGTCGCCTGGATTGTCTCACGACGACTCAACGGTAACAACAAAGCTGATAATGGTGGTGAGACTGATGAAGGATAAGAGTATCCCCGTCAGCCGCCGGAAGTTTCTGGGAATTCTGGGGCTAGCCGGGTTTTCAACCGCAGCCGCATCGGCCTTGACGGTCATCCCAGAGGCGATCAAAGCCAGGACCGTCAGCGCCAGCAGTGGCGGCGAAGACAGTGACCACCGCTGGGTGATGGTAATCGACCTGGCTAAGTGCATCGGCTGCGAATATTGTGTCCGGGCCTGCCAGGCCGTCAACGACACGGCTGACGACATGCGCTGGAATATCCATGTATTAGATGAGACCGCAACCGGTAAAATCTTCCACATGACCCGGCCCTGCCAGCACTGCCAGGAACCGCCTTGCGCAGATGTATGCCCGGTCGGGGCGACCTACCAGCGCGGCGATGGGTTGGTGTTTATGGATTACGATCGCTGCATTGGCTGCCGCTATTGCATGGTCGCCTGCCCTTACGACGTGCGCCGTTTCAACTGGAAAAAACGTGAGGACGTAAATCCACACCAGACCGAGTGGGGTGCTGCTGAGGTAGAACGCCGCCCGCGTGGGGTTGTTGAGAAGTGCACCTTCTGCGTTCACCGCCTTGACCGGGGCTTAGAGCAGGGGCTCACCCCCGGCATTGACCGGGCCGCTACCCCGGCCTGTGTCAATATCTGCCCGGTCGGTGCGCGGAAATTCGGTAATCTGCTCGACCCGAACTCGGAAGTCGCCCAGATTGTCCACAACACACCAACCTTCCGTCTGCGTGAAGACCTGGGCACCGAGCCAAACGTCTACTATATTCCGGCAGAAGGGATGGTGACCGAATGAGCACGGCAACGGCAAACCTGAAACACATGACCGCCGATCCGAAACAGCGGCTCTTCCTGATCTGGGTCATCGTCCTGGGACTGCTGGTCATCTGGGGCGTCGTCTCCGGCGTTTGGGTCTTTGTGAACGGCCTGGAAGTCACCGGCCTGACCGACCAGATTCCCTGGGGCCTGTGGATCGCGCTGGACCTCTCGGCGATCAGCCTGGGTGCTGGCGCATTTATCGTCGCAGCGATCACCTATTTGCTCAAAGTCAAGCGCTTCGAGAGCGTCGCCCGCGTATCCGTCTTAGGCGGTTTCCTGGGTTACTCCTCGGCGATGTTCGCCCTGGCACTGGATATCGGACGCCCGGACCGGTTCTATCACCCTGTGATCTACTGGAATGTGCACTCGGTGCTGTGGGAGATCACAATGTGCGTGATCTTCTACTTCAGCGTGCTGGCCCTCGAACTGTCCGTTCCTTTATTCGAGAGTCGACTGTTCGCACGCTGGCCGAATGCCTCCAAGATCGGACACACGATCCACAAGTTCACGCCGGTGCTGGCCGTGATCGGGTTGGCCCTATCGCTGCTGCACCAATCATCACTTGGCGCGACCTACGGCGTGGTTGCGGCCCGTCCCCTGTGGTATAAGCCCAGCCTGCCGGTGTTGTTCATCCTATCGGCGGCGGCGGGCGGGATGTCCGCTACCATGTTCGTAACCCTGGTAACCCGCCGGATCACCGGAAAACGATTGGTTGAGGAAGGCACAGTACGTGGGGTAGCGGTCGTTGCCGGGGGAGCGATGCTCCTTTACCTGTATCTCAAAATCTGGGACTGGGCAGCCACCACCTACTACAGCAATATCCCCTCCCGCGCCACGACGCTTGAACTGCTGACTCAAACCTCGCCCTACGGAGCGACCTTCTGGTGGATCGAAGTGTTGCTAGGTGGTCTCGTACCTGCTATCATCTACTTGTGGCCTCGCTTACGCCAGAATGACTGGCTGTTGATGCTGGGGAACGTATTGGCGATAGCAGGCGTCGTAATGCTCCGTTGGAACGTGACCATTTCCGGGCTGGTTGTCCCGCAGGATTGGTCACCGGGTGTGGCCTTTATTGCACCGCGTTTAGCATATCACCCGACAATTTGGGAATTTGGAGCATTTTTTGGCATAATAGGGTATGCTTTACTAGGGTTGACACTTGGGCTGCGTTTTCTGCCCATTTATCCTGACCCTGAAACAGATCCGACACATTAAGCGATAAGCATCGCTTTTAATAGTGGTTTCTCTCCTCCTTGTCCCTCACCCCTCCCTTCCCCAGGGAGGGGTGATACTTTTTATCCGAAATAGCATGATCACGTAGGGGCGAGATATATCTCGCCCCTACCACACGGCTATCGCAAAAATCCCAACGCCGTCAATCAACCGCCATCCTGACCCGCGCATCAACGGCATACATACCCTGATCACCGCCCAGCACGATCAGCGGGTTGACCTCGATCTCGCTGATCTCCGGCCAATCTATCGCGATCTGGGCCAGATTGATGATCGCATCTACCACCGCTTCCCGATCCGCCGGAGGCGCACCGCGATAACCGGCCAGCAATGCGTGGGCGGCGGTTTGATCCAACAGGCTGTTGGCCTGCTTGCGGGTGAGCGGAGCCAGTTCAAACGCCACATCGCGCATCAACTCAACCTGAGTCCCGCCCGTTCCGGCCATCACCAGCGGCCCGAACTGCGGATCGCGCACCACCCCGACGATCAACTCCGCATCGCCCCGGATCATCTGCTGGACATATACCCCGTCGATGATGGTTAACTGCGGGGCATTCTGCTTTAGATGGGCCATTAATTCGTTGAAGGCGTTATCCAGTTCTACGGGGGAGTTAACGTTTAAGACCACCCCACCCACATCGGTTTTATGGCTGACACTTTCCGAGGCCAGTTTTAAGGCCACCGGGTAGCCGACCGTCTTTGCCATCGAGAGCGCCTGCTCCAGGTTGGGAGCCAGACCACAGCGCGGCGTTCTGATATGGTAGGCGTTCAACAGGGCTTCAACCTGATCGGCGGGCAGCCAGCTGGCAGCCGCCAGCAAATTATCCGTCCGCTCCCTGACAACCTGGTTGCTGGCCTCGATCACCATCCGGGCCGTATCCATGTCGTAACCATTCACCGCCGCCGGGCTCGATTTTTCCTCCAGCGCCTCAAGCCACTGCTGCCGGTCCCACATCGCCCGCAGGGTACTCCCCAACCGCTCCGGGAAGGCGAAGTTCGGAACTTTGCGCTGGTGTAATACCTGGGTCGCTTCGCTGGTGGAGGCTAACCCCATCAAGCCGGTTAAGATCGGTTTGTGGCGGCCTAAGGGGCTGTTCGCCACCTCGCCGACCACCTCCGCCACACTGACCGGCATAAACCAGTCCTGCGGCGCTTGCAACACCACCACCGCATCGACCGTTTCATCGGACAGCAGCGCGTCCAGGCAGATCGCGTAGGTGGCCGGGCCTGCCCCAGCCAGGATATCCACCGGGTTCTCGACACTGGCCGCCGGAAAGACTCGCTGCTGCAAATAGGCTTTAGTCTCATCGGTCAGCGGCGCTAATGTCAGCCCGGCTTCTTCCAGCGCATCGAGCGCCAGGATGC
>JBNKDD010000070.1:0-21340 GCA_050288085.1 Anaerolineae bacterium
AAAGGGAGACAAATCGCAGCAAATGCAGCAGTGTAAGCAATGATGGGGGGCAAAGCTCAGTACAAGTTTTTAAAAACCTGTAGGAATTCACTTCAAACTAACTTTCATCCTCATAATCTTCAAGCCTGGCTTCCACCTCTCTGATTCGTTTAAACAAAGCTTTAAGTGTTTGAATAAGTACCTCTTCATTGTCCTTATCCTCTATACCTTCTAAACCTTCTAAAATTAAACTTCTCATCCGTACCCCTCGCTCCTCTTTAGCTTCAGGGGCAGATATGTGTTCTATGTACTCTCTGCATTCCTCTTCGGTTGAGCAATTGAAGTAACCTAATCCGACCCCAAAAAAATCAGCTATTGCTCTCAATGTTCGATAGTTTGGATTTGCATCTTCGCTAACTCGTAGATTTCGGATAGAACTCCATGAGAGGCCAGTTGCTTCTGCCACAGACTGATAGGTTACCCTCTTGCCCATTACTTCTTCCCCATACTCAAAGAGTAAATCTATCATTCTGCTCAATGAAACCTCTTGTTCAGATCGGCCACGATTCTTCCTCAGCATAACCTTCCCTCCTAATATGGGGTATCAGTTTTGTAAAGTGCTTCCATCCCCCATACGCAAGCGTTTATCATTATAATGCAAAAAAGTAAAAAAACCACAAAATAATATTGACAATGATTTTGATTGAGTATATAGTACCAAAGTTAATACTTTTCTCGATGTATGGGGGAACACACTCAAGAGAGGTAATTCGAACTGCTAATACTGTAACTGTGGATAAGGAAGAGATGAATATCTGGGAACACCTTGACCAAATCGTCAGGCGGCAGAAAAGGCTGCTTGCTCTGTGCAACGGTGATCCGCGCGGCCCCCTCTATGCTATCCCTGATCATCCCAATGTAGCACAATTGCAATCTGAATTTGACACACTGGCACAGGACTATTTTGTGCTGGCCACAAGGCTCCCTAACCGGAAATTCGCACGAACTGCCGAGCAAAGGCAGTCGGTTTTCAAGCCGGTCAAAGAGATGATGGTTTGTCATTATCACCAAAAGTGAGGAAGAAAGGGGGCAAACAAACACAAAACGATCACTTGCCGGGACCAGAAGCAAGTCATTGACACGAAGATGTTTGCTATGCTAAACTCCAAGTGACTCAGAGAAGGTTGCCGTTCCTTTGGAACGGCTCCCTGAGCAGCTGCTACAACAGCTACCCAGGGGCCTGACCTACCGCCTGAACGAGACAGGCAGTAAGCTACACAGCATTTTAGCCATCAACCATCAATTTGTAAATTGCTTGTCTCGTTCCGGCCCACCAACAAGGGTGCCGGAACGTTTTCTTTTTCCGGCATATAAACAAAGAACAGGCCGCACCGTTCGCCAAAACTGATCGGCCTGCTCCTCCATCGGTTAGCATGAAGCTTCTTGTTAAAGCTTCGCTTAACCATAGCTAAAGGATTAGCTATTTATGCTTACTATATTACAAGAAAAGCCCGAAGTAAACAATAGATCACCCTCTTTTTTGTTCCACCTGCCCACCATTTTAACCCCAGAGGTCAACCATGAGAGATGACTACCATTTCGCTCGTCAGTCGATCGTCCCGCCAGGCCGCCAGAAATCAATGGACGGACGCCTACCCTGGACCCGCTGCCCTAAAACCATGCAAGACGACCTCCTGGCAGTCGCAAAGAAGTACAACCTGTCGGGTTCCCAGATCCTGCGCCATGCCGTAGGCCGTTACCTGGCCGACGTTGCTATCGCAGAACAATCTGAGAACGAATGATATGACCCTGCTTGAACGCCTGGAACAAATGTCAAACCTACGGCTGATGTTGATCATCGCCGCCGCCCTGTCCCTGTCCGGCGCAGCTTCAAGCATACGGGCCAGAACACGGAGACTCAAGATGCGAATCCTACGAACCCTGCTGCTGCTAGCAGGAACTATTGCCCTGGCCTTTGCCGGCCACCACTTCTTCGGCCTGACCGGAGCAATCATCGGTGGCGTGATCGGCAGCATTGTCATGTTAACCGCTCGATAGAGAAAGGAGGAGAAAATGCCATCCAGAAAAAAGACCCTCAGCCTGGTCGTCGTCCTGTCCATTATGACATTATTATGCAGCCTGTTGATATTTGTATCCCCCTCACCCGTCCAGGCACAAGCTCCCAGCGACGACCCGTATGAGCAGAACGATGACCTGATCTCGGCCTCGTCGATCCCCAGCGTGGTCGAACTGCCGAATATGACAATCTTCCCGGCAGGCGACCCCGACTTCTACCGAGCGCTGATGACACCCGGCGACTACCGAGCGCAGGTGATTGCCACTCCTGGCCTTGACCTGACTCTTCAGGTCTACGACCCGGCCAACACACTGATCATCACCAACAATGACCCCGCTGGACCCAATGCTGTTGCTTCCTGGACGGTGCCCAGCGAAGGTTACTACATCATCGAGGTGACCAATGCCACCGCACTGGAAGGGTTCTACCTGCTGCGGTTGCAGAACATCACCCCCACGGCCACTCCAACCTTCACACCAACGACTACCGCCAACCCAACTGCCACTTCCGTCTATCCGACCAACACCCCCACCCCAGACCTGGGTGGGCGGCCTGACTACACCGAACCCAACTTTGATTTCGCCCATGCTTACCGGATCGTGCCAGGCGATGTGCTCGACAAGCTCAATTTCAACTCCGGCACTCCCGGCCAGATTGACAATGACTTCTTCGTGATGGCCGTGCGGCCCGGCATCAGCTACACCTGCCAGACCCAGGACCTCGGCCCATCGGTCGACACCAACATCATCCTGTACTGGTCGGCTAATGTTAACGATGTAATCGGCGGAAACGACGACGAGAATACCCAGGCCGGATTGATCAACTCCAAACTAACTTTCACCTCACAGAAGGAAGGGGACATCTACGTCCTGGCCGGCTATAAGTATCCTGAGTCGGAAGACATTCCCTTCCCCGGAGCGGCCACCTACAGCCTGACCTGCTATGCCGCCCAGGCAACACCCACACCAATCCCCGGCGGTGATACTGGAAGCGGCTCCAGTGGCGGCATGAGCTTACCATTGGGATCTGCGCCGGCAGCCACACCACTCTGGATCGAACAAATCCTGGCTCCACAGACCAGCCCTACACCGACCAGCGCACCAGTCGGAACCGTCACCATTGATATTATTCTGGCCTATGACGAGAACGACAACGGAGAAGTCGACCCCAACGAAGGTGTTACCGGAGTCAGCATCCGGGTGATCGACCCAACCACCAATAACGAACTGTCACACGGTTTCACCGATGCCAGCGGCAGTTCACATTTCGTAATCGCCACCAACAACGCTTTCCAGGTCACGATCCCCTTCTTGCACACCGCCAGTAGCTTCCGGGCTGGGTCACCCGTGGAATGGACAATCCTGATCCCGGCCAGCACCGCCCCTGGCCTGATCCCATAAGGAGCTACCTGATGCGCATTAAGAAACAAACCACAGCTATCATTACTCTCATATCGCTAACCGTCCTCGTACTGGCGGCGCTGGCCTGCGAAGAAAGCAATATGCGGGCCCGCGACCTACCGGTCTGGGAATGCCCGACCGATGTGCCCCCGGCCACCTGGACGACCGAACCGACCAGCACCACGCTGCCCGGCAACCCGACCTCAACAGCAGCCGCGACCTATACCCCCTACCCCACCTCGACACCCTACATGGTCCTGTCTGACTTTCCACTCGAAAAACACGTCAAGATCGGTGGTGTCGGCGGCGTAGGACTGGGGATCTGGGTGTGGATGGATAACGTCCAGGTTGATGGCCCGTTTGACATCGAAGACCCGGACACCGGCCAGTCAACCACCTGGTGGGTGGCCTCCTGGGATGTGACCGTCGAGAATGCCTCGCTGACCCGCGATTACGAGTTTTACCCCTTTGCGCAGCTATATGTGCTGGAGGTAATCGAAGCCGACGGAACAACCCATACTCCCGGTGCCTGGGGAGTATCTGCCGAGGCCCATGACCTGATCGGCCTGTCCCACCTGGAACTGACCGAGGCGGCCACCTTGCTGCCGCCCGGTGACCAGCGTACTGTGCGAGCTGCTGCCCTGATTCCCGCTCCAGAAGTGTGGCGGATGGGCTATGTGCTCGACCCGCTCGACACCGAAGACATCGCCGAGATGGTGGCCAAACAGTCGCTGGGCAGCAACGTCGGTGTCTGGATCAACGACTACGACAACACCTGCACTGGTGAGATCACCCCTGGTGCTCCAGGCGGCCCACCGCCACCTGCCCTGACCCTGCTGATTCGGCGACCGGTTGACAATGTGTACATCATACGCGGCTATGGCTGCTCGATGTACTTCACCGGCGAACTGGGCACCAGCTGCCCGGCGGGCGAACCCTGGTTCCACAACGGGACCGACTATACCACCACCACCGACTCAAATTACTACGAAACCACCGCTGTGATGGGCAGTGTGCAGCACGCTGGTGATAACCCAACCGGCCCAGACTGCTCGGATATCGTTGGTAGCCAGCCACCCCACAACGGTTATGGGAACTATGTTAAACACACCACAATCGTCGATGGACATTCGCTCCAAATCTGGGGCGCTCACCTGAGCGGATTCAACGTCACGACCGGAGAGGGAACCAACTCCGGGCAGGTTCTGGGTTATGTCGGCAGCACCGGCTGTTCGACCGGACCCCACCTGCACTTCAGCGTCAAAGTCGATGGCCTGTACGTCGACCCTGAAACGATTATGCCCTAGGAGAGAACCTGATGAACCTCAAGAGAATGCTCATCCCAGCACTGGTTATCTTGCTATCCGTTCTGGCTTGCAAGCTGTCCGGCCAGGCATCAGCCGAGGACGAACTGGCCGAGACATTGACCGCCGAAGAAGCCCTGGCCCAGGCCACCGCTGATGCCCTGCGCCCGACCTACGAATACAACCAGACCCAGGCCGCCCTGCCCACACCGACCGTGACACCGATCGGACCCATCTTTGATGGGGGAGATGGGCTGGAGACCGAACTGATCATTAATATCGAGAACTCGGCCAGCCAATTCATTAACAACCGACAGGCCACCGGCAGCCCGGAGGCCGCTCACAACTATCTCTTCTCTGCCGAAGCTGGCAGCCTGCAATACATCAATGTCTCAGAGCGAAATGAAGCCAACGACCCCCGGTTCACGCTGCTTGATCCGGATGGAAACATCCTGCTCCAGGTCGACAACACCCTCGGCACCGCCAACGCCTCGGCCTATGTCATTCTGCCGGCCAGCGGCATCTACACACTGAGAGTCCAAACCCGCCTCCCCGGCCCCTATGTTGTCACCACCGGCCCCCAGTCGGACACGCTTTACACCACCGGTGATGATGGACGAATCACCAGTGATGTCCGGCGGCTGTTTGGACCAACCGGCTACACACCCGAGGTTGGGCTGATCGGTACCACCGGCGAGGCGATCAATTTCCTGTTCGACAACCGGGCCAGAGATCAGCCGGTCACCATCCGGGTAGAGGGCAGCGGCAGAACCGACCCGGCGATCACGCTGTTCGACCCAGATGGCGGCATCGTCGCCAGCGATGATAACAGCGGCGGAGACCTGAGCGCCGAACTCCAGGTCAGCCTGACTGTCAAGGGCCAGTACCTGATCCGAGTCTGGATGAACTCCGTCGACATGCTAACGCCCGATACAACCGAGAATTTCTCACTCTCGGTCACAGCGGAATAAAGGAGAAAAACCGATGAAACTGGTAATTGTAGAAAGCCCGGGAAAAATCCAAAAGGTTCAATCCATCCTGGGGTCAGACTACCGGGTGGTGGCTTCGGTCGGCCACGTGCGTGACCTACCCCAGCACAGCCTGAGCATCGATATCACACAGGGTTTCGGTGAAACCTATGAAGTCACCAAAGACAAGAAGAAGGTCGTCTCAGACCTCAAAAAAGCGGCCCGGACTGCTGAGGTAATCTACCTGGCAATGGATCCTGACCGCGAAGGAGAAGCGATTGCCTGGCACATTGCCGAGCTACTGCCCCAACGTGACCAGAAAAAACTCCAACGGATCGCCTTTGATCAGGTGACCGAAAAGGCCATCCGGGAAGCCCTGAACCAGCCCCGCGAAATCGACATCGAACTGGTCGATGCCCAACGCACCCGCCGGGTGCTGGACCGGCTGGTGGGCTACCAGGTCAGCCCCCTGCTCCACGAGTGGGGACTGCACAGCAGCCAACCGCTGAGCGCAGGCCGGGTTCAAAGCGCCGCGCTGTCCGTGATCGTCGAACGTGAACAGGAACGGCGGGGCTTTGTACCCATCATCTACCACAACCTATCCGTCCAGCTCCAGAAGGAAGGCCATCCTCCCTTCCAGGCAAATCTGGTCAACCCTCCCAAAATCACGTCCCTGGAGGAGCTACAAGAGGCGCTTGAGGCTCTGCGAACGGCCATTATCTGGCAGGTGAATGATATCGACGAAAAGACCCAGTCCATTAAACCCCCTGCCCCATTCACGACATCGACCTTGCAGCAAGACGCGTCGAAGCGGCTGGGACTCAAGCCCGCCGCCACCCAGAAAATAGCACAGCAACTTTATGAAAAAGGCACGATAACCTACATTAGAACAGACAGCACCCATGTTGCTCCAGAAGCACAACAGGCCGCCCTCCAGATGATTGCGGATTCGCTCGGTACAAAATACCTGCCCAAACACCCCGCTACCTACAAATCGAAACCTGGTGCGCAGGAAGCCCACGAAGCCATCCGTCCGACCCAAATCAACGCGGACTCACTCAAGTTCGACACCCAGGATCAATTCAACCTCTATACCCTAATCTGGCAGCGGTTTATCGCTTCCCAGATGGCAGAAGCTGAGTATGCCATCATCGAAGGGGAGATCATCGCCGGAGATGGCGAAACCCCCCTGCCCTATCTCTTTCAGGTCCGGTCACGGCACTGCACCTTTGATGGCTTCTATATCATTTACCCAAATGTAAGTGATGTAGATGAAGAAGAAGACCAGGACCTGGTTGATCTACCGCCGCTCCAAGTCGGTGATCGGCTAATAAGAGTCAAACTCGATGTTCACGAGAAAAAGACCAAGCCTCCCCACCGCTACACCCAGGCGCGGCTGATCGCCCAGCTTGAACGACTGGGCATTGGGCGACCCAGCACTTTTGCCGACACGGTCGATACAATCCTCGACCGGCAGTACGTGAAGATGGACAAAAACCATGTTGTCCCCACTTCCCTGGGCGAAGCGGTCACTCAATTACTGCAAGCTAACTTCCCAACCATTTTTGATACCGGCTTCACAGCCACAATGGAAACCCTACTCGACCGGATCGCCACCGGCCATACCGAACGGACGACGGTGCTGTCCTCTTTCTGGAATACCTTCGAACCTGCACTCAACCAGAGTCGCCATGCCGCCTACCAACACCGCCTGATCGGCGAGAACTGCCCGAAATGTGGCCAACCGCTGCTCAGACGCGACAGCAAGAAGGGTGCATTCATCGGGTGCAGCGGCTACCCAGATTGCACCTACTCCCGGAACTTGCTTGAGGAGAAAAAGGAAACTGCCTGATGAAGAGTCTAAATCAACTCAAATCGCGATGGATTTTCATCCTGTTACTGCTGCTCACCCTTTTGACGTGGGTGACCCCAGCCGCCGCCCAGCAAGACAACCAACCCCTGGTCATCGTCGTCCGGGATGGTGCAGGCAACCCGCTGACCGGGATCACCCTGGATATCCTGCTAACCGGACCGCCACATGAACCTTACGACAACTGCGTGACCGACGATTCTGGCCAGTGCACGCTGCTAATCCCCCCCGGTGCTTATCTGGTGCATTTTGACCTCGGCTGGCGAGGACGGGAGTTCGTCCCTGTCGAGCAGCAAAACGTCGGTGCGCTCGACGATGGTGGTCTGGGCGGCTTTGGTATCTATTTCGAACCAAGTGATACCGAGCAAATCGTGACCTTTGTGATCGGCCAGGATCGCGATAGTGGCCTGCTGGTGCCCCTTTGGGACATGAGCCGTGACCCCAATGCCACACCACAACCTTATGCCCATCCGGCAAATCCCCTCGATGCACCCGAAGAGGCTCTAGCTGCTTACGACCTGGGAGAGCTGAATCCGGAGATCTCCGCCAGCATCCCGCAAGAAGAGCCAGAAGACCTGGCAGCCACTGCCACCGCCCAGGTGCTGATCAGTGCTGCCGAAGTACCCGAATCGGCTGCCAGCGAAGCACCTGAAGCTATTGCTATCGCTGCCAGCCCGGTAGTAGAAACCGAAGAATACAGCTCCCTGCCCGGCGAGACGCTCGGCCTGGCAATGCTCGGCCTGCTGATGCTGGTTCTGATCGTCGGCGGTGTGATCTTCCTGGTCAAACGCCGCCAGGCACAGTAAGGAGTAAATCTTATGGCTGACACCTTATTTATCGTCCCAATCCAGATGTGGGTCTATGGGATGGTCCGCAACACCGCCATCCGGTTCTGGCTGTTTAACCGGGCCTTCCTGCTAGCCGGGTTTCTGATCGAAGCCCTGACCGACTGGCTGTCGACCGAGTTCTTCGGCCCGGCCATCAGCGACATCTCGATCTTATCTGAAGGGTTGATGCCGACTTTCTTCATGATCGCCACCCTGCTGCTGGTCGCCTCCTACCTGATCGCTCCCTGGTTCCGAGTACGGGTGGTGGACTGGCAAAAAGCGCTGGGCTGGCTGCTATTCGCCCTACTTTTTTACCAAGCTGGTCCCGGTCTGTACATCGAGGGCGAGAATATGCGGCGAAGCATCAGCAGCGAATTCTACGGCCAGATCCTCACCCAAACAGAGGGGACTGCCGCCCCCACCATGCTGGGAACCATCGCCACTGGATCCGACGATAACAGCATGGGAACCCTGGCTAACCAGTTTGGTGCTTATATTCCCTCTGATCAATACGTCGATGGTCTTGACCTGGCGATGTCCTATTCCCTGTCTACCGGGGAAGATGTCATCGAGGCACTCACCTCCCTACCCGCTGACTTCCGAGATGAGTATTTCGACCCCACGCAGGGACCACTCTTTTTCCTGACGATGACTGCTGAGGAACGTACCGACTCGATCAACGAAGGGCTGACCGGCATCAGCCGCCTGATTTTTTCCCTGATCATCATCTTTTTCGGCCTGGTCGAGCAGATGATCTATCTGAGCCTCTCGATCTCAGCCGGTGTGCTTTTCCTGAGCATGTCGATCGCCATCCTATTCTCGTTCTTCGAACGCACGGAGATGATGGCCCGCACCCTGCTTGATATGTGGCTGGAACTGTTCATTCTGTCAGTCATCATCTCCGTGATGCAGGCCTTCGTGGTGGGGATCGTAATGCTGGGTGCTCGTACCGCCAATCCCACCCTGGCTTTGGGCGCAGCCACGCTCGGCGCACCGGTGATGTTAGTGCTGCTCAAAAAAGCCCTGGGCACCATCTGGGATGCCCTGAACCGGATGTTTACGGCCATGTCCCAGGTGGTCGGTGGGAAGCTGACGTCACCTGCCGAAGCTGGCCTATCGGCTGCCCAATCTGCCGCCGGGTTGGCTTTGAGCGTCGCAACTGCCGGTGTAGGTGCGGGGGTCGCTATGGCTGCTGGAGGTAGCCTGGCCCAGGTTGCAGGCAGCGCATTGAGCGGCAGTGACGCCCTGTACAATGCCGCCGCGATGGGCAGCATGGTACTGCCGGAAGGATCGCCGCTCAGTGAAACTGCCGGCGGCTTCTACGAAGGTGCGCTCGCCCAGCGGATGCTGGGCCCTGCCGGTGGACTGATGCTTGGTCGACGCGGAGGAGCAGGAGACGTCGTCGCAACCGATGGTGCAGCTGCAGCTACCGGCGGCTCCGGTCGAGGGGAAGCCGCTCCAGCCGGTGAAACCGATATACGACTCGATGCAGCTGATATCGCCGCCCTCCGCATGGCGCTTCAATCGGCGGTCAGCCAGGCCATCCAACAGGCCCCTACAGGTGGCTATGCCGACCAGCAGGCCGCCCTGGCTGCTATCCAGACTGCCCTGGGTGGAACCGGCCATAATCCCCGGATGGGGGATTACCTGGACCGGCGGGCCCAGGACGTATCCAGCTACGTCATGGTCCAGAGCCAGCAGCCCTCTGCTCCTGCGGCCAAGGGCAAGCTGGATGTCACCGTCCACAGTGACAAGACCCAGACAACCGCATCTGCCCAACCCGCTGGAGCACACCAAGCTCCGCCAACCGGGCAATCGACAAAAGACTCTGGTGGCTACCAACCACCCAAAAGGCTCTAGGAGGTAAATGACCGATGACCATCCCTATCGAAGAGGCAGCCATCGACCCGGCGGATATGACCCCGGAGACCGTTGACCTGGAACGATTCTATACGCTCAACGAACTGGAAGCGATGCCTGCCGATGCCCTCGAAGAACTGTGGTTGGGCTGCCCGGACAAGACCTTCTACGAAGATGGGCTGGACCAGTCAACCACAAAAACATATGGGGAAGCTGCTGGCGATCTCGAACGGCTGGACGTGATCCAGCGCAGCCTTGCTCTGTACAGAAACGATCCCCCCCGCATTCCCATGCACAAAGCGGCAGCGGGAGAAATCAAGTGGTTCCAGGTTCCCGGCAGGATCCGAGGGATGCTTGAGCGCGGCGAACCATTGGAGGATACCACCTACACCACCCAGGAAAAGCCCGGTCTCAAACCACAGATGATCGTCGTGATCGCTGCCGGGGTACTGCTGTTCATGTGTATCGTCTTCATGCTGATCCGGCGGATCAGCGGCGGTGCAGAGCTGGCCGAGGCCGACGTAACCTCGACCGCCATTGCCGCAGCCACCCTGACCGGTGTTCCAGCAGAAACACCAACACCCACCCCTCTAGCTTTGGAAAATATCGACCGCCCGATCAGCCAGGGCGAAGACCTGCGCGATTATTACCCGGTGATGTTGGAGATCAGCCCTGGAAACGAAGGAGCCCGGGTTTTCCCGGTGCAGCAGAAAGAAGTCGAAGTCGCCGAATGGGAGTACGAGGACAATCCAGATGTTGCCTCCTCCGTTCTTGGGCTGGTAGTGCGCCCGGTGCTAGGCATCCCCTACAGCGAAGCCAATGCTACCTTCCTCGAAGGCCTTACCGCAGGCGATAACATCCGCTTACAAATGAATACCGGGCAGACCCTGCTCTTCACCGTCTCGCAAAGTGAACGGGTTGACCGGCAGCGCACCGACATTTTCGACCAGACCTCACCCGGCATCGTAATCGTCATGCTGGCTGACCCCGCCGCTGACCGGCTGGCGATCACCGGCCATTATCCTGCCGAGCAGGAGTTAGGCCGCGGCGAGACGATCCAACTCAGTACCGGGATGGCCGCCAATGTTGGCCAACCGGTCAGCCAGGGAGACAGCGGTGTGACCCTGACCATATTGGATGTCACCACTCACACCGGTCCACCAGGAGCTGAACTGCCGGATGAATGGGCTTATCTGCTGGTTGACCTCCGGATCGCGTCAACCACCAGCTTTAATACATCTACCTTCCTGTTCGAATTGGCCGACTCCAGCGGCTCACGCTATGCACCGGTCAGCATCGATGGGGGAGTCACCAACCTGACTCCCTTCTCCGGTGGCATGATTGCTGCCGGAACCGAAGCCAACAGCACCGTCGCTTTCCTGGTTCCCCGTACTCTGACCACCGCATCCCTCTATACCCAGGTTAATGCCGCTGCTCCATTGATTGAATACAAGCTCAGCTTCAGTCCACCCAGCCTGCTGACCGCCCAACACCTGGACATCATCATCCTTAAAGTTGAAACCACCGGCACAATCGACGAACCGGATGAGTTGATCGTCACCGCCCGGCTGTTTAACCCACACAGCGGAGCCATTTCCGTTCACCCATCCGACGTCAGCGTGATCTACTCACCCAATGTACTTGAAGATACTTTCCCGATTGGCCCAGCCGTTCAACCTAGCGGGGTTGACCTACCCCTGACCGTTCAAGGAGGTGAGGCGCTTGACCTCAACTTCCATTTTGGCTGGAACGGCGAGCCATTTGCCGGTATTGCCCTGGGGGGCTACCGGTTCATCGCGACACTTCGATGAAAGGAGACGAAAGGAGGTGATAAAACCAACATTGAGCCTGCACGCACACCCAAACATGTTTATCTGGTATCTAACCAAGTATCTAACCAACGAGAGGAGAGCTCTTATGGACGCAATAACCGGATTCATTCAAGACGTTGAAAACGTTCTTCTGGGCGTTGCCGGATCACTGGCTGTAATCGGGGTGATCGGCGTAGCCGCCATGTACCTGCTGTCACCATGGCCCGTATTTGCTGATTGGAAGGCGAACAATCCAAAAGCATTTACAACTGTTGTTACAGGGCTTGTGTTAATGATTTTCGCAGGCGGTGGCGGGGTTGCCATGGTTCTGGGATTCTAACCAAAATCCCTGAGGATGAAGAATAAAGTTGGACTCTGTAGAAAAAAGATGGACTCTGAAGAATAAAGTCCTACTTTGCAGAATAAGTTGTACCCTATGATGCCCATCTACAGAATCCCGTGTCTGGATGGGGTTTCCCTCCCCACTGAAGCCCCATCCAACATCCTGCACAAAGGAGGATAGAGAAGATAATCATGACTGCCTGGATGCGAACTAACGTCACCACCAGAGAAGAAAAGGGGATTGGCCCGGTGAGCTTTAAGCGGCTGTTGATGGCCGGCGGTGCCGGAACCATGATCTCCCTGCTTGGCAGCCGGATCATCGGTTTCATGCCCGCCTGCGGCAGCGGCGGCATTATCCTGATCCTCGTCCTTGCCTTCACCCACCCGGTCGAGGGGCTGTCGCTATTCAAGCGCCTTACCCGCTCTCTTCGAGGTCTGATGACCCTGTCCGCCATCAACAACCAGGGTGGATTAAGCAGCACTGCCGGACAGATCTTTCAAGTCAAAGCGGAGGAAGGTGTCCTCCTGGCCAACAAAGTCTACGAAACCGTTTACGAGGGTGAAGACGAGGAACAGCTCGGCAGCGAATGGGCCTACCTGGGCAGTTTCGCCGGCACAAGCGATGCTGGCCTATCGGTCGTTGCCGATCCTTTCGCCCTCCCTACCCCCTCCCAGGAGATATAAGCTATGGTCAATGTTGCGAACCTTACCCAACAGGTCACCGGTGGTAAACAGCTCAAAGCCTCAACTTTCCTGGTCGAAACTTTCGACTTGTTCCTGCACAGCGATGAAGAGGGCCTGTATCGTCTCCAAAACCGGTTATCAGCCTTCTTCCGTTCGTTGGATGGCCCAGCTCGATTGGCAACCTGGCACATCCCAACCAGCCTCCGGCCCCTGATTGAGTGGACGATTGAGGAAGCCGAACGGACCGATAACCCCTGGCGCACCTCAGTGCTAATGGAATACAGGCACTGGTACGAGCTGCTCGAACGCGAGGGCAACTACCAGCAGGCACTGTGCGGACTGACCTTCTGGACCGAGGCCGACGCCAGTACCTCCAGCCTCGGCATGGCAGCCCAGGCTGCATTAGGTACCCGGGTTAGCGAATCAATTTGGCCACCTCTAATGCAAGGCGAGTACCATATCAAACAACGACCGTTGTGGCATTTAGAGCCAGTCGGCAGGCCCTCTGGCCGCCCCCTGATTTGCCTGATGGGAAGCTACAGCTTCCAGCCGGTCGAGTGGACTTTCTTCCGCCCGATGGCCCTACTCTTTTCAATGGATATCCCCATCGCGGTTTGTGTGGATATTCCCAAAACCTGGGAATCCCACGATGCGGTTGCCAAGCTGGAGGGAGTCGTCACCGCCATGAACGCCCATCTGGCAGGCAGCAAGGGACTGGATACCTCCAGCCAGCGCCAGATCGCCGATTGCACCCAGGTGCTCGGCGAAATTCACGGCGGGCAGAACCTGCATGACGTGCAGATCAAGATCGCCCTGGCCGCCGACGACCCGGAGCAACTCAAAGACCGGATAGACGAGGTCAAAAAGCGCCTGAAGCCCTTCATGGGCCTACGGGTCGAAGTCGGAACCGACCAGGTCAAAGCTGCTCACTACTTTTCGTCAAAACCAACTTCCCGGCTGGATGGAAACCCGACCACCTGGCCGATGGTATCCAACACCCTGGCTCTGACCACCGGTTTCCTCGGTATGCGCAAGCTCGAACCCCGACCCGGCATTGTCCGCGGGGTCAATGTCAGCGGCAGCGGCCCCTACATCTACGATGACTGGGAACTGAGTGCCGGCAAGAAGGCCACCCACGAGGTCTGGGTCGGTACGACCGGAATGGGCAAAACCTTTGGCCTGAACTGCTTCCTGGCCCGCTCCCTGGCCCACTATGGCATCCCGTTTGACCTGCTCGAACCGATGGGGCACGGCCAGATGCTGGGCAAGGCCTTCAACATCGAGGCCTTCAGCCTGAGCGCCCGGCGCACCTGCCTGAATCCACACGACCCGGTTTATCCCCGGCTGGGGGAGCAGATCGCGCATGTGATCGGCATCTACGAGACCTTTCTCCAGCGGCGGCTGGGAGGCGATCCGACCACCAATATCCAGAGATCCTTACTCTCCCAGGCGCTGCATGAACATTATAAAGGTCATGAGCTTATGACCATGTCCCCTAAAGATGCTCCCCTGATAGAGGATGTAGCCACAACCCTCGCCACTTTAGGCGGAACAGAGCGCGTGCATGAACTGGCCCGCGAGTTTGCCGAGGAGATCGCCGGGTTAGCCACCGGCACCGGGCCCTTCGGCCACTTCTTGAATGGACATACCAACGTCGATTTCTCGATCTCCCGCGAGGAAGAGCCGCGCATTTTCTGCTTCCACGAGATGGAGGAAGACGACGTGCTGGTCGCCATCGCTTACACCCAGGTGCTGGCCGCGCTGATGCGCACGGCGTTGGCCAACGACAATCCGCGGATCATCGCGGTCGACGAGGTCTACCGGATGATGAAACACCCCAGCCTGATGGACTTCCTGATCATCGCCGTGAAGGTGCTGCGCACCAAGCGCAAGAAGGTGATCGTCATCGACCAGCAGATGCGCATCTTCCTTTCTGATCCCAAAACGCGCCTGCTATTCGAGAACTGCCCAATCCGGGTCATCTTCGGACAGAAAGGCGGCGAGGATGTATTCTTCAACGACCCGGCCTTTGCCCACCTGACCGATCAGCATCGCAAGCTGATCGCCGAACTGCCCCGCTTTCGCTTCATGATGGAGACTGACGAAGGAATTTTTTACTTGAACAGCACGCCTTCCCGCAGCGAACTGCGACGGTATGGCGCATCATAAGTAAGGAGAACTATAAATGCCACCCACAACATCTACAACACCACTCGACACGATCACAGAGACCGAAAAACTGGCCGCTACCAGGATGAAATGGTGGGGGGTGTATCTTGTCCGCGAGAAGCGCCGCCTGCAGGGGATTGCCGACCGGGTGAATGCCCAGGCCACGGCCCAGGCTGTAGGGCACACGCCCCCCCCTGCTCTACCCGATCCAACGGCCTTCCAGGAAGCTATCGAACCTGATCCCAGCCCTTCCACATCTGGTGGTGAGACGCCCGAAGAAATGCTCCTTCGCCTCGATACCCAGATCGCCGTAGAAGAGGCTACCGCTGAGCTCGAAGCAGAAGAGGCAGAAACTGCCCTGGCTGCTGCCGATGAACCGGCTGAGATCATCCCTCCTGATCAATGGAAGGATCCTTCACCTTCAGGGAAGGACATCACTCCGGCCCAGGTCGCTCTCAGCCAGGAAGTGCCGCTGTATGATGCAGACAACACTCCTCCAGCGGCAGGCCAAACGAACCATTCTACCGGTGGTCCAGATGACGATGCCCGGCACGGGCAAATCATCACCGGTAAGGCGTCAGTACGGAGCCATTTTTCAGGTGATGAGAATTACTAGCGGTTTCGGAATCCTAAGACAGCCAATCAAAACTGCCAACAAAGGATAAAAGATGCATTTAATGGATTTTGGGATTGCCCTTCCGACCGGAAGCGCATATACTAAAAAAGACAACCCGGGGAGAAAACCCCCGGATTAAAAGCAATACCGCCCTTGCTACTTGATCTTGGCGGGTCTTGAGCAAGAGCGGCGCGCTGGGCGACGCTGCTATTTATCTTTTTAGCGTCTAACAGTAGTATACACAATCCGTAAACTACTGACAAGCCCCTAGAGGAAACTCCACGCCGCTCTTGCTAACCATCAGAAACATTGGTTAGCATGGTAGATACGTATAAACTCACTCAAAACTTAGTTCGTCCGTATCCTTTAACTGCTCAGGTTGCGCACCAACTGCTCGATCTCGGCCTCGATGTGATCCCGATCCACTCGAGCCGAAAAGAACCCCTTTATACCCAATGGCAGACCCGTGAACCGGAAGACCAAATCAACCAGGCCCTCGATAAACACCAAGACTTCAACATCGGTGTTCGAGGGGGTGGCGGTGCTGGCCTGGTCGTCATCGACTGTGAGGATGAGCAGACTCGCCAACGGGTCGAAGGTTGGCTTGACATCAACGATATCAACCCTTACCTGATCATCCATTCCGCCTCTGGTTCTGGTTGCCATATCTGGCTCACCTGCCACAACCGGCCACCCGACTACGATTCGTACAGTAATCTCCATCCCTTCTTCGGCTCCGGCGAGGTGCGCTATGGCCCGCGCTCCCAATCGCTGGCCCCACCCAGCATCGCCTACTCCAAACGCTCAAAACAAACCGGAAGCTATTCGTTTGAGCAAGAGCTTGACGAGGCCCTACTGGTCTTTGAAGAGGAATTTGTACCGGTCGATTGGAACGATGTCATCACTCCACTCTTCGATGGTCTGGCCGGTAATACCGCAGATGAAAGTCAACCCCCAGTACCTCCTACATCGGGAATCAACCCTGCCTGGCTGCCCCATCAGCCAGCCCCCAGGCTTGTTTACGAACTGGTAAAAGCTCAACAGGGTGTACCGGCCAATGTTCCTATTCCCCATCCCAGGGGCACACGCGAAGATTATGACAGCCGCTCAGAGGTCGAGCAGGCAATCATCTGCATCCTGATTCTGTGTGGTTGGCCGCTGAGTGCCATCAAAAATTTCTTTAATTCACACCAATTGGGGCACTATAACAGCCACTATAAACAATCCTATTACTTATCACTTAGTTATCAAAGGGCCTGCCAGCACCTGTTCGACGAAGATCCCATCCGGCGCGAGATCGCCGACTACTATCACCGGATTGCTTCAATGCCCTGGCCGGGCAGCTCTTATCTCACACGCGACGTTTATCTATACATTATCCTGATCGCCTGGCGTGAAGCCTCCTGGGAACCCATTGTTCCCCACCACGATCTCCAACAGCACCTCGATGCCAGTCAGGGCGGCATAACCGATGCCCTCAATCGCCTGGAAGAACAATACCAGGCAATCCAGCGCGAAAAAGTCGAACATCGAGGCTATAACAAAATCATCATCTCCCGGGATGCACAATTCCCGTCCACACAGTCACAGTGGGGGTATATACAACTTGGTTGCTATAGTCCCTTTTGGACTATCCAAGTGGATCAAGAGCTACCGCGGAGTGTCTCGCTGGTCTATGCAGCCTTATCGGAACAGCCATGCTCTATCAGGGAGATTTCGCTGGCTACAGGGGTCAGTCGGAATACAGTTTCGGCTTGTTTACATGGACTTGAGGATCATGCGTTGGCAGTTCAAATTAGTCGGTATTCGTGGGTGGTAGGTGATAGTCCTATGGAATCAGAGGGAGGCTTTAGAAGTCTCCAGGAAGCCGCAGAACAGGCAATTGAGGCTGATGAAGGTTGTTCTCTAGAGCTATTTGTAGAACAGCCCAGAGAGCCTGTGAATAGCTCTTGGGAGGCTGATCCGGTTGAGGTGTATATCAGGGTCATGGCTAAAGTTTATGGACGCCGAATTTGGAGAGAGCGGCTCTCTGAAGCTAATTGCCAGTGTCTGGAGGAGTTGGCTGAATTGCTGGCAATCTTGCATGAGGACGACCAACTAAGATCAGATTCAGTTTATGACTATATTCTCTGGGCTGCTCGCGCATTTCTTGAGCGTCAACCGGAGTGGCCGCTGTTGTGGATCAACGTACTATGTGCTCCCAGTGTTGTCTCCTGGTATAGCAATCTGACCCGGCCAAGTCGAGATGCCCGCCGCTGGTGTGGAGATGAGCATCTCATGCTTGGAGAAGATGAATCTCCAGAGATGCCTGACAAGCCAAGTGTTTCATGCAAGACCACCAACTCACATTCGCAGGCTGGCAATCTGGCCGACATCCGAGATTCCGCTGATGAGGTGGTCTGCGTTCATGATGATGGGTGGTGTACTCGTCGAGCTTCAACTGGCCAGCATTACCTGGACCCGCTTGAATGAGGGAACAAAAATCCGCCGATAAGCTATGGCTTGCCGGCGGGTTTCCCATTTAAGCTTCCGACTCGATTATCTTGAGTACTCGATCAATCAAATCGATGAATGCTCGTCTCTTCTCTACGGAAAGCTCATGCCACCCAGCATCGATGTCATCTTCCTGGATTACCTGATGGCAGTGATCGCAGCACAGTACATCCTCATGGTCATGGGCTTCCCACCAGATCTGCCCCTCATGGCAGTAGGGACAGACTTTACCTTCCTTGAATACAAAATCATCTGGCAGCATTGCCAATCCTCCTGGTTCTAATGCTGAGCCTGTATCTTTCTGAAACGCTCATAGCGCATCATTCCCAGAGCATTAGCCCGGTGAGCCTCTCCCTCCGGTATGATCCGGATGTCGTGGTCCAACTGGGCGGCCAACAGTGGCCCGATGATTGGCCCACCACCGCCGGATATGATGACAGCCTGATAGTCAACGCCACCACCCAGGTCTTCATTCCATACCCGCAAGGCATCATCCATCAAGTCAACGAGTGCATCATCCACAATACCTGATACATCAAAGGTCTCGTTCTTGTGCTGGTACTGCTTGGTTCGGATGATCTCATTCAACACATGCGATGGAATCTCCGACCTCTGCCATCGCCGTTTAATCGCCCGGCTTACCGCGTTTCTCACATCTATGATGCCGCTGGTCACACTCTCGTTGTAGCTGCCAATCGACAATGCATCGAATGTCATAATGTCCAGGGTAAATCCACCAAAGTCAAACACGACAACCCGTGACCCGGCCAACTCTCTATCTAAGAAGTCCCGGCCACTTTCCTTCAGGCACATATAGCACAATGAGCCAAACCCTTCCGGCACCATACTGATGGTATCTGGATCAACGAAGAAGTTTAAATCCCGGCCTTGATAGAAAACGTTCCAGTTGCCTGCAAAGATTTCGTTCAGTTCGTAGTGAAATTTTTGTCGGATGAGAGCCACCGGAATATTGTAGGTCAGCTCAATGGTATCTGACCGATTTGGATACAGGGCTGCAAAGGTGGCTGCGACTAGTGCCCGCCACTCCTCTGTGCCATACCGAGAATAAGTAGTCTTCTGTCGGCTCTTGACAGCTACCCGATAGGCAGCTTCACCAACTATCCATTCAGTATCATCCAGGGCGATCCGGACACTCTCGCCTACCTCACTCCGTTGGTCGCTGCCCGCCCCATCTCCTGCAAACAGCCCCAGGGAATACAGTTCATCGTCCTGACCGTCGTACTGAACTGCTGCATTTCGGATAACAACATCATTGTTTTGTGTTGCTGCCTTCGCTGCAACGTTTCCGAAATCTCCACAAATCTTGTAAGCCATAATATGCTATAATCCTTTTCTGTCTTATGATTAGAGTCGCCAGTGGCACCTTCTTCCAATACCGTCATTGGTGACTCTACTTTTTGTCTGCTAATTGTTCGTTCAACATTTCGATCTTTGCCTCTAGTCTTCCAATCTCCCGGCTTAGTTCGTTTATTCTATTTTCTCGTGAGTCCTCCTTTTCCGACTGTCGCTGAACAGCCGCTAATTCACCTTCCAGTACCCCAATTTTGTGGCGGGCTTGAATAAGCGCCTCATTTTTCTCTTTTAGCTCATCTTCTCGGCTGGCTAGTTTTCGCTTCAAATCCTCCTTCTCTTTCCTTTCCTCTCCCAGTGCCAATTGATATTGACCAATCTGTTGCTCGTATTCTATGATACTGCGTCCCTCACCCACGCTAGGTGAGAGTGACACATCAAACATGCCCTCAAATAGACCCTGTTCTACCTCGTTGGCAATAATCGTCTTAATTTCGTCATATGTTCTACCCCCATTCGACAATTCATCCACTCGGCGCATTATGCTTACATCCCTTGCGTCAAATACCATTTTCGACCCATCATAAGACGAAGCACCTTTGGAGAGATACTCCTCAATCGCCTTGGCTCTGTTGCGAATTGTTTCTGCTGTAACGCCCTGCATTCGAGCCAATCTGGTTGTCGTAATCTGGTCAGGCATAATAACCTACCTCTTTTCCCGCCCGCGTATCTTCTAAGATACTCACAGTTTATCAAATCCCTGCTGCACCCCTAGTAGTCTCTGTGTCAGGGGATCGGCGGGATCAGCATAAGTCTCCTCTTCTTCCACCTCACCCCCTGCATATTCTGGGAGTTGGTGTATAACACCCAAAGAAGCCATTTCTCCTGGAGCTGGTATATACCCTACTGCATCTCTCAGGTCATACCATTGACTAAGCAACTCCTTTACTACGCCACTCAGGTTCACCTCTCCCTGTTCCAAGTCTCTTTTCATGCGCTCTGCAAGCTTCATATCGCGGGGTGAACGTGGTGACAGCTTAAATTTGAACTGACGTAGCGGCATTTCTGGTTTATTTGTGCCCATGACACTCCTCTTCTCTCAGGGTGACCACTCAAGTACCCCCTATAGTGTACACCAATATTTGTCAACTTGGCAAAATAGCTGCAAAATTGGCAAAGTCAGCCGATTATTTGATGTTAGTGTACCCCCCGGTGGGTACTGCTTTTGGTTAAACTAGACATCTTATACATATCGGCTATATAATATACATAATAATCTTTCGGCACTGCCGGAAGCGTCAACTGCTGTTCAAGACCGGGGTAAAACAGATGAGCCAAGACGATAACCAGCATACCGAGCAGGACTTTTACGACGAAACCGGCATGACCTATACACCCGCCCAGGTTGAACACCGCCTGGTTAACGTGCCCAGAGCGACTCTCTACCAATGGTCGAAGGACTACGCCGATTTCCTATCTGATACCGCACAGCCTGCTGAGGGCAAAAAGCGGATATTCACCTATAATGACCTGGTCATCCTCAACACCGTCCGACAACTGACCAGGGTAGAAGGCCTCAACCGAACTGAACTGGTCAAACAGGCACTGACCGCCGGTCGCCGGGAGTAC
>JBNKDD010000071.1:0-3602 GCA_050288085.1 Anaerolineae bacterium
CTAGCCGATTTTCAAGGGGGGTTCCGGTCAGCACAAAAGCGTAGGGGCTGCGCAGCCGTTTGACGGCATCGGCGGTTTTGGTGCGCCAGTTTTTAATGCGTTGGGCTTCATCCAGGATGATCAGGTCGGGCCGGAGGCGGCGCAGTTCGTCCTCATCGCGCAGCACCAATTCGTAGTTAATCATGTTGAAGAAGGCGGGGTTTTGATACAGGTCGCGCCGGGCCTGGAGATTGCCCTCAATCACGTTAGCCGTGAAAGAAGTGAAGCGTTGAACCTCTCGCGCCCACTGGTGTTTGAGCGAGGCCGGGCAAACCACCAACACTCGTTGAATGTCGCGCAATTGATTCAAAAGACTGCTGGCGGCGATAGCCTGCACCGTTTTGCCCAGGCCCATATCATCAGCCAGGATCACCCCCATCCCCCATCGGCGGGCAAAGTCGAGCCAGGAATAGCCATACTCCTGGTAAGGGCGCAGCGTGGCCTCAAGCATCTCCGGCGGGGGCAGGACTTCCAGTGTTTCATCGCCTTGCAGGGTATTGAGCCAGGTGTTCAGCCATTGGTCGCTATCCACACCCTCAACCGGGAGACCGTTAAGCGCATCGACACCACCAAGAGATAGTTGCATGGCCTCCAATATCGACAGGTCGCCCTCTAGCTGCTGCCTCTCCCAGAACTGGATCGCCTTTTCGATTTGCTCCGGATCAAGCTGTACCCATTGGCCGCGGATTTGCACCAGGGGAGACTTCAACGCGACCAGGGCATCAAACTCCTCACGGGTGAGTACCGTATCGCCAATCGACAGGCTCCAGTGATAGCTGACCAGGTTGTCGAGGGTCATGTGTCCAGACGAGACTTCCGCCGCACCCTTGTTTTGACGGCTTTGTAGATTCAGTCGCACGCCCAACCGCGTACCGGGTTTATTCCACCAGGGCGGTGTCAGCAGCCCGAAACCACTTTGCTGCAACTGCGGCGCACAATGTCGCAAGAACTCAAAGGCTTCATGAGAGGAAAGGCTTACCGAGGTCGGATTCGGCTTTTGTAAACTTCGCTGGATGGGTTCAAAGAAACGTCCTGCATAACCCAACCCAGTCAGCAAGCGCTCCTGTGGTCGTTTGAATCGCCGGTTCAGTGCATCAAGTGCGCCGCTTTTCGCGTGCCAGACTTCACCCGCCGGGACGACCAAACTGGCGTCATCACGCGCCTGTAACAAATAATGCAGTGACCACTCTTCCTCCTCCAGCGCGGGAGCTTCGAGGCGAAAAGCTACGCGGTAATGTTTATCGCCCGCAACAGTCAGGTTTCGGGCCCAGGCGCGATAACTGCTAAACAAATGGCGAAGCTGTTCATTGTTGCCGCGAATGACCGGATTGTCGCCAAACAGGGCGCGCAGCCAGTTGCCCGCAGGGCCGCCGCCAATCTCTGCTGGAGCACTCACCCAGGCACGCACACCAGCATCAACTAGATGATTGAGAAAACTATCCAGTAGAAAACGCGGCGGGATAGTTTCTTCCGGCGAAACCGCACCCGCCCGGCAAACCTGAGGCATGGCAGCGGCAAGCTGCGTGACTCGCCGGGCGTCATCCTCGCTATCAAGAACAGGCTGCCAACGTGCCTGGTAATGCGTCTCGTTCCCGTCTCGAACTTCAACCAGCGTAGGCCGGAGTTTTTGCCCGGCCAGTGCTTCTAAAATGAGATTGAAGGCGTAGCGCCAGTAACGAACATCGCTGCCCAATTGAAAGGAGATTGGTGGACGATTGTTAAGCGCGACGAAAAATCGAAAGGCTTCTATTGCATCCAGCCAGATGCCATCAATTTGCCAGGGCAGCAGCCCTGAGACTTCATCCTGTTCCCAGTCATGCAGCAGTTCGGGCGAAGGCTGCGGGCCAAAACCATTACTGGGCAGCCAGAGCGTTACCATAAGCCGGGAAGAGCAGCAGCCCATCTCCTGAAGCAGCGCTTGAAGGTCATCGACAGCCAAAAGAAATGGATGAGGCTGGGCGGATTTTTTACGCCGATCGCGTTTGGGTTGTTCGGTGCTTGAGGTCTCAACCCAGATCAACAAACCGCATTCATCCTCCGAAGACATTGGCATTTGCCAATGGGTATGCAACACAAACATTATCGTACTTCCCCAACCCTCTGAATTTAATATCATGTCCGACTGGTTTCAGAAGCTAGCGCATTCGCTCCACAAACGCAAATTGAGTCAGAATCGCGTCAGGCCGGATGCTTTATCAACTGCTCGTTCTGGATGTTCTGTCATCCTGAGCCTTGTCTGCTCTGATGGATTCGCTTATCATCCAGACATAGATGTATCGCTGAGTTATTATATTTACCTTACAAAACAAGGCTTTGTATACTGTCACCAGTAATCTGCGACAACAAATAGCGGTTCGACATGGCTCCCCGCTACCCTACTGTTTTGATCATCCCAAACCATTAATGGTTTGGGATGAATGCGTTTAGCGCCAGAACGAAATTCCCAACCCTGAGAACAACAGAATGCTCCTGTAAGAAGTGGCTGCACAGGGAATGTCTAAAATATCCCCATTGACTCTAGCGATATATCTGTGATATATTAGCGATATACCTATAAACGATCCCTCACGTTTTTATAAGGATCACTACCTTATGCAATTAGAGTGGAGCATCTCAGACTTGATATTGTTGCCAGGCTTCTCCCCGCTTTAAGCTGGAGTCCTGGTAAATTCTATTATAGGTATCTGATTTAATCTCTGACCAGCACAAACGACCTTTAACAATTTAATGTTTTGAGGAATAAAAATACTCCTCAAAACCGCACAGCAAAGCCTTTTCTTAGAATCCTATCTATCCAGGCTCCTCTTTTCATAGAACCTGTCAATGCGGCACTACTATCTCACAGATTCTATCCATGAAGTCCGGTGACCTTTTTGTTAGGAATTCCGGCGCTGTCCCGCAACTGTAAAAGTAGATTGTCTACTTGAGCCAGACCATTTGGTTATGCTGTATCAGGCATTTGCCTCCGAGGAGAGGGAGCAGGAAACTGCTCCCTTTTTTCTTGGGATGCAGCAGAGTGGGCCAGCCCTGACAGATCAGAGGAGGTGCTTTTCAATAAGACAAGTGAAAGCTGTATTACAAAGAAGTCGTAAATATGTGTGAAAGCTTCGAACCGATTCCAATGGAGGAGGATCATAACAATGAAGCTCAAGAGATTTACTATATTTGCCATATTGATATTAGCGGCTGTGCTGTTAGTTGCCTGTGGTGGCGGCGCAGCACCCGCCGAAGAAGAAGCACCCGCCGAAGAAAAAGTCTTCAAGATCGGCGTGCTTGGCCCCTTCACCGGCCCCAGTGCTCGTACCGGCGATGAGTTCAAGACTGCTGCTGAGATGGCGCTAGAAAAGATCGACTACACAATCGGTGATTACACCATTGAGCCAGTCTGGGTTGACTCACAATCCGATCCTGAAAAAGCAACCCGTGCCTACGAAGAAGCCGTCGTCCAGGATGGCATTCAGGCAGGCGCGCTCAACTGGCACAGCTCTGTCTCCGTAGCTGTGATGGAAGTCACCGCCAAGCACAAAGTACCACACTTCTTCGGCTTTGGAGCCACGGAAGTA
>JBNKDD010000071.1:3612-21290 GCA_050288085.1 Anaerolineae bacterium
CAACGAGAAGTTTGAAGAAGATCCTGAAACCTATGGCTACTGGACATCAAAGGGGTGGCCGACGCCTGAGAAGCTATCCCAGAACTACGTAACGGCGATTGAAGATGCTATCGCCGCCGGGGTGTGGGAGCCTGAAGCAAAGACCGCCGCCATCTACGGCGAAGATACAGACTGGGGCCGCAGCTTTGGCGATGGCATTGCTGCTCAGTTGGAAGAGGCTGGTTGGGAGGTCGTTGACTATCAATACTTCCCAATTGACCAGACCGAATTCTATCCACTGCTGAACTCGTTTAAAGATCAAAATGTTGCCCTGATCGCCGGAACCAGCACCGCTCCACCTTCACTGTCTGCTTTCATCAAGCAGGCTGACGAAGTTGGCCTGAAGTCCCTGATCATTGCTGACGGCCTGGGCTGGGTTGGCGAATGGTACGATCTGACCGGCAGTTCCTCAAACTACGTGCTCGATCAGATCCCCGGCTGGACCACTGACGAATCACTGGCTTTTGCTGAAGCCTTCGAAGAGAAGAGCAGCCTGGTGCCAAGCCCGTCATCGGGTGGTCTGTCCTACGACGGCATGAACTTCTTCCTCAAAGTCCTCCAGGTCACCTACGATGATTTTGGAGAACTGTCCAGTGAGAAGGTTTACCAGACGGTGCAGGACAAGGTCTGGACTGGCGAACTGACTTTTGGCACGGAGGACGGCGCTATCGTAATGAGCAACTACGACTTCAGCAACCCGCCTGACCCGATTGTCGGCAAGGGTTACTACACCTTCCCTGTACTCCAATACATGGATGGTGAAGGTCTTTACATCTGGCCGCCTGAGTTCCAGAACACCGACCTTCAAGCTAAACCGTAGCAGAAAAACATTTGACCATGGGGGTGGTGGCCTACCCATCACCCCCTACCCAGACAGGGCAATAAATAGACCTGGCGACGAGAAAAATCTCTGTCTGGAGAAGCTAGCTCAAAAGGTGTGATATGCCTGTAGTTATCGAAGCTCATGAGATAGTAAAGAGGTTTGGCGGCCTGACAGCAGTCAATCACGTATCGATTGCGGTCAATGAGGGCGAGATCGTTGGACTGATCGGCCCTAATGGAGCCGGTAAAACCACCTTCCTGAATTCAATCGCTGGCACACATAAACCAACTGAGGGCGAGGTCAGGTTTCTGGGCAAAGACACCACCGGTGCCAGAGCAGATACATTGTGCAAAATGGGTATGAGCCGGACATTCCAGATTTCCAAGCCCTTCCCGAAGCTGACAGCTCTTGAAAATGTCATGGTCTCCGCAGTGTTCGGTAACAAACGCGGTGATGTACCTTATCCTGAAAGCCTGGCTTTGCAGGTTCTGGAGAAGGTGGAATTCCCCATGGATCCCAACACCCCTGCCGAAAGCCTGAATACTGTCCAACTCAAACGACTTGATCTCGCACGAGCGCTTGCCAGTAAGCCTAAACTGCTGCTGCTCGACGAGTTAGCCGCCGGGCTGGCAACCGGGGAATTAGACGATTTGATGGACATTATCCGGCAAATCCGTACCAGCGGCGTCACCATTATCATGGTTGAGCACATCATGCGGGTGATCATGGGATTATGTGACCGGGTGACCGTCATTCACTACGGCTCAAAGATCGCGGAAGGAACTCCGCAAGAAGTAGCGAACGATCCCAAAGTGACAGAAGCCTACCTGGGCGAGGACTATATGCTCTAGGGTTTGGTGCATGATGCACTGACTCTGCTGTGAACACATCAGGAGGACCCAATTGTTAGAGTTAAAGAACATCAACGCCGGATACGGATTTTTGCAAATCTTGTGGGACGTATCTCTGGATGTAGCAGAAGGAGAATTTGTAGCCCTGGTTGGGCCAAATGGAGCCGGTAAGACCACCACATTGATGACAATAGCCGGGCTGCTAACCCCAACCAAAGGGGAAGTCCTTTTCAAAGGTGAACCTATCACCGGGCTCTCCACCCATCTGATCTGCCGTAAGGGTATCAGCTTTATTTCTGAGACCTTGAATCTCTTCACGGCCATGTCTATCCAGGAGAACCTGTTATTAGGGGCCTATACGATCAGTGATACCACTCAGAGTCAAAAGACTCTTGATTTTGTCTTTGAAATCTTCCCCCGGCTTGAAGAGCGCAAGAACCAACTGGCCGGCACTTTGAGCGGCGGTGAGCGGAAAATGCTTGCGATTGCCCGTGGGATTATGTCGAACCCGCAGATGCTTTTAGTTGACGAGCCATCGCTTGGGCTGGCCCCCAACCTGACCATGGATGTTTTCCATGCCTTAGAGACCCTGCGGCAAAGCGG
Source organism: Anaerolineae bacterium (assembly GCA_050288085.1). Taxonomy (GTDB): domain Bacteria; phylum Chloroflexota; class Anaerolineae; order Aggregatilineales; family UBA3940; genus JBNKDD01. The sequence continues at coordinate 5,929 of JBNKDD010000071.1, forward strand.
TGTCACCATCCTTCTGGTCGAGCAGAATGTCAACACGACGTTGAAGATCACCGATAGAGGCTATGTGTTGGAGCAGGGGCAAATTGCCATGCAAGGAGAAAGCAAGCAGCTGCTCACTAACGAACATGTCAAAGCGGCCTATCTCGGTATCTGAGAAAACAGGAGAAATAACTTATGGCAGAGTCCGCGCTACGGCAGGAAACATGGGTCTCAAAACTATTATCGCAGGCCAAAACAACAGCAGGGATTACGATCATTGTCTCTGCGATAGCTGCAATTATATCCGCCATTGACACAGACGGATTTACTTTAGTCAACACCATTGTTACCGGGGGGATGTGGGCCTTGTTAGCGATTGGCCTTTCCCTCCTGTTTGGGGTGATGAATATCGTAAACTTCGCTCACGGTGAATTATTTATGGTGGGAACCCTGGTCGCTTACTTTGTCTTCACCCCATTATCTGAATATATGAAAGACAATCCATCGCCCATCCTCTCTATCGTTGCCCCTTTGATAGCTATCCTGGCTGCCACAATAATTGTGGCGCTGGTCGGCCTGGCCTGGGAGTTTTTAGCCTTCGCCCCATTACGAAAGCGAACCCACGAGCAGTGGATCATGAATACATTTCTCCTCACTGTTGGTTTATCTGTCGTGATGGTCAATGGCGTGCAGTTGATTTGGGGCACGAATTTCAAAGGGATCACCCGCTATTGGGATGTACCGCCCATTAAATTGGGGGGTGTGATTATCTCTGTTGACCGGGCGGTGGTCTTTGTACTGGCAATCGTGATGATTACGGCCTTCTGGTTTTTCTTGAGACGGACACAGACCGGGCGGGCGATCCGGGCAGTTGCTCAAGATGAGCAGGGTGCTCTGATGGTCGGTGTAGATTTGAAGCAGATTCAAATCCTGACGGCAGTTCTGAGTGCGGCGATGGCCGGAATGGCCGGTGGCAGTCTGCTGTTTATGTTCCAATCCTATCCTACCGTTGGCCTGAAGCCGCTGTATATCGCCTGGTATGTCGTGATTGTTGTTGGGCTGGGCAACGTGGCCGCCGCGATCATCGGCGGGTTTATTGTAGCTTTATTGCAAACCCTTACGTCCTACTACATTGGTGTCGGCTGGGAGGATGTCATTCCCACGGCCTTTATGATGCTGATCTTGCTGATCAAGCCCTCCGGGTTGTTTGGCAGCGAGGTCAAAGGTATCCACGAACAGTAAAGGATTAAATACCGTGCAAAAACAACAAAACGCCAGAATGACAAATCCCAATATCTTCCAGCAGATGATCGAGGGTGCACAGTCTTCCCTTGAGTTCCTGGGAATTAACCCCTTGGGTTTGGCCCTGCTTATTCTGCTGGTTGTTCTACCCTACATTCCACCCTTTAACCGGGAGGACCTGTTGAGGTGGCTGATCGGGGCGATGCTGATTGCCGCCCAGGCCATCGCCTTTGACTTCACAACGGGCTACATCAACGTTGTGAACTTCGGGTTTGCGGCTTTCCTGGGCGTAGGGGCTTATACCTCGGCCCTGCTGGCCGTTGAGTTGGGGATTACGCCCTGGATCGGGATATTCGCCGGGGCCATCGTTGCGGCGGTGCTGGGATTATTAACTGGCTTCCTGACCCTCAGACTCAGGGGAATCTTCTGTGCGCTGATGGCCTGGTTTGTCGGATTAGCCCTAATGGGACTGGCCCGGAACCTGGTTGATCTGACGCGCGGCCCGCTTGGCCTGAACTGCCCCACGTTTTTGAACACATCAGCCAATCGCCCGTATTACTACATCATATTCGCCATGATGTTGGTGACTTATCTGATCCTGCGTTGGATTACCAATTCCCACATTGGGCTGGCATTCAAAGCCATCGGGCAAAACATCGATGCGGCCCGTGCATCCGGGGTCGATCCGACCTTTTACCGGGTATTCAACTTCACAATTCAGTGTGCTTTTGCCGGGTGGCTGGGCGGTTTCTATGCCCACTACTACGGCATCCTGACCCCCCAGGTCATGCTGACATCCAAAACCGTCGAGGTGCTGGCGATTGCCTACATCGGAGGGCGGGGCAGCATTTGGGGAGGTGCTTTTACTGCCTTTCCGTTTATTTTCTTGTTCGAGTGGCTGCGATCCACTCTTACCGAACTCCCAGGGCTGCACCTGGTGATTTACGGGCTGCTGTTGATCGTGGTCATGATCTTCTACCCTGGTGGGGTAGCCCAGTTTTATAACTGGTTATCTGAGCGGATCAAGCAGGCGAGGATGAAGGGCTCTGAAGCAGCTGCGGGAGGAGTGGCGTAGTTGCAAGCTGATTTGTAATAATTTAGGCCCTTATCCTATTTCACAAAACTAGAGGTGTATTGTGGCAACAAATCTTACAACCGTCGTCTCGTCTAAAACCAAAACCGTCGAGATCAACCGGGAAAAGCCGACGGTGATTATCGGAGAGCGGATCAATCCAACCGGGCGGAAGAAGGTGCTCACGGCGCTCCAGGAAGGCAACTTTGACATTGTACGCGAAGACGCCACCAGCCAGGTCGAGGCCGGGGCTACGATTCTGGATGTGAATGCAGGCGTTCCGGGTGCGGATGAACCGGCTCTACTCAAGCAGGTATTGAATACCGTAATGGAAATAACCGATGTTCCACTGTGTATTGACACAGCAGACCCGGAAGCCCTGGCAGGGGCCTTGTCCCTATACGAAGGAAAGGCACTGATCAACTCGGTGAATGGCGAAGAGCGGTCGCTGAAAGCGGTGCTGCCGTTGGCTAAAGAGCATGGGGCGGCTGTGATCGGTCTGTGCATGGATGATAATGGCATCCCCGAAACGGCGGAAGCCCGGTTGGCTGTCGCCGGAAAGATCATCGAGCGGGCGGGTAAGTTAGGTATCCCGGTTGAGGATATCGTGATCGATCCCCTGGCCCTGACAATGGGTGCAGAAAGTAGTGCAGGCAAGATGGCACTTGAAACCATCAAACTCGTCATTGAGGAATTTGGGGTCAACATCACCATGGGGGCCAGCAACATTTCCTTTGGCATGCCTGACCGCAAATACATCAACTCAACCTTCATCGCCATGGCGATTCACGCCGGGCTGACCTGCCCGATCACCAATCCCCTAGTGCCAGAGGTTGCCATTGCCGTATTGGCTGCAGACCTTTCGATGGGGCGGGATGACTTCGGCATGAAATGGATTCAGGCTTATCGTAAGCGCCAGAAGGAGCAGGGATAGCTAGAGATAAGTGTGAATTGAGGGGCTTAACATGAGCCAGACAAATGCCGATAGGGCATATGAACTAATCAAGGACAAGATAGTACGGGTTGAAATGCCCCCTGGTTCGCTCATCCGCGAACTGGATCTGATGGATGAACTGAACCTGGGCCGAACACCCATTCGAGAGGCACTCAAACGTCTTCAAGCCGACAGCCTGGTTGTGGTCAAAGCGCGGCGCGGTATTTTTGTCGCCGATATTACGATCACCGACCTGTCGCAAATTTATGAAGTTCGGGTTGAGTTGGAAAGTCTGTGCGCCAGGCTGGCTACCAATCGGATGATGCCAGTGCAATTGGCAGAAATGAAAGACCTTGCCCAGCAGTATAACCAGATGGATCAAACCAATCTAGACCAGCTCTTTACGCTGGACCATTGTTTTCATCGTTTGCTTGCGACTGCTTCTCGTAACAAGTTTTTATCCGAAGAAATGGATCATTTCTACAATCTATCTTTGCGAATCTGGTATCTATCACTCAATTATATTCAGGCTGAGAATGTCGACGTACCCGCTCACCTGGATATATTAGCTGCCATTGAGGCAAAGGAACCGGATCTGGCTGAAAAAAGGATGAGAGAACATATCAGAAAATTCCACGATTCAATAAGGCTGTATCTATGACTCCAGGGAGCTGTCCACTTGAGGCGGCTCCCCCAGCTATTATGGACTTAATAAATATTCAGGTCACCGGTTATCGAAAGAATTTTAAAACATACATGACTCTCAGGAGGTGTACATAAAATGAGTGAAATACTTTCTGCCCTCTCGACTGCCATCATAGAAGGCAATCTGGACGATATGGTAGAACTTACGGAAGATGCTCTAGACGAAGGGTTATCAGCCGCACAGATACTGAATGAAGGCTTGATGCCAGGAATGGATCACGTCGGTGTTGAATTCAAAGCTGGTAATATGTTTGTCCCGGAAGTGCTGCGCTCGGCAAAGGCCATGCAGAACTCAATGGACATTTTGAAGCCACTGCTGGCCGAAAGCGGAGTCGAAATGGCTGGCAAGGTGCTGTTAGGCACCGTTAAGGGTGACCTGCACGACATCGGCAAAAACCTGGTCAGCATGATGTGCGAGGGCGCAGGTTTTGAAGTCTATGACCTGGGTAAAGATGTTGAACCGGAGGCATTTGTCGACGCCGTAAAAAAATATAGCCCGGATATCATCGGCATGTCAGCCCTGCTGACGACCACCATGCGGGCGATGGAACAGACCATCAAAGCGCTGGAGGAAGCCGGAGTCCGTGACCAGGTCAAAATCATGATAGGTGGCGCACCGGTCACACAGTCATTCGCCGAGCAAATTGGCGCGGATGCTTATGCTTCGAACGCGGCGGCTGCTGCTGAGTTAGCAAAGAAGTTTGTCAGCGCAGTCTAATGGAAAAACCATTTAGACCTTACCTGATCTTTCGTAGGGGCAAGGCTATTTGGTTTTCCATAAGTCGAATTTTGGTAACGATATTTCCTAATGGAGACGCTTAAATAATGAGAAGAGGGAACTACAGAGTTAATTCAGGTGTTCGCTTCAGGATGCTCTCCGATGACCAGCTTGAGGAACTCTTTAACGGTGTGCTTCACGTCTTAGAGTATACCGGCCTGGAAGTGCATCAAGAAGAGGCACGAGACATCCTTGAAAAGGCCGGAGCCTGGGTAGATGGTATCCGTGTGCGGCTTCCATCCTATATGGTGAAACGTGCCCTGAGCACGGCTCCACGCAGCTTTACGCTTTTTGCCCGCGATGGTAACGCCAAGAACAATATCAATATTGGCCCTGGGCGTGCTCACTTTGGTCCTGGCCCAACCTGCCCCAACTTCATCGACATTGAAACATTGGAACGCCGTCCTTATGTGAAGTCTGATGTCCCCAATGTGGCAAAGGTGGTTGATGCGCTGCCCAATATCGATTTTTGCGAATCGCTGGGCACCGTCAATGATGTTCACCATGACCTGGGAGCCACCTACGAGTTTGCCGGGATGTTCCCCAACACCAGTAAACCGATTGTGGCCTGGTCTTACGATAAGTTCGACTCGGCGGATATTCACAAGATCGCGATAGCCGAGGCCGGTGGGCAAGAAGCCTTCGAGCGGCGGCCCAACTATGTGCACTACTGCGAACCACTTTCACCATTGGTCAGCACGACCGAAGCAATTGACAAGCTGATCTTTGCAGCGCGTCATCGCATCCCGCTGATCTTCACCCCTTGCCCGATAGCTGGTGGTACCGCACCCGTAACACCAGCAGGGATCATCATCCAGGGAGCTGCCGAATCATGGATGGGCCTCACCCTGGCCCAGGCGATCCAGCCGGGACTGCCCTTCATTATGGGCGGTGTCTTCTCGGTGATGGACATGAACGCCATGATCCTGTCCTATGGCGCACCGGAGCTGTCGCTGATGATGGCCGGGCTGACAGAGTTAGCCCACTATGCCGGGCTTCCGCTCTGGCAAACCGGCGGCTGCACCGACTCGAAGACCCTGGACGAGCAGGCCGCTATCGAGGGTTCACTCTCCGTGTACTTCTCCGCCCTGAGCGGTGGAGACCTGTGCCACGACGTTGGCTATACCGAGAGCGCCATGACCGGCTCCGTCTTCCAACTGGCGATGATGGACGAGGCCATTGGCTACTCCCGCCGGATCACACGCGGCATCGAAGTCAATGAAGATACCCTGGCGGTTGAGTCTATCAATAATGTAGGACCAAACGGCCACTACCTGCGGGAAGAACACACCCGCCGCCACTACAAGACCGAGTTCTGGTATCCCAATCTATGCGACCGCCGCAGCTTTGAAGAGTGGGACATGATGGGCCGCCAGCCCATGCGTGACCGGGTTGTGGCCCGCGTCCACGACATACTAGCGACCCACGAACCATCTCCTATCAAGCCGGAGACGGAGGCTGTTATCCAGGAAGTCCTGGAAGCTGCCGAAGAACGTGTCCGACAATAACATGAAGAGGTAAACGATGAGCAAATACTTCGAAAGATTATCAACTGCGATCCTGGAAGGTGACGCAGCTCAGGTGAGGAAGTACGTCCAGAAGGCCCTGGAAGAAGGAACGCCAGCCAAAGATATCCTCGATAATGGTATGGTCGTTGGCATGGATGAGGTCGGTGTTCGCTTTAAGCGCGGCGATATGTTCGTGCCTGAAGTGCTGATGTCAGCCGACTCAATGGCCGCTGGATTAGAAATCCTCCGCCCAGAACTGATTGCCAGCGGCGTAAAGCTGATCGGCAAGATCATGCTGGCAACGGTCAAAGATGACCTGCACGACATCGGTAAAAATCTGGTCGGCATGATGTGTGAAGGCGCAGGTTTTGAGATCATTGACCTGGGCTTTAACGTCCCGCCGGAGAAGATCATCAACGGAATCAAAGAACATCAACCCGACATCGTGGGCTTATCAGCCATGCTGACCACCACCATGCGCGCGATGGGACATACCATCAAGGCGATTGAAGAGGCCGGTCTGCGTGACCAGGTCAAGGTCATTGTCGGTGGCGCGCCCGTGGACGAAGAATTCTCTAAGCGTATCAGTGCTGATGGATATGGCCCCAACGCGGCGACCGCTCCCGAACTCGCCAAGCGTCTGGTTGGTGCAGCCTGAGGTTAAAACGGATATAGCAAGACATGTCATCATCAAATCAACCAATCGTCATTGTGTCCTGTAAAGTGTTCAATGGTCTGCTGGAACGCTACCTACCGGAGGGCCTGGTTAAGCAGATTACTTTTCTGGACTATGGCCTGCACCGGGTTCCGAACAACCTGAACTGGACGGTACAGGATACGATTGACAGCATTGAAGAACCTAGCCTGATCGTGCTGGGCTATGGGCTGTGCGGCAATGGATTGGACAATATCAAAGCTGGCCCCCATACCCTGTTGATCCCACGAGCCGATGACTGTATTGCTATTCTGCTCGGCTCCTATCAGACCTATCTTGAGGAATTCCGGGCAGAGCCAGGTACTTATTACCTGACCAAAGGCTGGCTGGAATCCGGCAGTGATCCACTCAAGGAGTACCACGAAATCGTTGAGAAGTACGGCGAAAAGGATGCCAAGTGGATCATGGATCAACAATACCAGCACTACAAGCGGCTGTTATTTGTTGCCCACACCCAGGAAGACCTGGATCAGTACCGCCCTCGCGCCTTAGAGGTTGCTCAATACTGTGAGCAGTGGGGGATGCGCTACGAGGAACGGCTTGGATCGGATAACTTTGTCCGCCGCTTAGTTGAGATGGCGGCAAACCCAGACCAAGCCGGGAACGATTTTCTGGTTATTCCACCGGGTGGAGTGCTCCAGCAAAGCCAATTCATCCGTTGACCCGACAATTTGCTATCCATGACAGGAGATGGAAATAGAATGCAAAGACGGAGAACGAACTATACAGTAAATGCCACGCCGACGTTTGAAGTGCTCACCGAAGACGAGATCGAGGCCATCTACTTTGCAGCAATCCGTGTGCTGTACGAGACAGGCGTCCGCGTGTATGAACCAGAAGGTGTAGAAGTTGCCCATTCTGGCGGTGCTATTGTTGAAGATACAACTGAAGACAGCAGCCTGGTCAAGATTCCCCCGTGGATGATCGACAAAGCGCTGGCGACCGTTCCGCGCAAGGTGACGGTTGTCGGCCCTGACCGCAAGCATCGCATGGAACTTTACAAGGACTCGGTCTACTTTGGGGCCGGCTCCGATACACCGTTCACCAGGGACCCCTATACCGGCGAACGCCGCCGGGCGACCTACCAGGATGTTAAGAACTTTGCCCGCTTAGCTGAGGCGATGCCTAACATCGACTTCCACATGTCGCTGGGCATTGTCCAGGACGTTCAGGTTGGCACCTACGACCGCTGGCAGTATCTTGCCATGCTCGAAGGAACCACCAAGCCGATCAACATCACCGCTGTTGATATCGACGGCGTGCGCGATCAGCTTGAGATGGCCCACATCCGAGTCGGTGGCGCTGAAGAATGGAAGAAGGGGCCGATCTTCTCGCTCTACATCGAGCCGGTTTCGCCTCTGAGCCACTCCAAAGAGGTGGTCCAAAAGCTGCTTTTCGCGACTGATAACTACATTCCATTCGTCTACACCCCCTGCCCGCTGGCCGGAGCAACATCGCCCTGCACACTGGCCGGAACGGCGGTACAGGCGCTCACCGAGAGCCTGTTCGGGATCGTCCTCAGCCAGTTACGTCGGCCCGGTGCCCCACTCATCATCGGCGGCCTGATGTCCAACATGGACATGTTAACGACCGTCTACTGCTACGGCTCGCCGGAAATGGCGCTGCTGAGCGCGGCTTACACCCAGATCACCAAGTGGTTGGGTCTGCCGGAATACGAGACGGCGGGCTGTTCAGATGCCAAGCTGTTTGACGAGCAGGCAGCGATGGAAGGTGCGATCAACATCGCTACCGCTGCCCTGACCGGCGGCAACATGATCCACGATGTCGGCTATCTCGAACAGGGTTTGACCAGTTCAATGGAAATGATGGTCGCTTCGAACGAGATCATCGATATGGTCAAACGTATCATGCGCGGCATCCCCGTAGACGATGGCACCAAAGCGCTGGACGTAATGGACGAGGTCGGTCCTGGCGGACACTATCTCGATCACGACCACACCTACACCCGCTTCAAGGAAGAAATCTGGCGGCCCCAACTGATCGACCGTCAGAACTGGGAGAACTGGGAAGCGTCGGGAAGCAAGGCCTACCGCGACCGCGTCAGAGAGCGGGTGATCGAAGTGCTGGAAACCGAAACAGAACCCGTTCTGGACGAGAAGATGTACCAGGAACTCCGGCGTATCTGTGAATTGGCCGACGAGAAACATAAGAGCGAAGAGTTAGACGTAGATATGTTCGCTTAGGTTGTGTTGACATTTGGAGTTGTTTACCTGATTCAACCCCCCGCTACCGCTAAAGCGGTATCTGCCCCCCTTTGCAAAGGGGGGCGAATCGCAGTGAGCGCGATAGCGTGAACAGCGATGGGGGGTTCAAAACTCATCCGTCAACAGAACCTAGACAGCCCATCCTCGTTTTGCTGTCTTCTTTCCTCCTAGGGAAGACAGCAGAGGGTGAAAGGGTATGGTTGGCAGGGCACAAAACGCTCTGCCAACCTGACTTCAGCTCTGTGCCTGTACGAGGTAATGACTTGAACACGAACAGCGATCCCTCTGACATGCTGGTGCTGGGGATTGATACGGGTGGAACCTACACCGACGGCGTGTTACTGGATTATGAATCGCGGAGAGTGCTGGCCTCTCATAAAAGCCTGACCACCAAACGTGATTTTTCGATTGGCATCGAAGCGGTCATTGAGAAAATCCAGATCGAAGATCCCTCCGCGATCAAAATGGTATCGATCTCAACCACCCTGGCGACTAACGCTATTGCTGAAGGGAAGGGTAAGCGGGTCGCGTTGTTTCTGATCGGCTATGACCCTGACCTGATCGCCTCCTTCAACATGGCCGCCCGGTTTGCCACGCCCCACTACTTTTACTTTAGCGGGGGGCATGACCTGCACGGTAATCAAAAGGAAGAACTTGACCTGCCGGGGATTCTGGCCCAGGTCAACCAGGTCAAGAATCAGATCGACGCGATTGCGGTATCCAGCTACTTCAGCCCTTTGAACCCGGAGCACGAACTCCGAGCTTATGAGGCCATCTCGCGCATCTGCGATCTGCCGATCGTGCTGGGCCATCAACTTTCAACCAAACTGGGATCGGTCGAACGGGCGACCACCGCCGCATTGAACGCTTCCCTGCTGTCCGTGCTCCGTGATTTCATTATCGCCGTGAGGCAAGCAATGGAGCGCCGCCAGATCGACGCCCCGCTGATGGTCGTGCGCGGCGACGGAACCTTGATGAGCGACGAGTTTGCCGCCCGCACCCCGGTTGAAACCATCCACTCCGGGCCTGCCGCCAGCGCGATTGGCGGGCGATTTCTCTCCCAGTGCGATGATGCGCTTGTCCTGGATATCGGCGGGACAACCACCGATATTGCCATGATCCAGGCCGGACAGGTGGCGATCTCCGAGGAGGGAGCGACTGTCAGCGACTACAAGACAGCCGTCAAAGCTGCCAATCTGCTGTCTATCGGCGTGGGAGGGGATAGTCACATCACCGTCACCCCGGACAAAGAACTCCGCCTCGGCCCTGAACGGGTCACGCCGTTGGCTTATCTTGCCGACCAGCACGAAGCCGTCTATGCACGCTTGAAGACTCTTGCCCGACGACCCTGGGGACAGGCTACTCCCGACTGGTTGGAATACTGGTATCTGCTGCGCGAACCGGACGAGAGCCTGCTGACCTCCTCGCGTGAGCGAGATTTGATCCAACTCCTGCGCGGCGGGCCACTACCGATCCCTGAGATTCTCAAGGGATTGAACCTGCTTCATATCGCTCAAGTTGGGGCGGGTGAACTGCTGCGCCAGGAAATTATCGGGAAGGCCGGGCTGACCCCGACCGATCTACTGCACACCGAGGGAATCTACTCCCCCTGGAACGCTGATGCCTCACAACTGGCGCTCAAGGTGTTTAGCCAATACCAGTTCCGCGAACCGGAAGAAGTCCGGCAGCAAATGTGGCAGCAGATAACGGAGATGATTGTAAGTGCGGTCATCACGTTTTTGACTGGCAAAGCGATACCATCTGCCAGTTTGAATGAAGGAACCATCGGGCACTGGTTTTTTCACAATAGTTTATATGACATCCATCCCCATCTCGAAACGGTAATCAGGCTGCGCTTCCCGGTGATCGGGATCGGCGCACCGGCAGGCATTTTCTTAGAAGCCGTTGCCGATGCATTACACGCCGAGCTCATTCTGCCGGAGCATTATTATGTTGCCAACGCTGCCGGTGCAATTGCCGGTAGTGTGATGGTTGAAGAAGAAATCCTGATCTATCCACACCTGACACCGGCAGGGCTGGATGTAATCAGCTACTATGTGCAGAGCAGTAATGGGCGAGAGGAATTCGAAGAACTGGCCGATGCCCTCCAACACGCTCACACCTTAAGCCATGACACCGCTTTGAACGCCGCAATCCGCTCCGGCGCGGATAACCCCCAGGTCACCATTGAAGAACTCACCGACGGATTAGATACCTATCGTGTCCGGGCGCGGGCGGTCGGTAATCCGCGCCTGACCAAATGATAATGATTAACATGATAGTAAGAGGATGAAAGTATGGAGTTGGTTCGAGTTGACACCCAACATGCTTACGAGCTCATTCGTGAGAAGATCACCACCTTGGAGCTTGCCCCCGGCGCACCGGTTAATGAACAGGAACTGGCCGAAGAACTTCAGTTAGAAATAACCCCTGTTCGGGAGGCGCTCAAACTGCTGATCCACGATCAATTAGTGATCGCACCGCCCCAGAAGGGATTGTATGTAGCCGATGTCAATTTGCCCGACCTGGAGCAGATCAGCGAAATCCGCCTGTTGTTAGAAAAATCCAGTGCGAAACTGGCAGCTCAGCGGGCTACCCCGGACGATCTGATCGTTCTGGAAACGTTGTGCCAGGAGCAGGCGGACCTTCCAGAGAACCAGCCGCGCCGACTCTTCGACCTCGATCATAAGTTTCACCAGGCAATTGCCAGCGCATCCCATAACAAATACCTGGCTCAGACCCTCGATCATTTCTTTGGGCTTTCCCAGCGCTTATGGTATCTGGCCTTGCCACACCTTGAATTTTTACCTGCGGCGGTGGAGAAGCATCTGGAACTGGTGGAAGCCATAAAGGCCGGTGAGGCAAAACGAGCCGAACAACTGATGCACGATCATGTCCAGGATTTCTACGACAGGGTTCGAGAAGTCCTGACCGAACTACCTGATTGAGAGCCTATATGCCAACCGTAACCGTAGTCTATGGCACCGAGATCAAAACCATCGAAGCTGAAGAGGGCGCTGTCCTGGGCGAGGTCATCGCCGAGATCGGCCTGCCCTTAGAGCAGCCCTGCGCCGGGCGCGGCACCTGCGGCCTGTGTAAAGTCCTGGCGGAGAAAGGCGTTGCCCCACCAGACGAGATCGAACACAAGCATCTCACACCGGGCGAGTTGGCCTTAGATAATCGGCTGGCCTGCCGCGCCCGTGTTGCTGGTGATGCACAGGTGGTGCTCTCTCCAATTGTCGTCTACTCCAACAAGTCATTCCGGGCCTGTGACCGTTACAAACGGGAGCGCGATGTCCCTCTCGGTCTGGCAGTTGACCTGGGATCAACCACCGTCGCCGCCTTCCTGACTATGTTGGATAACGGCGAAGTCTGCGCCGGGGCTGCCAGCCTCAACCAGCAAACCGTTTATGGGGCCGACGTGGTATCACGCCTGGCCGCCGCCACCGACAGCGAGATCGACGCCGGGCGGCTGCATCGTCTGGCCGTGGCCTCGATCAACCAGGCTGTCGATTCGCTCAAACTGTCGGCCCGCCTCCGGGAACGAGTGGAGAGGGTGACCGTCGTCTGCAACACCGCCATGCACCATTTGCTGGCAAGCTTGCCGATCGATTCACTGGCGGGTATTCCTTTCCAACCCTACAGCCGGGAGGCTGTTCAGGATGCGGGCGGCATCATGGAGGGCATCTTCGCCGACAATGTGCAGGTGAAGCTACCGCCGCTGATCGGTGGCTTTGTCGGATCGGATGCGTTGGCCTGCCTGGCTTATTTTGACTTCGACCGGGCCACCGCTCCGATGGCCGCCATCGACCTGGGAACCAACGGCGAGGTGATGGTCACCGATGGCAGCCGCATCCTGACCGCATCGACGGCAGCAGGCCCGGCTTTTGAAGGGGTCAATATTTCGTGCGGCACCCGTGCTGTTGATGGCGCAATCGTCGAGGCTGGTTTTGAGCAGGGACAATTTACCTTTGAGACTATAGCTGGTGCTGACCCAATCGGCTTAACCGGCTCAGGTTTATTGAGCCTGGTTCACGAACTGCGGCAGGCAGGCGTGATCGAGCCGAGCGGACGGATCGCCGCCGATCCGCCGTTTATCAGCTTAACGGAAGGCCCGCACGGTGCGCGGGTTATTCCGCTCACAGAGGGCGGGCAGATCGGACTCTCGCAATTCGATATCCGGGAACTGCAAAAAGCCAAAGGCGCGATCCGAGCGGCGATTGATATCCTGATGAATCAACTTAACCTGAAGCCTGCCGACCTGGAACGCGTGATTCTGACCGGGTCGTTCGGCGGGCAGGTGGATATCGACTCGGTGATCGGCATCGGAATGATCCCCCCGGTGCGTCATGAAGCGGTCGAAACCATCGCAAACGGGGCCGGTTTTGGCGCGGCGATCTTCCTATCGGATGAGGGTTTTACGCGAGGACAGGAGTTGGCAATCAAAGCCGAACAGATCGACCTCGATCTGGACCCACATTTCCAGCAGTTGTACGTCAATGCCATGTCGTTAACGCCTGACAACGGGAAACGGTAATGAAGAACCAGCGCCTATCGAGGCTGTGGGGATTGGCCCTGGTTGTTTTAGCCACCGCCTGCTGGTCAACCTCCGGCATTTTCATCAGCCTGGTCGTTCAGGGAAGCGGCATCTCCCCGGTTGGGCTGGCCTTCTGGCGTGACCTGGGGACCTTCACCTGCCTGTTGATCGGCATCGGAATCCTGAAGCCCGGTTTGCTAAAAGTCAACCGGCGCGACCTGCCCTGGCTGATTGCGATGGGTATCTTCAGCATCGGGGTATTTCACGTCTTATGGAATATGACGGTGATCCTGAACGGCGCGTCAGTTGCCACAGTCATCCAGGCTAACGCCCCGATCTTCGTTACCCTGATGGCCTGGCTGATCTGGAAGGAGCCGCTCACCGGGCAGAAGATCGCAGCGGTTGGGTTGGCTTTTGCCGGGACGGTCTTGATCTCCGGTTTGCATAAGCTGGGCGGCGCATCGATCACCACCCTGGGATTACTGACCGGTCTTGGAGCCGCCGTCACCTATGGATCGTTGAGCCTGTTCGGTAAGAAGCTGACCAACGATTACAGCCCCTGGACGATCCTTTTTTATATCTTCGGCACCGGTTCGCTGGTACTGCTGCCTTTTCAATTCAGCAGTCCATTCCCCTGGCCGCTGCCTCTGACCGTATTGGGCAATTACGCCGCATTGGTGCTGCTGACGACCATCACCGGATTTGGTTTATATACGATTGGCCTGTCGAGTTTGCAAGCCAGCATTGCCGCCATCACCGCTAACACCGAAGTGCCGTTCGCCGCGATCCTGGCTTACCTGATCCTCAAAGAGCGGCTCGATCAATGGCAAATCCTGGGGGCGGTGTTGATTATTGTTGGTGTGGTGCTGATCTCTTTGCCGAACAGGCGCATGGTTGAGGTGCCAGCATGACCAACCGGGTGTTTGACGTTGATCCCAACGGGGAAGAATCGGTTGAAGTTACAACACTTTTTGGAGTAAGGTTTGTTTTGAAAGATTCGTATCACAGACCTTTCTTACAAAACTAAGGAGCAATCATGCGGTTATCACAACACTTTGGGCGCACCCTGCGCGAAGCCCCCACCGAAGCCAGAACCACCAGCCATCAATTGATGATGCGGGCCGGGCTGGCTCGTCCACTGGCTAATGGAATCTGGGTTTATCTTCCCCTGGGCTATCAGGTCATCCAGCAGTTAAAGGCGCTCGTCCGGGCTGAAATGGACGCCGCCAGGGCTGAAGAACTGCGGCTGCCGGTCATTCACCCTGCCGAAATCTGGGAGGCCGCCAGACGGCTCGACAGCCTCAGTAAAACCCTGCTGCGCTTGAAAGCCCACGAAGGTCGCCGGTTGATCTTAGGCGCGACTCAGGAAGAGGCGATCATTGATCTATGCCTGCGTGAAATCGAGAGCTACAAAGACCTACCCCGCACGGTTTATCAATTTCAGTCGGTAGTCCAGGAGCCGCCCGAAACCGGCGAAGGATTCCTCCGGCTGTACGAGTCTCTCTATCACAGCGCCTACTCTCTACACGCTGACGCGGACAGCCTGGATCAATATTATGAGCAATGTCATCAAGCCTATCTGAACATCTTTGAGCAGTGCGATCTTGAGGTAGTCACCGCTCAGGACGAAACCGATCAGACTGCCCACGCCTTCATGCTGCCGCTCC
>JBNKDD010000072.1:0-21230 GCA_050288085.1 Anaerolineae bacterium
AGAACCTGTTCGAGAGCAATTTTATGGACAGGTATGGGCCTCCGCCCAATTCTGTTATTTTGTTTTGATTTATCTATTAGCACCAATGGTTAATTATCCCGAATCCAGGTTAACTACCAAAGGGGGTGGTTAGGGATTTTGAAGTTTGCCATTCACTACTCGGCAGGGAGCGGCTCCCATGTCAGACCGCCTTCGACAAATCCCAACTGGGTGATCTGGGTGATGGCTACCTCCCCGGCTCCCTGGAAAGCTTGCTCAACATCAAGAATGTAAACATCCGTACCGGTGGAGGCATGTTGACTGTCATCGGGGTCGAGAAAGGTGTCTGTCGCACGGACAAAGGCCAGTAGTGAACTGTCCGGTGACCAGGATAGAGCCATATCATCAACATCATTGTCGGTCACTTGAATATAATATTGGCTATCCTCACAGTTAGCGCCTTCATCTTCCAGGCAGGCCAGATCAAGGAGTGTTATTTCTGCATCTTCCTCCCGGAACTCGTAGAAGGAAAAAGCAGCATACTGGCGGTTAGGGGATAAACTAAAAGACACACTAAAGCTGTTGGTATCCCCTTCAAGAATTAATACCAATCGCTGTGATGGGCTGTCGTTTGCCGGGGCTATGTGGAGGCTGTCTGTCCCTAATGGGTTGCCAGAATTGGGCTCTCGTGGGGTGCTTTCGACAAATAGAATGCGGTCTATGTCGCTCCCTGCTTCGGGTGGCAGCCAATCCATCCCATTAAAACCTGGACTCAATGGGGCCAACCGAACGCGATTTTGCATCCCACCAGGATCGCTGTTGGCGGCGTATAAGCGCTTACGCCCCCCGCCAACTTGAATAAAATAGGCGATCCGGGAGCCATCAGGTGACCATGCCAGGAATGCCGCGCTTGAGTTTATTAGCAGCGAGGTTTCATTGGTCAGTTGGGTGGGCGGAGAAATTTTGCAGTATCTCTCCTGCAATGTGGCACAATCGGCATCGGTTAGCCAGATTTGTGCGCCCGCCCCGCTGCCAGGTTGCCCGGAAATAAAGGCAAGAGTCTGACCATCAGGAGACCAGGATGGGATCTGACTTTCTTCCCCTTCGACTCCTACCCAAACCAGGTTGCTAGCGTCACAGGTCTCAGGCTGCCGGATGCAGACTGCGTCGAACACATAGACACGATCATCTAACCCCTGTCCGACAGTGGTATTTTCCTCAATCGCGTGCTCATGAAAGGCAATCCTCGATCCGTCAGGAGACCACACCCCAAAACTGGGAATAGTTCCGGCGATTTCGGGGAGACGATGGGGCTGGTCATCGCAGCTTTCATCACCTGCCATCACGCAGCTCACGTCAATGGTGTAACCCAGCCCATCGGCATTGAAGCCCAGGAGACCTGTTCCTCCGCCGACCGGATCGGGTGGGGCAAGAGTCGGGGTAAAAATGACGGCGGCGGTTGGGGCCGGTAGATCGGTGGCGATTGGCCCCAGGGCTTCGGTTGGCAGTGCGGTTTCAGTCAGGGTCTGGGTGGGATATAATGCAGCCTGCATGATGGCAGTCGCGGTCAGGTCTGCCTCGGATGGCCCTGTCCCTCTCAATCCTAGGAAGGTTGCGCCCCCTAATACGATCGCTATCCCGGCTATCAACGGCCATCGGCGCGGGCTGGATTTTTCCCTTTCGACCGGCTGTTGGGCGGCCCAATCCAATGCCGCCACCAGTTCGCCCGCCGATTGGAAACGCTGCGCGGGATCTTTTGCCATTGCTTTTTCAAGCACTGCCTGGACCTGTACCGGTAGATCAGGCCGTTTGCGGAGCAGGTTTGGCACCGGCTGCTCAAGGTGAGCCTGCATGAACTGCACCAGAGTATCTGCTTGAAAGGGGAGTTCGCCGGTTAATAGTTCGTAGAGCATCACGCCCAGGGCGTAGACATCCACCAAAGGCGATACTTCTCCCTGGGTGAACATCTCCGGGGTCATGTGGGAAGGGGTGCCGATCATGCCGGTGCCGGTCAGGTGAGCGGTCGCTTCCTGCACCTTGGCAATCCCAAAGTCGGCCAGGTAGGCGTTGTCGTCGGTATCGAGCAGCACATTGCTGGCTTTCAGGTCGCGGTGGATCACACCTCGTGAATGCAGATAGTCCAACCCTTCGGCAATCTGGGAGATGTAACGGAGCGCTTGATCAAGCGAGAACGGTTCTTGTCTAAGGTGATCTTCGAGAGTGCCGCCGGGCATGTATCGCATCACGAAGTAGGGCATATCTGCATATGCGCCGAAGTCAAATACCGGCAGGATGCGGGGATGCTGCAGCTCGGCGGCAAGCTGAATCTCGCGCTCGAAACGGGCCATGAAGGTTGGGTCCTGGGTGAACTGCGGCGGCAGCACCTTGATCGCCACATCCCGGTTCATGTTGGGTTGGTGCGCCCGGTAGATGGTCGCCATGCCACCCCGCCCAATCTCTTCGATGATGTGGTATTGGCCGATGGTTTGCCCGGTTAGATCGGTCATTTATCCCCCTAGGGTGCAGGCTGCCACTGCATATTTGTAGAATCAACAAACCCGAGTACGGTCAGTTTAATGGCTCCTGCGCCGCGGTTGCCCATATCAATCACAAATACGTCTGCCCCTGAGTTGCGACCATCCTGATCCATTCCAAAGTCAAGATCGGTGTTACCAGCACGTACAAAAGCGATCAGTGTGCCGTCCGGTGACCAGACGGGATTGTTGTCATCTACGGTGTTTTCGGTCAGTGGCTCAAGAGCATTCTGACAGCTATCCGGGTCTTCGCTGAGATTATCCAGGCAGCTCAGGTCGAGGAGATAAAGCTCGGTGTCCTCGTCATCGTCCTTATTTTCTGCAATGCTGAGAACCGCTTGTCCTCCATCAGGCGAGATGGCGAAGGTCCCACCACCCCGACATACGTTCTCCGTGCCGTCACATACATCACCGTATTCACCATAGCTAAATGTGACGATCCGAACAGGTTCTTCTCCCGGCACAACGAGGTTTAAACCAATATCGAGCAAGCGCGTCGAAAGCTGCCTGGTTTCGGTATACAGTAGTTGTGTGCCATCAGGGAACCACATGAGCTCGTGGGCAGTATAGTTCTGGTCAGTGAGTCGTTCTATCACTGTTCCGTCGCCGGGATTGATGGCAAAGGCAACATCTTTGCCACTACCTGTCTGTTTTTGAAAAATCGTAAGCCGCGTTCCGTCTGGTGTCCATATAGGGTGGCTGTCGTTCAGCGTGTCGGTCAGTTGAGTTAAGCACCCGGTGTTGTCCCCTGTTATGCATTGAACATCGACTGTCCAGATATTTCCCTCCGCACTGAAAGCCAGTGTTTCCGAATCGGGTGACCAGGCCGGGTCTACGGCTGCGAAATCCGTTACGATCTTTTGGTCACCATTTTCACTGTTGACCAGGATAATCCCAGAATCGGTTGTAATTGCCTGCCACAATCCATCCGGTGACCAGACCCCAAAAGCCGGTTTGATCGTGCCGAGCTCCGGGAGTTCTATACTTGCCAGTCTCTCCGGATCTGGGTTGCAGGTTTCCTCCGGATTCAAGGCGCAGCCTACATCAACCGTGAATCCCTGTCCGGAAGCATTAAATCCCAATAAACCAGTTCCTCCACCGAGGATGGTATGCTGTGGCTCCTCTTCGACCAGTGGAGTTGGGGCAGGTTCCTCTGGCTGCTCAGATGTATCTAATGGTTCACTTTCAGCCGTTGGCTCTTCAGCCGCCAGGATACCGGTTGGTTGCATCTCTGCTGCCAGGGCTGTTTCTGTCACCGGTTCCGGTTGATTCCCAAGCAGCCCGGTTGCATAAGCTATCCCGATACCTATGACGATCAATGCAGCTACAAGTATCCCGGCTAACCAGACCGGGAAGCGTCGCCGCGCTACGTCCACGCTGGGGGTTGTAACCGATCTGCCTTCCGCCGGGGCTGTATCTGTCTGACCAAAAGGCAGGTCCATTGTTTCAGACTCGTGGCTGACTGCGTTACCCTGTGTTTCACCCCGGTATCCTGGCGCTGTGATAGGCGGTGGTTCGATCAGATCGAGAGGGTGTGGATCGCCTTCCGGGGAAGAAATGGCTTGATCGAGCGCTTCAGCCATTATGCTGGCAGATGGGTAGCGGTGGTTGGGGTCTTTGGCCATTGCAGTGTGAATGACCCGCTGTACACTGTAAGGAACATTCGGGTTAAGCTGGCGAACATCGGGAACTGGCCGGTGCAAGTGGGAATACATGATGTTGGCAACTTCGCCCCGGAATGGGGCGGTACCGGTGAGCATCTGGTAGAGCGTAACACCCATCGCATAGATATCAACGGTGTTGGTCAAGTCACCTTTATGGAACATTTCTGGAGCCATATAAGCAGGCGTACCGATGGTCTTTTCCCCGGTCAGATGGACGGTAGCTTCCTGCACCTTGGCAATTCCGAAGTCGGCCAGGAAAGTGTTCCCTGCTGCATCGAGTAAAACGTTGCTGGGTTTAAAGTCGCGGTGAATCACACCGCGTTTGTGCAGGTAATCCAGACCCTCGCCGATGGTGGATATAGCGTCAGCGGCTTCATCCAGGCTCATAGTTTGACCATTTTGAGTCCGCTCGTTTATCAGATCGCTAAGCGTACCGCCGGACATGAAAGCCATTACAATATAGGGCATGTCTTCATACTGGCCGTAGTCAAAAACGGGTAAAATCCGGGGATGCTGCAGTCCGGCAATTAACCGGACCTCGCGGTCGAAGCGCTCGATAAAAGTCGGATCGTGAGTAAACCGGCTAGGTAGGATTTTCACGGCAACCTGCCGCTTTGGGCGGTGTTGCTGTGCAAGGTAAACTGTTGCCATGCCACCGCGGCCAATCTCTCTTAAGATTTCGTATTTTCCTAGAAGGGTTTGCCCAATGAGTTCGCTCATGTTGACTCCTACGGTTGGGTATCAGATGCGGGCTGCCATTGCGGTGGCCAAGTTGGTGGGTCTGAACTATGAGAAATATAAGTAAAGGGAAAGTCAACAGAGCCAATCGACGTAATAGGCGTAACCGAGTCCTCTCCACTGCCAGCTAAAGCAGCTGCAAAGTCGATCACGTAAATATCGCCTCCGATGGGGTTTCGTCCAATGTCGTTGATTACTTCAATCTCATCAATCAGGTTTGTTTTGTCTGAGCGGACAAATGCAATTAGTGAGCCATCTGGAGACCAATTTGGGAGGCCATCATCTGTGATCTCAGCTTCTATTTCATTTCCCTCCGAATCGACTCCAGTCACTCTGATCATGTCGTCTTTTGTGCAGAATGTGGCGTAATCTTCAACACAGGAAAGTGAAAGATCAAGCAGCCATATTTCCCGATCTTCCAATGCATGGTCGTTCATACTGAGTGCCACATACTTGCCATCTGGTGAGAGCGAAAATTCACCTCCGCCATGCCCACCGGGCAAGTAGCTTCCTTCCATCAGGGTAGCGACTATTGTGGGTACGCTGTTATTCGCTTCTGCCAGATATAGGATTGCCGCTTGAAGTGCTGGTGTGGTGTTCCATTCGCCGCTTGATTCACCCTCAAAATGGTCGAGGAATAAGATACGCCCATCAGGCAGCCAGGCTACTTGCTTCACTTGTTTATTATTGGGGGTCAATAAGGTGTGGTTGTATTGCACATCGGGCTTCCAACCTTCAGTGTTCTCGGCCCAGGCCCGAATACCTCCGATCTGCCCTCGTAGCAGCATCGCGATCCGTTTTCCATCCGGTGACAAGAAGTAACCTCTGCTGTCAAATTCAGCCAGCTTGACCAACTCCTGGGTATTGATCAGGCAGGAATCTTCCTGCTGTTCAAAACATTGGGCATCCGTTCCAAAGATGGCATCCTCTGATTGGAAAGCAAGCAAGGTACCGTCAGCAAACCAACGTGGAAGGATACTGTCGCTAAAATCGTTCTCTTGAACCTTGACCAGCTTGCCAATGCAGGAATCTGGTTCATCAATGCAGCTTGCATCCATGACGAATATCTGGCTTCTAGATCGTAAGTCTGCCTGATAAGTAAAGGCCAGCCGCGTTCCGTCTGGTGACCATACACCAAATGCAGGAGAGATATCGCCAATGGGCTGGATGCTCCACGGGTCTGGGTTGCAATTGACACCGCCTGCCAGCACACAGCTCACATCAACCACATAGCTGAAGCCTTCCCGGTTGAAGCCGAGCAAGCCGGTGCCGCCCCCTACCGGCTCAGGGGGGGCGGGTGGCGGCGTGGAAGTGACAGTTGCCATTGGCGTGGGAGTTCCGGCTGCCGTTGGAACTGCCATCCTGGTCGGGGCCGATGTAAACGTTGGGGTATCCGTTGCATTCGACGCGGCAAGATTCAGAGCTGTCGCGGTCAGCACGTTACTATCTGGCCCAAGTCCACCTGACCTGAAGAAGAAGGCGGCGGCGGCCCCAACGATGACCACTATCCCCACCACTGCCCACAACCACCAGGGACGAGGTTGAGTTTCGGTGAGCGGCTGGCGGGCTGCTGCTTGCAGAGCCTGGGCTAATTCCCCGGCGGACTGAAAGCGATCTGTAGGATTCTTAGCCATCGCTTTTTTCAGCACCGCCTGTACCGACCCAGGCAGATCGGACCGTCTGTGGAGTATGTCTGGCACGGGCTGCTCGAGGTGTGCCTGCATGAACTGCATCGGGGAGTCTGCTTCAAAAGGCAGCTTACCGGTTAGCAGTTGGTAGAGCATCACGCCCAGGGCATAGACATCGATCTGGTGGGTGGCTTTCCCCTCAGTGAACATCTCCGGGGCCATGTGGGAGGGGGTACCGATCATCCCGGTTCCGGTCAGGTGGGCGGTTGCTTCCTGAACCTTAGCGATCCCGAAGTCGGCCAAATAGACGTTGTTGTCGGCGTCAAGTAGTACATTGCTAGTTTTCAGGTCGCGGTGGATCACTCCCTGGGTATGGAGGTAATCTAATCCCTGGGCTACCTGGGAGATGTAGCGGACAACTTGATCAAGAGGGAGGGGTTCCTGGGTAATGGCTTCCTCCAAAGTGCCGCCGGGCATATAGGCCATCACGAAGTAGGGCATATCTTGGTATTCGCCGAAGTCGAAGACGGGGAGGATGCGGGGATGTTGGAGCCGGGCTGCGAGGTCAATTTCTCGCTCGAAGCGGGCCATGAAGGTTGAGTCTTGCGTGAACTGTGGTGGGAGGACTTTGATCGCGACATCTCGGTCGGTGCCGGGTTGATAAGCCCGGTAGACGGTTGCCATCCCGCCGCGGCCAATCTCTTCGATGATCTGGTATTGGCCTATAATTTGCCCAACTAGATGTTTCATTCTCTGCTCCCATTCTGTTCAGGATGTAGGAGGCGGATAAACTGGTAGGTTGAATTTTAAATCGAGGTGGGAGAGAAGACAAAATGGAAAATTGGGTTGTTAAGGATCAACGATCCAATAACTTGAACAACTATAGTAAAGCAAAACACTTCTTGACGAAAAAGAGGTAAAAGGATAAGGTCGCAAAAAGTGTACCAAGACAGACATAATGGGACCAATGCTGATCGTAAGGGCTAAAAATTATGCCGGAAATGTTCAAATCATACCTGTCATTGGGTTTGCTGGTAACATACTCTCCTTGAAATCAAGCGGCTTATCTAGCCCAAAAGGAGTACGATGTTCTGGTTTGCCCTCATGCATAGCTTCTCAACCTTGATTGATTGGCTACGAATTGGACGTCTATCAGAACAAGAGAAGGATCTAGAAATCTTACTCTTGCGTCAACAGCTGGCACTTGTTGAACGCAAGCTGAATAAACCTCTGCGTGTCTCACGAATCGAACGATTAACCCTAGCAGTCGCTGCCACCAAATTGAAATCCGTCACCAATCGAACCATCGCACAGTTGAGTGATACACTGCGGATTTTCAAACCGGACACTGTGATTGGTTGGCATCGCAAGTTAGTCAAACGGAAATGGACTAATCACCAGAAAAGAGGACGACCTCGTACAGCGAAAGAAATCGAGCGTTTGGTAGTCCATCTTGCTCTGGAGAATAAAGATTGGGGGCACGGTAAGATCGAAGGCGAATTGAAGAAGCTGGGGATTGAGATCGATGAAGACACTGTTGCCAACATCCTGGAGCGCAATGGTATTCCTCCTGCCCCGCAACGCGGTAGTTCTTCTAGCTGGCGACATCTGATGTCACATTACAAAGACCAAATTCTGGCTTGCGATTTCTTCACTGTTGAAACGCTGTTCTTAAAAACGTTGTACATTCTGTTTTTCATTGACCTTGGTACTCGACAGGTGTATTTTGCAGGCTGTACTGATCATCCTACGAAACCCTGGATCACCCAGCAGGCCAGGCAAATGGCCTGGCAGTTGGAAGAGCGTGACACACCTATGAAATTTCTGATCCATGACCGAGATACGAAGTTCATGAAACCCTTTGACACGGTGTTCAGGTCTGAAAAAGTGAAGATCATTCGAACACCTTATCGCGCTCCAAATGCTAACGCTTTTGCTGAACGGTGGGTGCGAACCGCTCGTGAGGAATGTCTTGATAAACTGATCATCATCAACCAGTCGCATCTGCGACGCGTGATGTTTGACTACATTTCTTACTATAACACTGCTCGTCCTCATCAAGGACTAGCCCAAAAGATTCCTGTTCGTAGAAATATGTCTGTGGTTGATTCTGGGCCTGTTGTTTGTCACGATGTTTTGGGTGGCATCATCCATGATTATCAGCGTGCGGCTTGACCTTCTTCCGCTTCCGACGGATTTTTTAGCCCTTACGGGATGATTTACATCCCTCTGGCCAATTCATGATGGATGGGCATTCTTCACAATGGCAAGCGTGATGTGTGAGTTCTTTTGGGGCGCGGATGAATTCTCCGGCCAGGTAGGTACCATTCATGACTACTATCATGAAGTTACCTGACACCTGATTTGCCTTTGTGCGTTAATTTTTGCACCCTATGGGAGGAGTCTCCATACAAGCAGCCGGAGTCAGTGTTAGCAGCACTAAAATCCTCGCTCGTTTCGCCATGACCAAGGACGAACAGTGTGAAGTCATCTGACTGTGGTGTGTCACCACAAAAATCCGTAACTGCCTGTACGATAGCATTGAGCAGTGTGGTAGCATTGCTATCAGAATGCGTTTCCACAATAGTCTGAAGGCGGCCGCCTCCAAATTCCTGCAGCTCCGCATCCATGGCTTCAGTGACACCGTCGGTGTAAAAGACCACCTTATCACCCGGGGCGAGGTCGATGGCACATTCCTTGAACTGGATGTCTTCAAAAATTGCCAGCGCCATGCCTGTCGTGACCAGCTCACAACACTTACCTGTCGATTTTTGAAACCAGAGTGGGCGGTTGTGCCCGGCATTAGCGTACACCATATTGCCGGTGTGGATATTTAAAAGAGCATAGAAGGCGGTGAGGAATATATCAGACCGGTTACTTTGCATCATGAGATCGTTGGCTCTCAACAGTGCTTCCGCCGGGCTGTAACCACAAGATGCAGTAGCACGGATGGTTGTCCGGCTCATAGCCCCGAACAATGCCGCCGGCACTCCCTTATCTGCCACATCGGCGATCACCAACCCAAGATGACCAGGGGCCTCGTTGAATTCAATGAAATCATAGAAGTCGCCGCTCACCTGCCGTGCAGCCTGATATTCTGTACACAACTCCCAACCTGGGATGATTGGACAGAAGTCAGGCAGCAGGCTGAGCTGGATCCGATGCGCGACCGAAAGGTCTTCGAGCAGACGTTGTTGTTCGGTTTCTTTTGCCGATCCAGTTTTGGTTGGATGCTCTCCATCCATAGAAATTCCCTCCATTCACCGCCATGGCTAAACGATTGGATGACTGGCATGTCTCTTTGATCTGTAAATATACCCATCCAGTACCTGGTTTGCGGACGTTTCAGCGACCAAAGGCGAGAAGAGCCTGAAGTGCAGCTAGCGCTAAGTTTGCGATAGTACCACCCAGGCTCGAAACCAGGGCAGCGAAAAGGGCAAAAACGGCGCCGATGATCAGGCCGATTTCGGCGCGGTTACCTCTGCTGAAGATCAGCACGGCGACGGTCACCTGCATAATGATGAGCAATACAGTGAAGAACTTTGTTCGAGGAATGACAACAGATCTCACCAGTGTTCTGGAGAGGGGAAACCAGGCCTTGTCCGCAAAGCTCCCATAAAACTCCTCGCCATGGCGGAATGTATAGCTGAGATTGAAGATGGCGCCGACCAGGAAGAGGAGGCCGAATGCAATTTCCGCAATGTTTCTGAGGGTATTCATAGCTTCCACCAATCCTCCTTAAATAAGCATGTCGAAGTTTGGTGTGAACGTAAAAGGGGAGGACTCCCCCAAGGGTGCCCTCTGTCTCCATTCATATAGTGCGAACCGTCGCTGCCTTCTGGCGGGTGACGAACAGCCCTGTCAGGTAGGTCGAAGCGGCAATCAGGCTGAAGGGTATCCAGGTACCTATCGGACTCGTGAACATCTCCAGACTCTTGAGAACTACGAGCGCCACCAGGAAAAAGTCCATGAAGATGACGAAACCCACGAAGATGAGAGCGGTCTGGATGGGGGTGGTGTAGTTGAACCTGGTGAAGTAGACCAGGGATAGGTTTGTGTAAATGATCGGCGCACCTATGGCATGAACGATCAGTGTGGTCTGCATCGGTATGAACATCGGACCTATCGCCATGATCGACGTGCAAAGGAGCCATCCTACGAACGCGTGGGCTCCAATGATAGCGACTTCTTTCAGTGTCAGGCGTCCCCTGGAGCGAGCCAGAGTCGCCGGGGTAGTGTTTGACATAGTTTGCATCTCCTAAATATTCAGTGAATCATTCAACTTATTCAACAAGAGACCCAACTGCTGCAGCTCGCGCGGTGCAAGACCGTCGCAACAACTGGAGAAGATCTTCTCCAGGGATGGAGTTTTGTGCCTCAGGTCATGTCCCTTGTTAGTGAGCGTAGCCAGGAGGCTCCGCCTGTCGGCGGGGTTGGGATTGCGCATCACAAGGCCCTTGCCCTCCAGTGTATCGACGATGCCTGTAATGGTCGCTGGCGTGCAGGCCAGCGCGTCAGCCAGTTCTTTGAAAGGACGCTCG
The DNA here is from genome assembly GCA_050288085.1 of Anaerolineae bacterium. Classification (GTDB taxonomy): domain Bacteria; phylum Chloroflexota; class Anaerolineae; order Aggregatilineales; family UBA3940; genus JBNKDD01. The sequence goes on from JBNKDD010000072.1 coordinate 11,085, forward strand.
TCCTGTTCCCAAAGCTGGAGCAGTACATAGTATTGGGGCGGTGTGAGATCGGCTTCGCTAACTGTTTGTCGCTGAATGCGCCTCAGGTTCTTGGCTATAAGCTCAATGAGCTCAAAGACCTCAGTGAGTGAAGTCTCGGGCATTTCGTCATAAAACTGGATTGGCACTGGCTCGCTCATAATAAGCCTTTACAAAATTAGTTTATATCCTAATTGTAAGGACATAAACTAATTTTGTCAACACCCTTGGATAGTTAATGCAGCTTCTGCCTCGAATCAAAATCAACTATACTGGAATGAGAACAATAGGCTGCATGAGGCAACTATGAATGGTTGGGAGGAACTCGCCCAGAAATTAATGATAGACAACCAGGATAACTGCACGTTGTTGCAGGTTGTCATTGATGCCGTTGTTGAGCCGATCCTGGTCATCAACAAAGAGTACCAGGTCTGGTTGATGAACAAAGCCGCGAGAGATGCCTATCTCCCTGATACAGGAACGAAACCCCTCTATTGCCACCAGTTATCACACGGCCAGGAAACACCCTGTGATGGTGAGGACCATCCCTGTCCTTTAAAAGAAATCCAGGTGTCACAGTGTCCTGTCACCGTGGTGCATGAGCACTGTGAGGGTGGTGAGAAGCGTTTTGTTGAGGTTATTGCCGCGCCATTATGGGCACAGAATGGTGAACTGGTCGGTATTGTCGAATCTACACGCGATATCACCGAGCGCAGAAAGATCGAAGCTGACTTGCGGGAAGCCCTGCGCAAACTCAGGGTGCTCTATGATGAGAACTTACAATTAACAGAGCGCTTGCAACAAGAGAGCATGCGACGCGGCGAGTTGTTTAAGGCTCAGATTATGGCTCAAGAGGAAGAACGCAGACGGATTGCCCGCGAGCTGCATGATGAACTCGGCCAGGCTTTGGGTGGTTTAGCCTTACAGATCGGATCCCTGGATGGCCTTTATGCAACTAACCCGGCGCAGGCGATTGACCGTCTGACCGGAATCCGGGAACTGGTCAGCGATATCACCGATCGCATGTATGATATTATTCTGGACTTGCGCCCGACAGCACTTGATGATCTGGGCTTAGTCGTTGCGCTGCGCACCTTTGCCGAGCGGTTGCTATCAGAAGCGGGGATTTCCTTCAAGATAAATTCTGCCGGTTTAGACAAGCGGCTGCCCACCGAACTAGAGACCACCCTATACCGGGTCGGTCAGGAAGCCTTAAATAACGTTTTGAAGCACTCACAAGCAAATCAAGTATCTGTCACATTGAGCCAGCGTGATAACCTTGTTGAAGTTGAGATTGCCGACGATGGTACTGGTTTCGAACCCGAAGCTATCCCATTAATGGGCAACACCTCACGTGGTTTAGGATTGCTTGGGATGCAAGAACGAGTCAGCCTATGGGGTGGCACTCTGGAGATTCTCTCCCATCCAGAGGTCGGGACGTTGATTCGGGTCAGAGTCCCACGAGTAAAGGATGTACCGAATGACAAAGAAAATTCGCGTACTGATTGCTGATGACCACCCGATTGTCCACCTTGGTGTACGAATGCTTCTGGAGTCTGCGCCGGACATTGAAATAGTTGGGGAGGCATTGAATGGCTGTGATGCGCTCGCACTGGCAGAAACTCTGCAGCCGGATGTGGTTCTGATGGATATTGGCATGCCGGACATGGATGGTATGGAAGCGACACGCACGCTCAAGGAACGTTGGCCTGATATCCAGGTGCTGGTACTGACGGTACACCGGACAGATGACTACTTCTTTGAGATGCTGAAAGCAGGCGCTTCGGGATATGTGCTCAAAGGTGCCCAGACCGATGAATTATTAAATGCACTGCGGACGGTCAGCAGCGGCGAGGTATTTTTGTATCCAATAGTCGCCTCTCGCCTGGTCAAGGATTACCTTGACCGCGAAGGGAAATACTACGGGACCTCCCCCCTATTGAGTGCCCGTGAATTGGAAGTGCTGCGTCTGCTGGCCGATGGTTATTCTACGAATGAGATTGCGAAAAAACTTGTGATCAGCCCCAGTACTGTTTACACCCATCGCAGAAATCTGATGAGCAAGTTAGGACTCAGCACGCGCCGCGAATTGATGGAATATGCCAAACGGCAGGGGCTGATCTAACTCCTATATCCTCTGCTAGACTGCTAGCAATTTTTGCTAGCTGTTTCGCAATTTCTCCAATATACATCCCTTCTGTAATCCAATAAGCTATTTATACAAAGTAAAAACTTCCCTGTCACCGGAGCGATCAAAACATCGCCCCGGGTGACGGACGGACTAAGCCTGCTAAACAGGTTTAGGTTATGGAGGTAATAAGCCATGATATCCATAGAAAAACTGCGCCGTTTCCCGCTGTTCAGTGGGCTGGATTCGCAAACTCTCAAAGCGCTGGCAATGGCAGGCCAGGATATGATTGTTGAGGCTGGCACGTGGTTATTCCTGGAGGGAGAAAAAGCCGATTCATTCTATCTGATCATGAAAGGAACCATTGATTTGAAGATGTCGCTTAATGCAGACCGGCATGAACAGGCCGATCTGGTGCGGCTCACCGAATACGAAGCATTTGGTTGGTCCGCGTTGGTGCAACCCCGTATCTATACGCTTAGCGCCTTTACCGATGAGAATACTCACCTCCTGGCAATAGATGCTGAAAAAATGCTGGCTCTGATGGATCAGGATTCCAACGTGGGTTACAGGTTGATGACCCGTATGGCCGAGACTATCCGGAGGCGCTTGACGAATATGCACACCCGCTTCGTGAGTCTCACCACAGTCTCGTAATCGGTACCAGGTAGGAACTAATATCGTGAAGTACAAGCGTATAGTGGTCACCCGGTATGGGGGGCCTGAAGTCTTGGAAGTTGTTGAGGAAGATGTGCCCGAACCCGAGCCGGGCGAGGTGCGCATAAGGATTCTATCCGCAGGAGTGTCTTTCGCAGACATCCTGCTGAGAGAAGGTATTCACCCTGAGACACGCCGACCACCCTTCACGCCGGGCTGGGACTTTGTAGGTAGGGTGGACAAGCTCGGTTCAGGTGTATCATCGCCAGAAATTGGTCAGATGGTAGCTGCCTTACCGGTGGTCGGGAGCTACGCCGAATATATCTGCCCGCGCTCAGAAGAACTTCTTCCTGTCCCGGAAGGACTTGACGCTGCCGAAGTTGTCAGCCTGATCCTGAACTATGGCACGGCCTACCAGATGATGCATCGCTCCGCTCATGCCAAACCAGGTGATAGAGCACTGATTCATGGCGCTGCGGGCGGCGTTGGTACAGCATTGTTGCAGCTTGGTGCGTTGGTTGATCTGGATATGTACGGAACAGCACGTAGTGCTAATCATGAGGCCGTGTCTCGACTTGGGGCTCACCCGATAGACTATAAGCAGGTGGACTTTGTCGAAGAAATTTCAAGGCTTACGGATGGCACCGGCGTGGACATTGTCTTTGATGGGATTGGTGGAACACACGTCACCCGCTCATACCGGACGCTGAGACCTGGAGGGCGGGTGATCACTTTTGGGCACGCCACCTCGCTTATCAACAGGACTCTGACCGGGGGGCAGCGCAGCCGACTCAGGGAACTCCCAACTTTGGCGGCTCAGGTGGTCAAGCACTCTCTCCTACCTGACAAACGGCGCATGGTTATCTACAGCATCCAGACACTCAAGAAGCGTCGGCCAGACTGGTTTCGCGAGGATATGGCTGCATTATTCGAGCTGCTTGCCAAACGGAAGATCAGGCCCATTATCGCAGAATGCCTGCCCCTTGCTGAAGCCGCCCGTGCTCACGAGCTGTTGGGAGCAGGTTCTGTTGCCGGCAAGTTTGTATTGATCTGCACATCAGGTGGATCTTGAGTAGTTAAATACTCTTCAATTGTCCGGCAGCCACACGCTATATAGTTGGTCAAAAACTGCTTCATCTTCTGGTATTTAAAAATGACCTGTTCGAGTTCTCGTATTTTATTCTGCATAGTTTGCTGCAAGGCATTGTGAAGCAAACCGGGTTTCGTGACGTTAAGCGTCAGTTCATTGGGGGTACAGCCCCATCTGAGGTGATCGTTGCTCACAAGCCTGTTGGGTGAGAAAGAGATGTTACTTGAGATCTGGCAGCTTTCCGATAGTTTCCCGGCATTTCTCCAGCCACGCGATGTAAGTCTCTTCCAGGGCAATGCCAAAGTCCAGGGTCAGGTATTGAAGGGCTAACCACCGATCACCTGGAATTTCTTCTCGGGGCAGGATAGGAACTTGGTGAAAGACGTCGAGCTGGGCGCGATGGGCTGCCAACTGCTTTTCAACCCGAGCCAGCAAATCGTCGTTCGCCAGGTCTGTTCCAAAAAACAATTGGATCAGAAATGGATCTCGAAGAACCGGTGGTTCCTGATCGGACAACAACCATTCTTTCAAGGCCGCCCGGCCTGCATCGGTGATGGCATACACCTTGCGGTTGGGGCGGTCTTCCTGCTGTTCTACATGGAATTCCGCCCAGCCGTCGTCGGAAAGACGGTTCAGCGTCCGATAGATCTGCGCCTGGTCGGCAGGCCAGAAGTGCTGCACAGTGGCGTCAAAGGCTTCGTGTTTCAGGTCATAGCCCGTCATGGGGGTAATGTTCAAAATGCTCAGGATAGCGTATTTCAGAGACATATTCTCCTCCGGTGTGAGGTGACAATTATCATGGGTGCTGGTGACAGAATATCCTGGTACAAAGGTCATATATGACATATCATATAGTTGATATATCATATATGTGTGAATACAGTATAGTGGAGAATGCAAAAAAATGCTACCTGAACTTTCATTGGATAAAAAAAAGCTGACAGTCCCCCTGCTGGCGATGCTGGCTTTCTTGATACTCGGTGGTGTGCTGTGGATGTTATCAGGCTACTGGCAGGCCTTTGCCCATTTCGGCTATCTGGGCATTGCCCTGGGGGTCGGACTTGGCCTGTATGCGGCATTGCCAAAAAAGAAGAAACCGCTTGGCCGTAGGTTGTCCCTTCTGTTGATTGGTGGATATCTGCTGGTCGGCACCGGGCTGATCGGGCAGGAGAACGTCCAGCTCGAAGGTGTCACAATTGGGCTGCTGTCCGGGGTGATCCAGGCAGCGGTAGTCCATTACCTGGTGGCGAAGATCTTTGGTCCCTTGTTCTTTGGTCGGCTGTGGTGTGGCTGGGCCTGCTGGACGGTGATGGTGCTGGACCTGCTGCCCTACAAGCGACCTGCCGGGCGGCTTCCCGGTAAATGGGGATGGCTTCGTTACCTGCACTTTATATTGAGTGTCGGTGGTGTGCTGATAGCCTGGTTCATTTTTGCCGCCCGCCCCTCGACCACCGGTTCGCAGGCCGTACTCTGGTTCCTGATCGGCAACCTGCTGTATTATGCCGTTGGCAGCGCTCTCGCTGTCGCTTTGAAGGATAACCGCGCCTTCTGCAAGTACATCTGTCCGGTCTCCGTTCCACTCAAGATCACATCACGTTTTTCGCTGCTCAAGATCCAGGGTGATGAGGAGAAGTGCAACGACTGCAACGCTTGCATCAAGATGTGCCCGATGGATATTCGCATCCCGGACTATATTCACGACGGAACGCGCGTGCTCTCAACGGAATGTTCACTGTGCCAGACCTGCATCACAGTCTGTGCTAAAGACGCGCTCAAGCTCTCGTTTGGCACAGATCTAGGCGGGCGCGACTATCTGCGTATCCGGGAGGATGCGATCTAAGTAATGGTAAAGAATAAGCAAATGAAGAAGCAAAACATGTGGACCTATCTGCTCGTTGGACTGTTCAGTCTCATTGGAATTGGCCTACTGGTAATGACAAACAATGGCCTCGTTAGCCTGCATAAGCCTTATATACTGGCTGCATCCAGCGAAGTTCAATCAGCAAGGAATGACAGTGTTGCTTTTGTAGATGTGACAGTTGTTCCAATGGATAGCGAGCGGGTGATAGAACATCAAACAGTGATCGTGCGCGATGGGATCATTGTTGAAGTGGGTAACCTGGATGAAATTACTATTTCCCAAGAGGCCCTGATCGTTGATGGTGCTGGTCGGTATCTCATGCCTGGACTGGTGGATATGCATGTTCACCTCCGGGAAACAAATGAACTCCTGCTCTATGTCGCCAATGGAGTCACCACCGTGCGTAATATGTGGGGTGGGGAAGGGGCTCTGCGATTTTTCGGTTATCCTGATCATCTGGTGATGCGCGCCCAGATCGAAAAGGGGGAACTCTTTGGCCCTACTTTGTATACGACCGGGCCGATCATGGAAGGGCCACCCCCTCGCATGCCGCTAATGCCGGTCTATCAAACGCCTGAAGCCGCAGCGGCTGATGTAAAACGGCAGGCCGAGCAGGGTTATGATTTTATCAAGGTGTATGATAACCTCGATTTGCCAACCTATACCGCCATTGTTCAGGCTGCACAGGAAAACAACATTGACGTGGTTGGACATGTCCCTGCCCAGGTAGACCTGGATGTGGTGTTGGTAAGTGGGCAGGTTACGATCGAGCATCTGTCCGGTTACATTGACCCGGATAAGGCGGCATACCGTATCCCCGCAGACAGCCTCAGCACTTATGCTGACGTAACCCGCGAACAGGGCGTCTGGAACTGTCCAACGCTCGCTGTTTACCCGATGCATGTTCCAGATGATGAACTGTATCTATTGGAGCAGCGCCCGGAAATGGCCTATGTTTCCCCGATGGGCAAACTCTTATGGCGCTATATGTCACGCCCCGGTGCAATGAGCAGTATTACTTATGAGGGATACTATCCTGAACGGATAAAAGAGCTCAATACCGAGATGACCGGGATTCTGCATGCGCAGGGGGCAGGTTTCCTTCTGGGAACCGATGCCAATAATCCGTATGTGGTGCCGGGCTTCTCGCTGCTGGATGAATTGGATTACATGGTTGAAGCCGGTTTGACTCCTTATGAGGCACTGGAAGCTGGCACACGCAATGCCGCTGAAGCGATGGGGAAACTGGATGATTTCGGAACCGTTGAAGAAGGCAAAAGGGCCGATCTGATCCTGTTGGAAGCAAATCCTCTTGAGGATGCAGCTCATGTTCGTAACAGGGCTGGTGTGATGGTGCGAGGAAACTGGCTGGATGAAGCACAACTTCAGAGTCTTTTAAGTGCACTGGAGCAGTCGTACAAGCCCACATCGGTGGATCGCATCTGGCCCCTGGTATTTTTCATACCGGCGCTGGTGCTGATACTGCGGAGACTGTAACAAGCCGCTGGCCAACCATAATGTGGTCTCGTTAGACAGAACGGAGCCCTGGCAGCCCATCTGAAACCATGTTGGCACACCAGAGCAATTGATTATGAACCAGGAGAAAGAGAACATGTCCGCAAATCCATTTGCCCGATCTATCACCGGTGTGATATGGAACTTCGAACAAAATCGCATACGTGGCTTGTGGCGGATCCTTATCACCGTGCTGGGCACTGCCGCTTTGACCTTCGTATTTGGAATACCTTTCTATGCAGTGGGTGGAGGAGAGCCCTCCCCAACTATCAACAAACTTCTTTTGTATTTCGCGGCAGCGGTAGTGATCAGGTTGGCTACTCAGGTCCTGGATAAGCGCCCGTTCTCCAACACTGGTATCTATTTGAAGTTTGATTGGTGGGCCAATCTTGGCTTTGGAGTGCTGTTGGGCGCAGCGTTAATGACCATCGTATTCCTGGTGGAACTGGCTGCCGGATGGATCACGATAGAAGAAGTCTTCCGCGTTGAATATGTTGGCCAACCTTTCCTGCTGGCGATACTTCTGCCATTCTTCCTCATGCTCATCGTTGGCATTGTCGAAGAACTGGCATTCCGTGGATACCTGCTGTTGAACCTTGCTGAAGCCCTTAATCTTCAGGATATCGGGGCAAGACGGGCATTAGTGATTGCCTGGTTGTTAACATCGATCCTTTTCGGGGTGGCCCATGCATTTCTTCCTAACGCAACCGTTGTCAGCTCGGTTAATATTGTGCTGGCAGGTATCTGGCTGGGGTTGGCCTATGTGCTGACTGGTAGTCTTGCCACTTCAATCGGGATACATTTCGCCTGGAACTTTTTTCAGGGATACATTTTTGGCTTCCCGGTTAGTGGCAGCAGGGATTTTGCTACAACGCTCATTGCCATCGACGAACAAGGTGGCCAGGAGATATGGACGGGCGGCGCGTTCGGGCCAGAAGGTGGCCTGATTGGTCTTCTGGCTATGGTGCTCGGAATCTTGCTCGTTATGACGTGGATTCGTCTCCGCTATGGTAGGCTGACACTTTTTACAGCGATTGCAGTTTCCCCACTCGAGCTGGGTGAGAGTATTCGTCAGGTACTGAAACAAAGTGCAAGACTATCGACCGGCTGACTGTACCGCGGGTGATAAGGCACTCCAATCTTCTAACATGCATCTGGATAGAACTGAGGATGAAAATAAGACTCGAGGTGAGTTGATCTGCTGCTCTAGAGAGCTTCCGACCATGAGGAAATGAGCTGAATCAGCTACATGGTAACCAGCCATGCAGCATGCGCCTGAGGCACCTTTTCGCGCAGGATTTAAATATGTGCTGGCGTTTCGGGAATCGGCTGGAACACCCTTGTGAAAAAGTTCCAGTAAATCTCGCTTGACCTACGGTCAGCCGGATGATGAACCTACATCGAGCTTATTTATTCAAAGGGAGAGGGACTGTTTGCCAGCCCCTCATCTTGGTTTAGCCTGGACCGACTTTTAGAATATTCACCGACCCTGACTCTGCATCCATGAACAACATACGCCCGCGTAATAATTTCCCCGTCCCCAGCAGGATTTTCAGCACTTCCTGCAACTGCCACGCGGAAACCATCATCGGAGTGGCAGCCGGGCAGCCAAGTTCGGCCTCTGCGCCCTGGGCCGGTACGTCCCCATCTCCATACAAGGCGCATAACCCCAGGTCTTCGGGGAAAATGGTCATGACCTGACCCATGTATCCGGCAATCGCGCCATGAACCAGGGGAATGCCAAGCTGCTGAACCCCTTCCTGTAACATCAGGCGAGTTGGCAGGCGATCCAGGGCATCCACCACTACATCAACTCCCGTGAGAATCTCGGCCAGATTCTCCTGGGTAAGGTAGGTTGTGTGGGCTATCACCTCAACAGACACGTTGATTTCTGCGACTCGTGCTTTGGCTGCTTCTGCTTTGGACTGTCCAACAGCTGACTCCTTACTGAGCAGTTGGCGATTGAAGTTGTGATCGATAAAGGTATCGCCATCCACAACAACAATCCGGCCTATTCCCATACGGGCGAGTCCTTCAACGACACCGCCGCCCAGACCGCCTAAGCCAATCACAGCGACGGTTGAATTCAGGAGCTTGATCTGACCTTCCAGGCCAACCGTGCCATAGCTCCGTAGATAGCGGCGGGGCAACACACCTACCTCCAATGCCGCCAATTCAACTTCGCGCCGTGATAATCCTGACTCCTGCTGCAACTGCTGGACGGCATCAAGGGAGAGCAGCCGGATGTTGTTTTCCGTTACCACAAAAGATTCAGGCGGAAAAGCAGCTCCACCTGCAATCGACGGGAGAATTCTTATCACATCATCTTCTGCAATGGGTGTATCGTTCTCATCAAGGAACCGGATATCCTGTTCGTGCAAGAATATATGAATAAAACTACGCAACTTGCCATCACTAAAAAGCTGGTTTTCCAGACCGGGATGGCGCATGACCAGATCATGCAACGCCTCTCCAACCGTATTACCGGATACGCTGACCGACTCGTTATTATCTATATACGGGCGAAGTGGTGTTGGTATGTAGATAGTTGCCATTTTCATTATCTCCTGTTGAGTATTATTTTGTGTAGAAATCCTTTGTTCTTTGAGTTGGAGATGAGGCTCTGAAGATAACGCAACAAAAAAGAGCGATCTCATCTTCAACCTGACCGCAATTGGAGGCGGCGGAGACGAGGTCACCCTCAAAAATCAACAAGACGCGTGAAGTCTACGGTCTCAAGCGAGAATAACTCCGCCCCCGCTTAAGACACATACATACTGACAGCACCAGATTTATCTTATATAAGTAATTCAAATGGTTCATAATCAGGGGAAATTATAACGCTCATGCTTTTTTTGTCAAGATAGCGTATTGTTT